>NZ_CP081903.1:5366724-5680527 GCF_020091405.1 Bacteroides cellulosilyticus
GGAAAAGTAATGAACTGCCAACGCAAGGCGGCAGCCCCTACTGCAATTACATCCGGGTCTCCCTTACGGAACAAAGAAACAATCTCTTCTGCAAATCCCATGCCTGCCAGCGCACACACCAGTAAGAAGATGAATCCCACCTTTACACAAAACCAGAATCCCTGACGAACACGCACATACAATCCCGCACCGTAATTGAAACCGCATACCGGCTGGAAACCTTGTCCAAAACCTATCAGGAAAGCATTAATGAACATTGCGATACGGGTAACAATAGACATGCCTGCAATAGCCGCGTCTCCATAAGCCCCGGCAGCCACATTCAGCAAAATAGTAGCTACACTCGCCAGTCCCTGACGGGCAAGCGAAGGGGTACCACCACCAATAATCTCCTTTATGAAAGCCAGTGAAGGTGTGAAGTTCTTGAAACGGATACGGATATTGCCACCCTTTCTGCACATATATAGCAACAGGGAGAAACTACATATCTGACTGATGACCGTAGCCAACGCAGCACCCGATATCCCCATATCAAAAACAAAAATCAGAATAGGGTCCAGTATCACATTAATCACCGCACCCGATACGATTCCTACCATCGCATACGCTGCATTTCCCTGGAAACGGATCTGATTGTTCAGTACTAACGAAGCAGTCATGAAAGGGGCACCCAGCAATATGATGCCCAGGTATTTCTCCGTATAAGGCAGGATAGTAGGTGTAGAACCTAATGCCAGCGACAACGGGCTAAGGAAGATAAGTCCCACTACTGCCAGAAATATACCCATAAACAACGCCCAGAAGAAACCGGTAGCCGCCATCTTCTCTGCATTCCCAGTCTCCTGCGCACCGAGTTTCCGCGAAATATAGTTCCCCGAACCATGTCCGAAGAAAAAGCCCACCGCCTGAATTATGGACATGACCGAGAACACAATACCTACAGCCGCCGTCGACTGGGTATTGATCTTCCCCACAAAGTACGTATCCGCCATATTATAGAATGACGTAACCAACATACTAATAATCGTAGGTACAGCCAATGATACTATCAGACGGGGCACCGGGGTGGTAGTCAGATAGAGATAATTATCTTTTGTCGAATATCTCATAGAATCTTTACAATCTCTGCAAGCAGTTCATCAATGGTTTGCACAGTCACCGCTTCGCCGTTTACGGGGTGCAGTACAAAAGTACCGTCCCCTTTCAAATCTCCCGTTTCAATATAAACGTCCGACTCCACGTTTCGGTTTGCCAGAATACCATTTCTTTGCAAAGCTTTCCGCACCATAGCGTATTTTTGTCCATGCCCGACAATACGGATCTGGGAAGTATACTCATTGTTCACCCGGAATAATCCTGTCTCCAGATCAAACACAATTCCTTTACGGGCAAAGAAACTACTGAGGGTTCCATCCAGTGAAAGATCTTCGGGAGTTCCGATAGTCACCCCGTTCACCTTATCCATCAACCAGATTTTATCCGCAATCTGCAAGGCAAGTTCCAGGTCATGGGTAGACAGGAAAATAGTCTTATCCGTCTGCCGGCTCAACTGATGGAGCAATTGCATCATTTCCACTTTACTCGGGAAATCAAGAAAGGCAGTAGGTTCGTCCAGGAAAATCACCGGAGTTTCCTGAGCCAGTGCCTTGGCAATCATCACTTTTTGTCGTTCGCCATCACTCAGTGTATGTACCATGCGATGTGCCAGGTGAGATATTCCGACCAGATTAATAGCATGATCCACTACCTCTTTATCTTCTTTGGAGAGTGTTCCCCAGAAACCGGTATATGGGCTGCGTCCCAGACCGATAAGTTCCACAGAAGTCATATTACGGATGTCGCACTTTTCAGTCAGGACTACACTGATCACTTTTGAAAGCTGTTTGTCCGTATAAGAGCCAATCTCTTTTCCCTGTATACGTATTTCACCGGATAACTTCGGTTGAAATGCGGAAAGTGTACGCAACAATGTAGACTTCCCCACCCCGTTGGCACCCAACAGACAAGTCAACTCCCCGCTATTGATTCCGGCACAAATATCGCTTGCCACGACTTTCACATCTCCTTTACCGGGATAGCCAATGGATAGTTTCTCAATATGTATAGTTTCCTGTTTCAAAATCTCTTTATTTTCAATTCTCAATTATTCTTCCAGTTCCCCTTTGCGCTTCCTGAAGAGCACGGATGCCACTACCGGAGCACCTACCAAAGCAGTCACCGAATTCACCGGTAAAGCTCCTTCAAATCCCGGCATGCGGGCGATAAGGTTGCACACCAACGCCAACGAAGCCCCTACCAACAATGTGGCAGGCATCAGTATCCGATGGTCGGATGTATGGAATATAGCCCGGCAAAGATGGGGAACAGCCAAACCGATAAACATAATCGGACCGCAATACGCTGTCACAATCGCCACCAGCACACCTGAACAGGAGATCACCAACAGGCGTGCCCGCTTGATGTTCAACCCCAGATTCCGAGCATAGCCATCGCCCAGCAGCAACAGATTCATTGTCTTTATCAGCAAAAACGAGAGTGGCAACAAGACCGCCATGATACAGACAAACAGTATCATCTGATCCCCCGACACACGGGCAAAACTACCCAGTCCCCAAATGACGTATGCACGAATATCTTCCTCCACACTGAAATATTTCAATACACCGATAATAGCACTTGCCACATAACCGATCATCACACCGATAATCAACAACGTCACATTTCCCTTTACTTTCTGTGAAACGTATACGATAAGCGCCATCACGGACAGTGCTCCGATAATAGCTGCAATGGACAACGCCACTTCTCCCATATATCCGAGCTTGCTCAATGCCACACCGCCCATCGCTCCCGATAGCAATACCACACAGGCTACTCCCAGGCTGGCACCCGAACTGATACCCAATACCGACGGTCCTGCCAGCGGATTCCGGAAAACCGTCTGCATCTGCAAACCACTCACCGATAGCCCCGCTCCCGCCACCAATGCCGTCAATGCCTGCGGCACACGGGATTTCCAAATGATATTCTGCCAGATAATGGATTCATCCGTATTCCCCCATAAAATGTTCCAAACGGCACGAAAAGGAATATGGACAGAGCCTAACAGCAGGTTCAGCAAGAAAAACAGGAATATAGATGCCAGTATCACCAACATCAGAAGCAGTGTCGGTCTTTTCATTGCAAACGTGCGTAGTATTTCGGTTGGTAATCAGGTAATAAATCGGGGTGGAACGCATGGATCAGATCTTCCAGTACTATTTCCGGTTCCATCGGCATACTTTCGTAGAAAGGTTGCTCGCGCATATTGCAATAAACAACACCTTTGTCACGGAATGCACGGAAGTCGGCATAACGGGGATCAAGAGACTTCAAAGCATCATAAGAGAATGTACCGTCGTAACTATTCACAATACGCCAGTAATCGGCACTCTCCGCCTGGCTGTATACTGTTTCAAAATCCAGTGTAACACCACCGGAACGGGGATCGTCCTTCAAGAAGTAATCGGCTCCCGCATCACGGAACAGTTCGGCCAGGAAGCTCTTGCCGCCTACTGCATACCAGTTTCCTCCACGTATCTCACCGCTGAATACTACCGGACGCTTCTTCACATCGGCAGCCAGTTGTTTCAGGTCATTATAGTGCTTTTCTATAGCAGCAAACTTTTCATTCGCCTCCTCTTCCTGTCCAATAAACAAGCCGATGAACTTAATCCATTCCGCCTGTCCCAGCGGAGTCATTTCCTTATATCCCAGGTGCGGAACCAAAGGTATTCCTATTTCACGCATCGTATCATATCCGCCACGCTTGAAAGGAGAGATAAAGATAACATCCGGATTCACACTCATGATCACTTCATTATCAAAGTTACCTTCAATTCCTATTTTGGCAGTCTTACCCGACTTCAGGCGCTCATTCATTTCTTTGTTGAACAAGTGGCGTGTACTGGTTATACCCACCACCTTATCACAGGCTTCCAGTTTGATGAAATTGGATAATTGTAAAGAAGTCATGCAAATGACACTGCGCACAGGTATTTCGATCACCGTATAATCAGAAGGAATTCCTTCAGGTTTCGTTCCCCGGGGCACCAATGCATAATGGAAAGTATTACTACTTTCATTTTGAGGATCACGCAAGTCTACCAATCGGACATGATTGGGAAGATATTTCACTTCAAACCCTTGGGCATAGACCGGATAAATAGAGTCTGCAGCTGATACGGAGGCTGTGGTAGCCTGTAAATCAGTAGAGTTTTGTTTGTTTTTCGGGCCACAAGCCACACATAAAATACTTAAAAGGAAGACAATTATTGCAGTAGTTCGTTTCATGACAATAAAAAGGTATAGAATTCGAGCACAATATTCGTCATTTTTGGGGAGATACGCAAATACAGGCACAATTTAATGAAGAATGAGGAATGAAGAATTCTTCATTAAAAAAACTTCCTCATTAAAAACTCATCAGATCATTCAATGCTTCGCTCATGCTGGGATGTGTAAATATATAATCACGTAAGAAAGTATATTCCTGTCCCATTTTCATTACAATAGATACGATATTAATGATCTCACTTGTTTCCGGTCCGAACAGGGAACAGCCCAGAATCTTATTTGTATCGGCATCCACTACTACCTTAAACAATCCGTCAGTCTCACCTAAAGTACGTGCCCGCGGAATGGCTGCTACGGGAAGTGTATTCACCTTTACGTTCAGTCCTTTCTTACGGGCCTCCATCTCACTCAGTCCTACACGTGCCAAAGGAGGATCCATAAATACCGAATAACTCACAGGCTCACGGTCGTCTGTACGCCGCTCTCCTGCACCAAACAAATCCTCACGGATAATGCGGTAATCGTCCAATGAGATATAGGTGAATTGTAACCCGCCTTTTACGTCGCCAATGGCACGGATGGCCGGATTGGTAGTACGCAGCCACTCATCTACAATAATGGCTCCCCGTTCATTCACTTTCACGCCGGCAACTTCCAGGTTCAACCCCGAAGTATTCGGACGACGCCCAGTTGCCAATAAGATAGCATCTCCTTCCAGGTGATGGATTTCATGAGTTACAGCATCCTCATAAATCACTGTTGTACCGTCCACGGATTGTACTTTCGCGTTGAGATGGAAAACAATGCCTTTCTTTTCCAATACGGTCTGTACGCTGGCGGCAATATCCCTGTCTTCGCGACCAATCAGTTCGGGATACCCTTCGAGTACCGTCACCTTCGAACCGAAAGAGGCATACATGGAAGCAAATTCCAGGCCGATATAACCTCCACCCACAATCACCAGCCGTTCGGGAAGTTCTTCCAGTTCCATGATGGAAGTGCTGGTGTATACGCGAGGATTCTCTTTTATTCCATCAATAGGTGGTACGATGGTTTCCGCACCGGTATTTATAAAGATCTGAGAAGAGTGCAATTCAATTACTTCTGTCTCCGTCCGCACTTCTACCACATCAGGACCGGCAAACGATCCGACACCTGTATACACCGTCACATTAGGATTATCAGCCAGATTATGATAGTTCTTATTCCGCAGGAAGGAAGTCACCTCTTCTTTACGACCAATGGCCTGACGATAATAGTCCTTCTTCTCTTCCCACGTAGCCTTTACCGGAGTTTCCTTAGCCAGATGCACCAACGTCTTTGTAGGAATACAGCCGATATTGATACACGTGCCTCCATACATACGATCTGAACGTTCTACTATGGCAACCGTCTTCTGACGTTTTGCAAATTCGGCAGCCAGGGTCTTCCCACCTTTGCCGAAACCAATGATAATGGCATCATACTTTTTCATATCTTTATTTTTTTAATTGTTCCAGTACGCTCTTCGCACTGTCTGCTAATATAACAATTGCGCCGGCCAAAATGGCTGTATCTTTTATAACTAATCTTCCTGCACCGGTCAATAAAGGGAAACCGAACTCTCCACTGCCCAGATTAGGCACCCATACTTCGGGTGTGGTGACAAGGAAAGAAAGCGTTCCGAGAGTCATGATAATGGCAAGTCCCGCCCCTACCAAGCCTACTTTCGGCCAAAAGATGCCGAGAAAAGTAAGAACACCAATGGTCATGATGAGAATGCCCAGCCCATGAGAAAAGCCATACGTATTGTTTTCCTTATGCCACTCATGCTTCACGGCATCAAATTCACCTTCTTTCAGCTTGTATTCCTTATATTCAGGAGCACTATGCGTATAGAAGAAGCTCATAAAAGGACTGTTTGCCACAAAAGGCACGATACCTTCGGCTTCATAATTCCAGAACTTCAATCCGCCTATCCAAACGAAAATAACCAGAATTGCCACACGGATAAGATTGATACCCAATTTCTGAGTAGATGCAGCCAGTGTCAGGGCCGCCACGAACATTGATTGTAATTTTGTTTTCATACGATTATTGCATTAATGAATTGTTTTGTTTTTCTGATGCAAAAATCGGGATTTATGTCGGGGGGTGAAATGGCAATTCTGCCGTATCAGTTGGCAATATTTCCCGTTGTGTTCGATTTACGGAAATCCGACACACTTTCGCCTGTCATTTTCTTGAAAAAGCGGCTGAATGTGGACAAATCTTCGAAGCCAAGGAGTTCACTGATTTCCTTGGCACTTTTGGGAGTGTAGAGCAGTAGACGTTTGGCTTCCGCTTCCACTCGTTCGTGAATGATGCGCAAAGGAGAAGGGACTCCGCAGGAAGAAAACAGATTGGAAAGTGTCTTGGGAGAACGGAATAAAAGGTTGGCATAATCCTGTACTTGTTTCTTTTCACGGAAATTCTGGTCAACCAATATATAGAAGCGGCGGACAATATCGAAAGCTTTCTCCTGTTCCGGAGTAACACCGCACTTCTCACGGGCAATGCGGGTACAGGTGATGATGAAACGTTTGAGAATGATGCGCAGCATTTCTTCCTGCAGGTTATCACGAACGGCAGATTCCTGACGGAAGATACGGACAATATCATTCAGATTGGCAGCCTGCCCCTGAGAAAGCTTCAATCGCATCACCTGGGAAGAACCATGAAAAAGGAAACCATTGCACGATACTTCGTCATCATGGCCGAAGATGCAGTAGAAATTACTATTGAACAGAAAAGTGAGGTATTCGCCCTCCACAGCTTTAATTTCGATATGATGCAAAGGCGTAAGACAGGCAATTTCGTCTTGTTCCAGCCGCATCGGGATATGGTCTATTTCAACAGTCAGGATGCCGTTGCGTACCCATATAAATTTGTATAAGGTAGTATCTTGTTGCAGTGCTTTATTTTCATGAAAACAAGAAGTCATTGCCAAATTCCCGTTCAAGGGGGTATTTAATTGATAATCCATCATATAATTAAGAGTTAGTGTTCTTTGTCGCACATTGAAGTACAAAAATACATTATTTATCGGGCGATGCAAGGGAAAGCAATGATTTAGTTAGAATTCTTTTCTTAATAAGTTGTGTATGCTCATCATGATTAACCAGACCACGGAAGAAATAGCCCGGATATTAGGTATAGCTTCCGCCAGCGTCACCAGGATACGCTATCGGCTAAGACCCAAACTCCATATTCCGGAGAAAGCTTCACTGGATGCGGAAATAAGGAGGATTATGAAGGGATAAGATTAGTTTTTGGTTATCTTTGCACAGCTTTTCAGTAAGCATTATTCATGTATCACCAAACACTAACCGTTAATCACTAACAAACATGTCCAACCCCGTCATATTCGTATCCCTCGGCCCCGGAGAACCGGAACTTATCACCCTGAAAGGCTTGAAAGCCCTGCAAAATGCCGATTGCATCTTCTGTCCCGAAACTCACACAACAAACGGACGTACCTTATCACGTGCTGCCGATATACTGCACGCACTGGATATTCCGGATACACTTCTCTCCCGTTTCGCATTGCCCATGAGCAAGAACCGGGAACAGGCACTTGCCGCTTATGACAAAGTGTATACCGCATCTGCACAGCTTTATAAAGAGAATAAGAAAATCTGCATCGTTGCCGAAGGAGACGCCGGCCTCTACTCTTCCGTTCATTATATCTTTGATAAGCTACAAGCTGACGGTATCCCCGTGCGGCATATTGCCGGTATTCCTGCTTTCATCGCAGCGGGTGCTTGCGCAGGACTTCACATCGCCAGTCAGGAAGAACGGCTGACCGTCATTCCCGGCATCATAACCGCTAAAGAAATAGAAAAGTATATGCAGGAAAAGACTACCATCGTCATCATGAAACTCTCTCAATGCACCGACGAAGTTCACCGTTGCATCCATCTGCATCCTGAGTATGCTTACCATTATTTTGAAAACGTAGGGACTGAAAATGAAATATATTTAAATGACATCCCGCTGATTGATGAGCGTACCTTCCCCTATTTTTCAATACTTATCATTCGCCGACAAGAAAACATACATAAAGAATAAGAAAAGTTTTTGTTCTGTTTCTCTCCCTCTTTATTACCCGAACCGTACCAAAGCCGTATCAGCTCCGTATTGGCTCCGTATTAGCTCCGTATCCATACGTTTGGACCAGATACGGCCTTGACACGGACCAGACACGGAGCGGGTACGGTGCAGACCCGGATATTGGTCTAAATTTCTGATTTAATACTATTTCGCACATAATAAACACAATTTTTCCGAAAATGCACTACCTTTGTCCCGATTGTAAACTTAAAAAGAGAAATAGACATGAAAAAACTTGCATTGTATATGTTTATGCTCGTTCTGAGCATTGGTTACGTTTCAGCACAGGGGAAAGCTGATATTAAGTTTGATAAGACCTCACATAACTTCGGTACGTTTTCTGAAAATGATCCGGTAGTAAGTTGTGTATTCACATTCACCAATGTGGGCGATGCTCCGCTGGTTATACATCAAGCCGTAGCTTCCTGTGGATGTACAGTTCCCGAATATACTCAGGAACCCGTATTGCCGGGCAAAACCGGAACCGTTAAGATTACTTACAACGGAACAGGCAAGTATCCGGGACACTTCAAAAAGTCCATCACTTTGCGCACGAATGCCAAAACAGAAATGATGCGACTCTTTGTAGAAGGAGATATGACACCGAAAGATGCAAAATAAGCATCTTTATATATAAGAATAAAGGAGAATTTTTCAATTCTCCTTTTTTTTTGCTTTCTTTGAAGCTGATTTGGATAAAATAAACAATTAATTGACGACATAATAACTATAAAACATAAAAGCAATTAAGAAACTATGAAACAAGAAGAAGAGAAATTGACCGGTCTGCCGGAAAATGCGTTCCGTGAACTGAAACCGGGCGAGGTCTACAACCCGTTGATGAGCCCTGACAAGAAGTACCCGGAAGTTAACCTCTGGTCTGTATTATGGGGTATCGCTATGGCTATCCTCTTTTCGGCTGCGGCAGCCTATCTGGGATTGAAAGTAGGACAAGTGTTCGAAGCAGCCATTCCTATTGCAATTATTGCCGTGGGCGTATCAGGCGCAGCAAAACGTAAGAATGCGTTAGGAGAAAATGTCATTATCCAATCCATCGGCGCCAGTTCCGGCGTTATTGTGGCAGGTGCCATCTTTACCCTGCCCGCCTTATACATTCTACAAGAAACTTATCCGGAAGAAATCACAGTAACTTTCACCCAGGTATTCATCAGTTCTCTATTGGGAGGTGTGTTGGGCATTCTCTTCCTCATTCCGTTCCGTAAATATTTTGTAAGTGATATGCATGGCAAGTATCCTTTCCCCGAAGCAACAGCTACCACACAGGTACTGGTATCGGGCGAGAAAGGCGGAAGCCAAGCCAAACCGTTGTTGCTGGCAGGTATCATCGGAGGTTTGTATGACTTCATCGTTGCCACATTCGGCTGGTGGAACGAAAATTTCACCACACGCGTATGCGGCTTTGGTGAGATGCTGGCTGATAAAGCAAAACTGGTATTCAAAGTGAATACAGGTGCGGCCGTACTCGGTTTGGGATATATTGTAGGTCTGAAATATGCCTCTATCATCTGTGCCGGCTCACTGGCTGTATGGTGGATTATCATTCCGGGAATGTCCATGATCTGGGGTGACAGTGTGCTGAACCAGTGGAATCCGTCAATTGTGGCTACCGTAGGCAGCATGGCTCCCGAAGAAATTTTCAATTATTATGCCAAGAGCATCGGTATCGGTGGTATCGCTATGGCAGGTATCATCGGTATCATCAAGTCGTGGGGCATTATCAAGAGTGCTGTAGGACTGGCAGCAAAGGAGATGGGTGGAAAGTCCAATGTAGAAGCCAGCATGAAGCGTACTCAGCGCGATATTTCTATGAAGATTATTGCTATCGGTTCTATTATAACGCTGTTACTGGTATTCTTATTCTTCTACTTCGATGTGATGCAAGGCAGTTTGCTGCATACTGTGGTAGCTATTCTGCTGGTGGCAGGTATCGCTTTCCTGTTTACGACTGTGGCTGCCAATGCCATTGCAATCGTAGGTACGAACCCGGTTTCCGGCATGACGCTGATGACATTGATTCTGGCATCGGTAGTGATGGTATCTGTTGGCTTGAAAGGTCCTGAAGGAATGGTAGCCGCATTGGTAATGGGTGGCGTTGTGTGTACGGCACTGTCTATGGCAGGTGGTTTCATTACCGACTTGAAAATCGGTTATTGGCTGGGTAGTACACCCGCCAAACAGGAAGCCTGGAAGTTCCTCGGAACGATTGTTTCAGCTGCAACCGTAGGTGGTGTAATGATTATCCTGAATAAGACATACGGATTTACCAGCGGACAACTGGCTGCTCCGCAAGCTAATGCGATGGCGGCAGTTATCGAGCCGTTAATGAATGGCGTAGGCGCTCCCTGGTTGCTTTACGGCATTGGTGCAGTACTTGCTATCGTACTGAATGCATTCAAGATTCCCGCATTGGCATTTGCATTGGGTATGTTTATTCCGTTACAACTGAACATTCCTCTCGTTGTGGGTGGTGCTGTGAACTGGTACGTAACCAGCCGTAGCAAAGATGCCGCTCTCAATGCAGAACGTGGCGAAAAGGGTACGTTGCTGGCATCCGGTTTCATTGCCGGTGGTGCGCTTATGGGCGTAGTCAGTGCAGCAATGCGTTTCGGAGGCATCAATCTGGTGAACGATGCCTGGGTAAACAATACGTGGTCCGAAGTACTGGCATTGGGCGCTTATGCATTGCTGATAATTTACTTCATCAAGGCTTCGATGAAAACCAAATAATAGAAATACAATGAGAACAATTTTATTCATTACAGCACTGTTTATGTCAACTCTGCTATCTGCTCAGAAGCCCGTTGAGATACCCTTGTGGCCCAACGGTGCTCCTAATACGAATGGCCTGACAGGAGATCAGGAAGATTTGAACGGCGGCCGTGTGGCCAATGTCGTTAATCCTACCATCACGGTTTATCGCCCGGCAAAGCCAAATGGCATGACTATCTTGATGTGTCCGGGCGGCGGATATGCCCGCCTGGCCATGAATCACGAAGGCCATGACATGGCATCCTGGTTCAACACACAGGGAATCACGTATGCCGTTTTGAAATATCGCATGCCGAACGGGAATCGCGAAGTGCCCCTCTCAGATGCAGAACAGGCTATCCGCATTATTCGCCAGCATGCCAAAGAATGGGGTATCAATCCGAATCAGGTAGGCGTTATGGGTGCATCGGCAGGAGGACACCTGGCCGCTTCTCTCTCTACACTTTACAGTAGTGATGAAACGCGTCCGGACTTTCAGATATTGCTTTATCCGGTCATCTCGATGGTACCGGGTATTACTCATGGAGGTTCGCGCAATAATCTTCTTGGTGATAACCCGACCAAAGAACTGGAAGATGCGTATTCTCTGGAACGTCGTGTATCTCCCCGCTCTCCGCAAGCTTTCATCGTACTTTCTGCTGATGATGGCGCTGTGCCGCCCATGAATAGTATCGGCTACTTCCTTGCTCTCAACCAACAGAAAGTTCCCGTATCCATGCACATCTACCCCATTGGCGGACATGGCTGGGGCTTCCGCGATAACTTCACTTACAAACGCCAGTGGACAGAAGAACTGGAGAAGTGGTTGCGTGACGGGGTGAAATTCGAGAAAAAATAATTAATATAGTAACTCAATGAAAAAACTGACTTTTATCACCTGTCTCGCATTGCTGCCCTTGGCCCTTCAGGCACAAGAGGACCGTTACGACCAGTTGACCAATCCGAAGTTGACCAGTATCAACAAAGAAGCTCCCCGAAGTACGTTCACTTCTTACGACAGTGAAGAGAACGCCATCATCAACGACCGGACGAACGGAGCCAGCCGCCTATCCCTCAACGGGAAATGGAAGTTCAACTATGTGGAGAACTTTGCCGACCGTCCTACCGACTTCATGAATGTGCGTACTGAGGTAAACCGTTGGCCGGACATCAATGTGCCGGGTAACTGGGAGTTACAGGGCTTCGGTACTCCGATCTACGTCAACCAGCCTTACGAGTTCTGTTCCAAGGGTTACGAACCTTATTGGGACAAGCCTAATCCGCCTTATGTACCCAAAGACTGGAATCCGACAGGTACGTATCGCCGTGATTTCGTTGTAGGTAATGACTGGGATGGAAAAGAAATCTTCCTTAGTGCAGATGGTGTGCGCGGTGCTGCTTTCTATTACATGAATGGCAAGTTTGTAGGTATGAGCAAGGATGCCAAAACTCCTGCCCGCTTCAACGTTACCGCCATGGTGAAAAAAGGCAAGAATATGATTGCCATTCAGGTACACCGTTTCTCGGATGCCAATTATCTGGAATGTCAGGACTTCTGGCGCATCAGCGGCATAGAGCGTGATATCTATCTCTATGCCACGCCCAAAATCCATATTGCAGACTTCAAGGTAGAGACTCCGCTGGATCCTTATTACAAGGACGGTATCCTGCAACTGAAAGTGAAGCTTACGAACGAAAGTGATATTAAGTCTCCTTATGTAGTTTCCTATCGTTTACTCGATGACCAGGATCAGCAAGTAACCCAATCCTCTACCCGTGTGGAAGGTGATCAGACCGAAGTAGAGTTCACGAAGAAAACCCTCCGTGGTGTAAAGCATTGGACAGCTGAAACGCCTAATCTTTATACACTCGTCATCAGCCTGAAACGCACCAATGGCGAAGTAATAGAAGCTACCAGTTGCAAGGTAGGTTTCCGTACGATAGAGATTAAGGATAAGCAACTGCTTGTGAACGGCGTGCCTATCCTTGTGAAAGGTGTGAATGTACACGAGCATAATGAATACACAGGACATTACGTTCCGGAAGATCTTATGATCAAGGATTTCGAACTCTGGAAAAAGTATAATGTGAACACCGTACGTACTTGCCACTACCCTCAACAGGAACGCTTCTACGAACTTTGCGACCAATATGGCATGTACGTAATTGATGAAGCAAACATTGAAAGCCACGGTATGGGTTATAACCTCAATGTAGGTGGTACTTTGGGTAACAATCCGTTATTCATGAATGCTCACCTCGACCGTACCATGAATATGTACGAACGCGATAAGAATCATCCGTCTGTAATCATCTGGTCACTGGGTAACGAAGCCGGAAACGGACTGAACTTCTACGTTACCTATAATACTCTGAAGATGCTCGATAGCCGTCCTATCCAGTACGAACGTGCCGGATTAGAATGGAATACGGATATTTATTGTCCGATGTACTCTTCTCCCCAATCTATTGAAAAGTATGCCCAGAATAAGGAAATGACTCGTCCGCTTATCCTGTGTGAATATGCTCATGCTATGGGTAATAGTCTTGGCAACTTCCAGGATTATTGGGATGTGATTGAGAAATATCCGATATTACAGGGTGGTTGCATCTGGGACTGGGTAGATCAAGGCTTTGCCGCCAAGACCAGTGACGGACGCAAATACTGGAATTATGGTGGTGACTACGGCGATACCGGAACTCCTTCCGATGGTAACTTCTGCATCAATGGCGTAGTTTATCCCGACCGCAGTATAAAGCCCCAGACTATTGAAATGGGTAAGGTTTATCAGAACATTAAATTCATTAAGTTCGACCCGCAAACCTGCACGGTGCAAATACGCAATGACTTCTCATTTACTGATCTGAATAAATATGATTTCCACTACATCGTTCGCGATCATGGAAAAGAAATTTATAAGGGCAAAATGGATAACATCAATGCTGCTCCGGGTAAGACGGCTACCAGCGCATTCCTGCAAGGTATTCCTAAAGAAAAGAATACTACGGGAGATGTACGCATCGAATTCTATGCAACCATACGTAAGGCAGAACCTTTCTTACCGGTTGGCACGGTAATCGCACGTGAACAAACTTATGTTCACCCGTTCTTTAAGAAAGAAGTGGTACGCATGGATCCCGCTAAAGTAGATGAAGTCTTTTCACAGGTTGTTTTCAGCGGTGATGATTTCAAGGCTACATTTGATAAACAAAGCGGCTTACTGACCTCTTATATCTATAAGAAACAAGAGTATATCCATAACGGTCAAGGTCCGCAACCTTTCTTCTGGCGTGCACCTACCGATAATGATTACGGAGCAAAACTTCCCACTCGCCTGAAAGCATGGCGCGAGGCCAGTTACCAGGCACCTAAGGCAGAATCGTTCAATGTTTCTAAAGATGGCGGCAAGTCCATTGTAAAGGTTACCTATCGTTTTCCGCAGGTAGATGCGCAGTGGGAAATTACCTATAAAGTCTTTGCCAATGGCATTATCAAAGTGGATAATCGCTTTGTAGCCGAAGGCACGGAAACTCCGATGATACCCCGTGTAGGTTTGCGTATGCAATTATCGGAAACATTCAATGATCTTACTTACTACGGTCGTGGTCCGGAAGAGAACTACCGTGATCGTCGCACTTCCCAGTTTATAGGAGAATATACTACTCCGATAAAGGACTTGTACGAACCCTACATCCGTCCGCAAGAAAATGAGCATCGTACGGATATTTACTGGTGTGCACTCACCACTAAGCAAAAAGCCGG
Organism: Bacteroides cellulosilyticus; assembly: GCF_020091405.1. Lineage (NCBI taxonomy): Bacteria > Pseudomonadati > Bacteroidota > Bacteroidia > Bacteroidales > Bacteroidaceae > Bacteroides > Bacteroides cellulosilyticus. The sequence goes on from NZ_CP081903.1 coordinate 5,381,723, forward strand.
TTTACTCTTCATAGCCGACCGTACGTTTGAACTGAATGCTTCCAACTATCTGCTTGAAAGTCTGGACAGCGGCGAAACGATCAACAATGGTGCTCCACGTACCAACGAAACGAATCATCGTCATCTCACCGATCCGCAACCAGTGAAGCAAGTAGACATGTTCATTGACTATCGTATGATGGGTGTAGGTGGTGATAATAGTTGGGGAGCTATAGCGCACGAACCGTATCTGATTCGTCCCGGTGTAGAAAACGCCATTGAATACGGCTTCTCCATCGTACCATTTGACAAAAAGGCGGATTACAAAAATTTAATCTATCAATATTAAATTTAATCTGTCCAAATTAAGGATTTATGAAAAGGATGTCGTACTTTTGCGACATCTTTTTTTATTTATATTAAAAAACGAAAGAACAATGAAAACAATGATTACACTCCTGTTCAGTGCGCTTTGTGTAGCTACTGTCAGCGCTCAGACAGACGAAAAAGACAACGCCATGCTGAACAATGGAATAAATTTTCTGGATATTCCTTACGTAGCACATACGTTGGAAGTTACTGATGGTGAAGAAGAACTTATCATCAATTGTGATGAAGTAGACTGCACCACTTTTGTAGAATATACTCTTGCTATGGCTCTCTCTCCTACCGAAGACGGACAGGTAGCTGAAGGAGATTTCGCTACCAATCTGCAGAAGATCCGCTACCGTGATGGAAAAATCAACGGTTATCCTTCACGCCTGCACTACATTGCAGACTGGGTAAACAATGGTGTTCGCAACGGTTTCCTGGAAGACGTAACAACAGCTTACAGCCCATACACCCAGAAAGTTTCTCTTTCCTACATGTCTTCTCATCCGGAACAGTATAAGCAGTTGAATAATTCTCCGGAGAATGTAGCAAAAATGAAAGAGATCGAGAAGTCATTGAATGGTCAGGAATTTCATTATGTTCCCCAGGATCAGTTGCCGTTCAACGGTCTGCCTTGGATTAAGAATGGAGATATTATTGCCATTACGACTAATACTCCGGGATTGGATGTAGCTCACATGGGCATTGCTTTCTATATTGATGGTAAACTTTGTTTGTTGCATGCCTCTTCTAAAGAGAAGAAAGTGGTGGTTTCTAAGGTTGCTCTGGGACAGATGTTGCAAAGCAATGATAATTGGACGGGAATTAGAGTGCTGAGAATGAAGAAGTAAAAATTCCAATATGATATATAAGAAAGGCGATGAAGATTAAATCTTCATCGCCTTTCTTAATTCTATTCCTCTACGATAATATATTCATCAATATTCCGTGTTTCTTTGCTGAAATTCACCCCAACTTTCACCAGCCTCTTGCCATCCAACGTGTAAGGTATCAAATATCCCTTTTCTTCAATTTGTTTCAATGCAGCTTCAGCTGTACCGTCCAATTTGAACTCAAAAACATAGATGACGTGAGGGGTATGAACCACAGCATCGGCACGGCCGCGGCTACTACGCACTTCTGATTGGATGAATTGCCCCAGCAAAGTAAACACTACATGAAAAATAGCCTGATAATGACGTTCTGTATCATCACTCAACTCATACGGAATCCCTGCAAAGAATATCTTCAGACGTTCTACGAATGCCTCCACATCGCCACTCTTCAATTCACGCATAAACTTAGCAATATGAAAACCGGATTCATCATTAGATACATTTGTATAGTAGGGCACCAGAAAATTCAGAAAACCATAACGGACTTCATCGTTTGGAAAACCTAAAGTATATAGCTTCACGTCATCATCATACCCCTTAATAGTCAAATAACCACTTTGGTAAATCATTGGAAGGGGATTTCGCGATTCCGCACGATATTCAGAGAAAGCAGAAACTAACACTTCTACCCCATCTATCAATAAACGTATATCGTAATCGCTCTGCTTCAGCAAATCAACCAAATAAGTAGGAGTTCCGGTCTGAAACCAATAGTAACCCAATTCTTCCGCATCGAATGCATTCAACACACTGAACGGATTGAACATCCCTGCACCTTCCGGATGAAAATGATAACCATCGTATTGGCATTCCATTAAATCAATCACTTCTTGCAACGATCTCCCTCTCCGTTTGGCAAGACGCTCCAGTTCCGGAAGAAAGGTCTGCTGCAACTCTTCTCGGGTAATGCCACACAGTGCTGCATAGGGAGATTTCATACTGATATCATTCAGTTGATTCAAGTCACTGAACACGCTTACTTGGGCAAACTTTGTTACTCCGGTGAGGAAAACAAAACGAAGATAACGGTCTGCACTTTTCAAAACGCCATAGAATGCTTTCAATATTTTCCGATACTCATCCAGCAAACCCTCATCCAAGATGGCTTGAAGCAATGGTTTGTCATATTCATCAATCAAGACAACCACTTGTTTTCCTGTCTGTATACATGCCTGCTCTATTATATAAGCAAAACGTTCTTCCGGACTACGATCTTTTTTCTCTGAACCATAGAGTAATTCCCACTTTTCTAAATACTGATTAAGCATAGCTACCAAATCAGCAGCGGTCTCATATTTCCGGGCATTCAAGTCAAGATGTAGCACAGGATATTGTTCCCATTTGGTTTCTAACTTTTCAATGGCTAAACCTTGGAACAAGTCTTTACGCCCTTGGAAATAAGCTTCAAAGGTAGAAAGAAGCAGGCTTTTGCCAAATCGACGCGGACGACTTAGGAAATAAGGAATAGAAGTAGATACTATTTGGTAAATCATAACCGTTTTATCTACATAAAGAAAATTCTCCTCACGCAGTTTATCAAAAGTTTGTATGCCTATCGGCAGTTTACGTATCTGTTCCATTCACTAAAGCTTAATTGGTGTATGACAAAGGTACAATTTATATTTCAAAAATAAGATGAATGACGATGAAGATTTCGCCATATACAATGTAAGCAGTCATTTTAGACCTGTAAAAGCCTAAAATGACTGCTTACAATTGAGTGCTTACGAAATAAACTTTAGACGTTTCTATGATACTTCAAGCCCACGTTCCCTTGCCCAGGTATTTATATTACAATATAAATTGGTGGAGAAAAAATCTCCCTGTGAATAGACATTGAGCATACATTGAAAGATTGCGGCATGTTTACTTAGAGATTAGCCTGAGATTGTTCATACAAATCGACACTCAAGTCCCAATTCATATTAAAAATCTGTGGAGAATGAGTACTTACAATACATTGCAAATTTCTCAATGCCATGATTGATTGCAGATTGGCTAAATAATCCACTTGCCACATCTGATGAAATGAAATTTCCGGTTCATCTATCAACACCAATGAGTCATCAGGAGCCATAAACAGCAATTCAAAAGCCATGATAAGCATTTGTTGCTCTCCGGAAGAGAGCTTGTCTACAGCAAGAATAGTACGTTCTTCATTATCGGCTATAAAACGATAACCATAACGCAGATCAATTTGCATTGTTTTATGGGCAAAAGCAGACTTTTCAATAATATCACTGAATACTTTCAAGCGTTCGCGAAACGACTGATTCTCCGAATTTGCATTTTCCCTCAACAACTCTTTTAGTATATCTACATGTTTCCTCACAGTAGGTACACCATCTGGAGTTTGCACACGGCCATCCCGAATATAATAAAGGGGATGGGAAGTAAAATATAAAGATAGTCCTAAATTCCCTAAATCTTCTTCACCGCCAGTATCCCACCTTATAGAATAGAGAGACCGCTCATTTCCGCTCTTTCTGAATTCTATATCCAAATGTACATTGGTTAACGATGATTCATCAGCATCCTCGTCAATAGTATAATCACGCAGCTGTGCTACAGTAACTTCATAACCATCATCAAACGTAAGCTGTAAATGCTTAAAAGGAATAACTGCCAGTTCACGTATTTTACCCGTGTATAACGCATTCAGAATGTTCAGGATCGTTGTTTTTCCATATCCGTTAGGTCCTGTTATAAAACGAAGAGGTACCTCGTCCGGCTTTATATCCAATGTATAGGAATAAATATCAAACAATGATTCTATAGAGATGGTTTTCAGCATATTCAAGCATTTTTATAAAGCTGCTTTAGTTTTTCACGCAGTTTCTTATTAACAGTAAGATTTCGTTCATCCATAACGTTTTCCCGTCCATCATATTTCACAGACGCAGTATACGAAGGGTAATCACTGGCTTTACTTAGATTATTTTTATAGTGCAATGCCCTTAGATTCAGTAAATTATCATCACCGCCTAATGATATTGGTAGTATATGATCAATAACCCATCCGAAAGGATTATTTTTCCCAAATTTATCCCACATAATCAATGCTCCGCAAGCATCTTTGCGAAACATGGAATCATCCAAACCATCCACAGAACGGGCCTTCTTCCACACCAATAACTTTATATCTTCATCCATTGCAGAACCTTCATGTTTGTGCAAAGATAGAATAATTTGTATACAAGAACAAGTTTCTCAATCAGAAATCCGCAAGCATATAACAATCAAACAACATCCATTTATTGATTTTTCATGCTGATTGATGTAATCCAAAATATTTATTCATAAAGCAGACATTACAATAATATTTTTCATCAAACATTTTGTCAGTTAAAAAACACATTTATCTTTGTACACATTAAACAAATGTTTTTCGCACTCAAAAAACGTATACAAAACAGCTACACATCAACAACTTACCATCAAAAAAGCAACTTCTTTTTCACTTATTGCATAATTTATTTTCACCCTTCATCTTTATCTTATACTTTTGCGTTTTTTTAAACATTGCAAATATCAGTTAATAAACAATCAATATATAAACCAAATGGAAAGTATAAAAAAAATGAATGGCTAAAACGGTCTAGTCAAACAAATAAGACCTATAGTACTGTAAAGCAAAGAAATACAAGTAGAAAAGCAGTAAGTGATGTCAGCTTTATTGAGGAAGAATGGCTGGCGGAACGGAAATATTTCGGAATTAACACCTACGTATACGTAGGCATCCTCAGAGCCTTCAAATTAGGAGCTTATAGAGGACTCGGAATCGAGACAATCAATGATTTAGCAGCACATTTATTTGCAAGTGGAGATATATTAAAACAGGATAAAGGGAAAGATACCCCACTGAAATTAAGCAGTTTAAGGACAGAACTAAGTAAAGTGTGGGCAGTGATAAAAATGGAAGATACGGAAAACATAGATCCTTATGGATATGACGTGACATTAAATCCATAATAGTTCATTCCAAAGAAAGAGGCGACCTTTGCACGAAATTTAAAAACAACGCAATGGAAAACTCTTTTAGAATGTCGCTATTCATGCCCCCTATCTCTCCGATAAAGGACAAAGCAACCGGAAGGATCGTGAAAAATGCCACGCTGACCCCACTACGCACAGTGGAACTCAGCGAAGTATACAAGTTGGTCACTTCAAACGCGAAACTTGCCGCACTCACTCTCGATGTACGAAACGCCGTACAGCAGGGTGACGACAGTGTCTGCCGCCTATTGAAGCAGCAGACACTGCCTTACGTGACCCCGTGCGGAGTCTTCACCCGACGCAGGAGCGACTGTATAGAAGAAACGTCCGGACTCGTAGTAGTGGACGTAGACCATCTCGAATCCAACGAGGAAGCCAAAAAGCTGCGCCAACTATTATTCGAAGATCCCTATCTACACCCGGTGTTAGTGTTCATCAGTCCCACCGGAAAGGGCGTGAAAGCCTTCGTGCCCTGCGCACCCGGACAAAGCGCCACAGATGGAATCCGCTGGGCAATGAGCTATGTACACTGCATGTACGACACCGACCACCGGAATTCGGGTAAAGGAGTGGATACCTCAGGAAAAGACCTCGTACGCTCCTGTTTCCTGTGCCATGACCCGGAAGCGTTGATAAGAACTGAAAATGACAACAAATAAATTACAAATTACGAATTACAAATTACAAAAACCAATGGAACCACTATCTTCATTGCACCTCCTGACCGAAGCCGTCAGAAATGCGGGAGCAGACATCGCTCCCAGTTATCAAGAGTATATACAACTGGCCTTTGCCATCGCCACCGACTGCGGCGAGGCGGGGCGTCAGGATTTTCTCGCCCTGTGCAGCCTCTCATCAAAGTATGACCATCAGGCAGCAGAAAAACTATTCAGCAACGCCCTGAAAAACGGACACAACGACGTACACATAGGCACCGCCTTCCATCTGGCAGAGCTGTGCGGCGTGAAAATCGAATATGAAAATCCAGGCACCGTTGGTACAGTTGGTACAGAAGTCCGCCCCCCTTCTGGCACACACACACGCGCACGCGTGAAAGAGGTGTACTCACAAGAGAAAAATGACTTCTCTTGTGAAGAAGAGACTTCGCCGGGCAGCGCTCCGCTGTCTCCTCTGCCCACTTTCGACAAGAACATCCGGTGGCCTTATCCTCTGGAACGCATCATGAGTTGCGCCACCTCCGATGCCCAGAGCGACGTCCTGTTGCTGGGAACACTCAACGTACTGGGAGCCACCATGGGACCGCACGTCCGGTGCGCATACGGAGGAAAGATGATATCGCCCTGCATGCAGACTTTCACTTCGGCCAACTCCGCATCCGGAAAAGGAGTCCTGTCGCTGGTACGCCTGCTGGTAGAACCTTTTCACGATGAGATACGCAAGCAGGTGGCAGAAAGAATGGCATGCTACCAACGCGACAAGGCAAAGTACGACGCACTGGGAAAAGAACGGGCGAAAGCTGAGGTTCCGACACTGCCGCCCAACAAAATGTTCCTCATCCCAGGAAACAACACGGGAACGGGCATCCTGCAAAATCTGATGGACTCTGATGGCATCGGACTGATATGCGAAAACGAAGCCGACACCATATCCTCCGCCATCGGCTCGGACTACGGACACTGGAGCGATACCCTGCGAAAGGCTTTCGACCATGAACGGGTGGACTACAACCGACGCACCGACAGGGAATACCGGGAAGTAAAAAAAACGTATCTCTCAGTACTCATATCCGGCACTCCCTCACAAGTGAAGTCACTGATACCTACTGCCGAAAACGGGCTTTTCTCACGACAGATTTTCTACTACATGCCCTCCATACGACAATGGCAAAACCAGTTCGACCGAAACGACCGGAATTTGGAAGAACCCTTCACCAAGATGGGGGTGGAATGGAAAGAAAAGCTGAAAAACATCTATATGGGAGGAATTTTCACCCTACACCTCTCCGACGGCCAGAAAGAGGAATTCAACCGGCTGTTCTCCCAACTCTTCACCCGCTCCGAACTGACAAACGGCAGCGAAATGTCGGGCAGCGTGGCACGTCTGGCTATCAACATCTGCCGCATCATGGAAGTGGTGGCCATGCTGCGTATGCTTGAAAGTGGAGATATAGCCACGTCACCACACCTTTCGCCCGATCCCGGCACTTCTGCCGATAATCTGAAAGACCACATCGTAAGCTTATGGGACCTCGACATCACTGAAGATGATTTCCACGCCGTGCTGTCGATGGCCGAATGTCTATATCGCCACGCCACCCATATCCTTTCCTTCCTGCCCGCCACCGAAGTAACCCGTCGGGGCAATGCCGACCGGGACGCACTGGTGCAGTGCATGAAAAAGAGATTTACACGGATTGAATTCCTGCAAAAGGCTGAAGAGATGGGCATAAAAAACGCCACCGCTTCAACTTGGCTGAAACGAATGCTGAAAAACGGGCTGGTGGAGAATATGGATGGAAAAGGAACTTATCAAAAGCCCTGATATAACTTATCAAAAACCTTGATATAACAACGTGCGCTATAATATAAAACGCATGCGTGCGCACGTGTGTGTGTGTGCCAGAAGACCGATGAACTTCTGTACCAACTGTACCAATCCCCCGTTCTCCTTTGCGCTGCCCAACCTCACCTTTACACCGCTCAAGTCAACCTCTACTACACTCAAGCTCACCTTTACGATGTCCAAGCGTAGCCTCAGGGTTCCCCCAGTGCGCCTACTATCAGGCTCACCTGGGCGGGCGTGTAAGAGCGTGAACGGGGAGAAAGCCCCAGGGCGGACAGACCGTCACGCAAACCGGGATAAAGATCAATCCAATGTTTCAACTTACGGTAAGCAGCCTCCGGACAGAGATCGGGACAATAGAGTTGGGCTAATTCTGTACGCCCATAGGTACGGATTTCAAAAGAGTTCATATCTGATATTCCTGTGTTATATTTCATCAAAGATAGACATAAATCATGACATTATCAAAGATATATATGTAAATAACAGACTAAAACAGACCTAAATCGACTCTAAGAGTCCGAAAGTGACAAACGCCTATACCCTCAGTATTACCTTTGCACAGTTGAGTTCAACATCGTGAATCTTTTAAATTATAATTGTTTAATCATTTAAATTATCTATCAAACTATGATTCGTTACAAAAAGTATCAAGTGACGGGCGAAAACAGCCCGCTGAAAGGTCTCTGGTATGCGCGTCCCGTAATTGAAGAGACTTTCGACATTGAGAGACTTGCCAAACACATGTCCAACCACAATACTCCCTACTCGAGTGGTGTCATCAAGGGAGTGTTGACAGACATGGTTTCCTGCACCAAGGAACTGATTCTGGATGGCAAGAATGTAAAAATGGATGATCTGGCAATTTTCTCCGTAGGGATTGTCAGCCAAAAAGGCGCAAAATCTGCCGCCGACTTCTCATTGGCTAATAACGTAAAGGGGTTGAAACTCCGCGCCCGTGCCACGGGTGAGCTGAGCAATGCTCAGATTAATCTGGAAGGGCAAATGAAGGAGGCTTCCATGTACACCGTGGAAGGCAGCTCATCCGGCAACACTCCCGGCGGTGGTTCCGGAGGAGGCGGTGGGCTCGATGAAAATCCATTGGGATAACCCCCGCATTCGCATAAATCATAAACTATAAATCTTTATCTCTCATGAACGAAGAAAGAAGGTCAAAAAACGTATGGGGCATTGTCCTCAAAGTAATCATCACCGTAGCCACCGCCATTGCGGGAGCTTTAGGGTTAGGCGCCTGCCAGTAGACATGCGCACGATTACCCTACTCATTATTCATTGCTCGGCCACGCCTCAGGGCGTGGACCTGAGCTTCGAGGATTGCCGCCGCGACCACATTCGCCACCGCAGCTTCAGTGACATCGGCTACCATTTCTACGTGACTCGTGACGGTGAGATTCACCGTGGCCGCCCACCGGAAAAAGTTGGTGCGCATTGCCTCAATCATAATCGGCACTCCATCGGTATCTGTTATGAAGGAGGTTTGGATGCCGACAGTCAGCCATCCGACACTCGCACCTTAGAGCAAAAAGCTTCGCTGCTTGCACTGCTGCGCGAACTGAAGCGCATCTTTCCACACGCTCTGATTGTGGGTCATCATGATCTGAATCCCATGAAACCTTGTCCTTGCTTCAATGCGGAAAGGGAATATAGGGGGCTGTAAAGTCCCCTATATGCTTATTTCAGAGAAATGAGTTCTACAGAAAACAACCCATTTCTTTGGCTTTGAACTTGATAGTTGTTACCTTTGTTCACAAGAATCCATAGTGATAAAATGAAAGAGCAAGAAGAACTGTTAGAAAGTGAGTCCGGGTTGGACATGGAAGAAAACAACTCGTCGACTATTTATCCCAACGCGGAAGTACGGGTGGAAAAAGCACAATTTAGCATTTTGCACCTGCGACGCCTATGTGTGGAACGAAAAGAAATCATCATTTCCCCCGATTTTCAAAGAAATGACGTCTGGAAAGGAAGACAAACATCCGAATTAATAGAATCGATATTAATGGGAATACCCATTCCCATTATGTACCTATTTGAAACCAGAGAAGGAAAGAAACAAGTGGTAGACGGGCGGCAACGCATTGACACAATATTAAGGTTCTTGGACAATGGATTCAGACTGAAAGATTTAAAAATATTGCATAGCCTAAACGGCTCCCTTTTCAAAGAACTGGATCCCAAACTACAAGGCATATTTGAAGACTACCAGTTATTTTTTTATATCATACAGCCCCCAACCCCGGAACGCGTAAAATATGATATCTTTGATAGAGTGAACCGAGGTGGGACACGATTGAACAATCAAGAAATGCGCAACGCCCTATACAGGGGTAACGCCACATTCCTCATTGATGATATCTGCATATCAGACGAATTCAAAAAAGCAACGGGAGAAGGCGTAAGTTCCATCCGAATGCGGGACAGATATATTGTGCTGCGGGCTATAGCTTTTTATTTACTCATGACCAACCAATTACAAACAGCAGATTTAGGTAAACCAATCGAGTATAGAAGTGATATTGATGATTTTCTCGCCAAAGTGATGATATTTATGAATCAACGCATGTCGCAGGAAGAAATAGAGAAACTAAAAGAGAAATTCCTGACTGCATTAAAGAAAATCTATTCATTACTGGGTGAGGACGCATTCCGGTTTGCCGGCATAAACAAACGCCGACCGATAAATATGCCGCTGTTTGAATGCCTTACCTATCTATTTTTGCTTGAATGGGATTGGAATGATGATAAGGAAATCTATTGGAGCATAGAAGATCTGAAAGATTCACTGGATAAAAGCGGCTCTTTTCAGGGAAATGTGGATTCCATTGCCAGTTTAGGGTATAGATACTCACGTATAAATCAATTCTTTAAAGGTCTACAACAATGATACAGAAAGTAATAATTAGTGGGTTAAAAAATATCAAGCGTGAAGAAATGACGTTGAAACCATTAACGTTATTGACCGGTTTAAACTCAACAGGGAAATCAAGTGTGTTGCAAGCTATCTTATTAGTTAACAAGGCTACCACGAAGAATGGCCAAATCTATTTGAACCATGTACTTTCTTCTTTCTCCACCCTTAGAAACATATATGAAAATGCAAAAGAAGTTTTCATCAGTTTGGAAATAAACGAAAACTGCATAGATTATAAATTATCAGAAGAAATAGAAGAAGTAGAAGAGAAAGGTGAGGGATATACCGGATTGGAAATAGAAAAAAATCTCTATTATCTGTCAGCTAATCGTGTTGGTGCAGAGAACTTAGCCCAAATCTCTTCTGCAATTTTCTGCGGTATTAACGGAGACTATTTATTAGGCACTTTTGAAAAGGAAAAGTCGAAACCTTTGCCTGAACCTTTGATAAAAGATGAAAGCTCCTTTACGTTAGCAGCCCAACTCAACTACTGGCAAAGTTATATATTAGGTTTGAAACTTGAGTTGAAAACAGAAAAGCGTAACGATCAGATAGTTGAAGTAAAATATAATAGCGACAATATTCCGGGAATTCTTCCCACGCAATTAGGAGCCGGTGTAAGTTATCTGACTAAAGTGCTTATTCTTTGTTTAAGAGCTGCCCCAGGAGATGTAGTAATGATTGAGAACCCAGAAATACATCTTCATCCTGCCGCCCAATCACGTTTAGGAGAATTTTTCGCTTTTATAGCTAATGCCGATATTCAGCTGATTATAGAAACTCATTGTGATCATTTAATAAATAAATTGCAGTATCTGGTGTTCAAGAAGAAATTTGAATCTGACAAGGCAATTATATATTATAAAAAAGGAATTGTAGACCCGTTTGAGAAAATTCAGTTGAACAAATATGGACGTTTTGAACCAGAATTTCCTGATGGTTTCTTTGATGCCACATTAGCCGAACTTATAGAGATGGAATAAAATGGGAAACTACAGTTTTGTATTGAGTGATGAATTGCAAAAAGAATATTGCAATTTCAAAGAAGGAAAAGTGTGTGACAGAAATCTAATTGAGAATCTTCTGCATTACTACAAACCTTCCATACTGACAAATACCAGTCAGTTAAAAAGAATTGGTAAGGATACCAGCAAACAATTGGAAACGACATTAAGGAAAAGTGGTTTTACAACACAGTCACTCGAAGATTTAGCTCAAAATACAACCTATAAAATAATATTGTGCACTGACAAAGACCATTATCCTTACGTAAACATCAATGGAGATAAAATAGAAAATAACCTAACAGCTTGTTTTTTCAAAAGAGAAAATAGGCAAAAAGCAATAGAACATATTACCGCTTTATGCAGAAAAGCGAAGAATATTTCTATTTATGATAAATATTCTTTTCTGAATGGAGCAAACATCGAACTACTAAAAAGCATTCTTCCTTTAAAAGAATTGTCCATAACCTACGATTCACAATATATAAATGTAGTGGCATTACAGGAATATTGTGCAAAATGGACATTTATAGACCGTACATTGCCCGAATATCACGATCGCTATCTGGTAGTAGACGATAAAATAGAAATCATATTAACCAGTGGATTTGACTATCTGATTAGAAATGAAAAAGAATTCACTTATATCGTTCGCCCTGTTTCAAGACAACGTTTTCTGATGTAAGGAGGAAAGATAGTTAGCTTGGAGATATTTTAAAGAATACCTCCAAGCCCCCAGAAAAACTAAAATAACAATCTGTTACCCTCGCATCAGCAATTCCGGGAATGTAAATCCTTGCATGGTATAGCAGATAAAGAAGATGGTAGCACTAACAATCCACAGAATAAGCAATGTCCATTTCAACCCGGAAACCATGGGCTGCCAATTGAATACCGGACGGAAGATTGCGAAAACAAGGCTAACCAGAGGAATACCCACTACGAGGATACCTGCAATATATAGTACGATGGCTGACAAAGGAGATGTAGGTAATACAAAATCAATAGCCGGGAACCAAGACATCAACGCTGCACCACCACCAATAGCAACTGCAATAGCGGCAAAGAGCAAAGCCACAAATACAATACCGAAAACAAACAGTACCGGACTGCAAATGATAGCCACAATAACCAGACAAATCTTCAGGAACCAGCCGACAATCATTAACAACGTATCACCGGTCCTTTGCATAGAAGTACGAGGTTTATCAGACTTCATATAATCGTTTACATTATTTGAAACTCTCTCAAAACCATCAGTTACAGTCTTTCCAATGTTCTCTACCGTAACAGCTTCGCCGCGCATATTCAACTTTTCAGTCGCCGTACGAGCTTCGGGAATCACTATCCAGCAAATGATATAGATAGGGATCAAGAACTTGAAACCAAAGATTGCGCAAAAAACAAGAATCAAACGGAACCAGGTAGAATCCCAGCCTAAATAAACACTAAGTCCCCCTATCACGCCACCCAGCATTTTATCGTCCGGATTGCGATACAAACGGCGACGGGTTGAAGTATAAGAAGAATTAGTATCACTATTCCAAGAGCCGGAACCATAACCTTCACCGGAAGCAGCATTCTCCTCCGTACCAGTTTCCATCTCTTCAGGTTTACCCATCCGATTGATTACTTCTTCTGCATCGGTTATAGTGATCACCTGAGAGCCAGCAGTCAGCTTCTCTGAAAAAAGTTCAGAGATGCGGAGTTCGATGTCATTTACAATCTCGTCAGCACCGGCTTGTCGTCTAAAGTGCAGTTTCAGATTGCATAGATAGTTATCCAAAAGGCGATAGGCGTCTTCATCAATGTGGAAAACAGTTCCGCCCAGATTTACTGTTAATGTCTTTTTCATTGCTATTCGTTTTTTAAATTTATACTGATACGAGGTTTTTAATATCCTGAATCTAATAGTTGGCTATATGATTCACTGTTTCATTCAACTCACGCCAGGAGATTTCCAACTCTCCAAGAAAAACTTCCCCTTTTGGGGTGAGCTTGTAATATTTACGTGGCGGTCCTTGTGTGGACTCTATCCATTCGTAACTTAACAGATCGTCATTCTTCAGACGAGTGAGCAAGGGGTAAAGCGTTCCTTCCACTACGATTAGCTTGGCTTCTTTAAGTTTCTGGATAATATCCGAAGCGTAGGCCGGTTCTTTGTGAAGCAGTAGCATGATGCAATACTCTAACATGCCCTTACGCATTTGCGACTTTACATTATTTACGTCCATCTCTTATTGGTTTACGATTCGACAATTTTCTATTTTACAGCAAAGATAGCAACTGATTGAAATAGAGCTTTTCTTTGTATGACACAAATATATGCATTATCTTAGTACTATGCAATACAAAGTACCTTGCATTTTATTTAATTAACACTATTATCTATTCACACCTTATTAATAAAGCGTCAGGGGAGAGAATAACATATAAGAGAAAAATGTATCTTTGCGGAAAAGATATAAATACAACGAACTATGTTAACTATCAGAAAAGCAACTACAGCCGATTGTGAGTTGATCCATAAACTTGCATGGCAGATATTTCCGGAGACTTACAAGGATATACTTTCACCGGAGCAAAACGATTATATGATGGAATGGATGTACTCCATAGAGAACATCCGCAAGCAAATGGAAGAAGAAGGGCATGTATATTTCATTGGATACAAGGACAACGAAGTGTGTGGTTATGTATCTGTGCAACAACAAGGTGAAGACCTATTCCATTTACAGAAAATATATGTACTCCCCTCCTTTCAAGGATCACATTGCGGTAGCTTCTTATTCCATGAAGCCGTCAAATATATCAAGGAAGTACATCCCGGCCCATGCTTGATGGAATTAAATGTGAACCGCAACAACAAAGCGCTGAATTTCTATGAACGCATGGGGATGAGAAAATTGAGGGAAGGGGATTTTCCGATAGGGAACGGATATTATATGAATGACTTTATAATGGGGCTGGAAATCAATTAGAAATTAAAAAAATTAAAGGCTGCGCAGTTCAAAAGAGAACCTTGCGCAGCCTTTATCTTTTTAATTTTCAATTTCTAATTATTCCGTTACTCGTTCCAACCATTTTACCATGGCAAACATAACACCCATTGACACAAGACAAATAACAAAGAATACAGTCCAGCACTGCCAGATAGGAATCTTATTATACATCATAGGACCAAGGAATAAGAAGAGATTTCCTATCGCTGTTGCACCAAGCCACAAGCCTTGACACAAGCCCTGAATATGCTTGGGAGCTACCTTAGAAACAAATGAAAGACCAAGCGGCGAAATGAAAAGCTCAGCTACAGTCAAGAAGAAATAAACCACAATCAGCACCCACGGACCAGCCTTCAACCCTGCTTTGGCAGAGTCAGCCATCGCCTTAAACTCAGTGCCTGAAGGATAACCTTGCATTGCCGAATAAATAGTAAGGAATAAGAAGGCAAGTCCTGCAATACCCATACCAATGGCAATCTTCTTAGGAGTAGATATTTGCTGACCACGACGGGAAAGCGCACCAAAGAAGAGCATGATGAGCGGAGTAAGTACTATCACAAAGAATGGATTCACAGCCTGCCAAATTTCGGGTGCAATACTATCGGTTACTACGAAGTCGCGGGCAAAAAGTGAAAGCGACTGTCCGTTCTGGTGGAATGAGAACCAGAAGAAAATCACGATACCTAATACAGCAAACAGTGCATACAGACGTTGCTTTATCTCCTTTGCCATAGCTGCTTTCTCTGCAGGGGTATAAGTCACCGATTCTTGTTTTTCCTTCTTGCCCGGTGTAGGGAATACCTTTCGACATGCAATGAAAATGAAAAGAGAAATAAGCATAGCTACTACTGATGCTATGAATGAATAGTGGATACCTGTATTAAATACGTCAAGATATTGGGTACAGAAAACGCTCAAATCAGTTGTTACCGTACCTCCTACTTTGACAACCAGTTCATTTAGGTTAGAGAGATTATCGGAAGCCATATTGGCACCTTCCTTAATATATTGATGGCACAATGCAGGCAGATCAGCATTATACATCATGCTGTGAACCTTCAGCCACCATTCTCTAAGCAGGGGAGCAACAAAAGGTGCAATCAAACCACCAATATTGATGAATACATAGAATATCTGAAAACCAGAATCACGACGGCTCTTAGCCAGCTTCAAGGCTTCAGGTCCTTTTTTCTCAGCTTCTTTTTCAAGGTTGTCGTACATCTGACCTACGATAGCCTGTAAGTTTCCTTTAAAAAGTCCGTTACCGAAAGCAATGAAAAACAAAGAGACACAAGTCAAAGGAAGCAACCAACCAATATTTTCAGCAGTAGACAGTACAGGAATAGATAGAATGACATAACCCAATGACATCACTATCAATCCTGACATGATTGTTCCTTTATAGTTTTGCGTCCTATCGGCAATAATACCGCCTACCAAACTCAGTACATAGATACCACAATAAAAGACCGAGTAGATAATGGAACTGGTTTCGTCACTCAGGCCGAATTTGGAGCAGAGGAACAGTACCAGTACGGCATTCATGATGTAGTAGCCGAACCTTTCGCCCATATTGGAGATAGCAGCTGCCAACAGACCTTTAGGATGATTCTTGAACATAGATATAAGTTTTTAAATTAGTAATTAGATTGATTTTCGTTTATTAAATGCAAATATATACATTTTGCTGAAATAACCTGTAAAAAAGTGAAATTAGTCATGAAAAAGGATGCAAACTTCAGCATGAACCTCCTTAATTAAATCATTTGGATCAAGTTTAAGTTGCAGGCCACGCTGACCTGCGCTTATGTAGATATAAGGATAATTGAGACAAGATTCATGAATGTATGTAGGAAAAGGTTTCTTCATGCCGATAGGAGTACATCCACCACGAATATATCCCGTCAAAGGAAGTAATTCTTTCATCGGAATAAGATCACACTTCTTATTACCGGAAGCCTTAGCCGCCAATTTTAAATCTACCTCATGCTCACCGGGGATGACACATACGAAATAGCCATTCTTATCGCCATGCAGGACAAGGGTTTTGAATACCTGTTCGATATTCTCCCCCAAACTGTCCGCCACATGAATAGCGCTTAAATCGTTTTCATCCACTTCATAGGGAATGAGTTCGTATGGTATTTTGGCTTTATCCAAAAGCCTCGCCGCATTCGTTTTATTGATTTTCATAATTTATCCTTTCAATTCTTCTCGCAAAAACTTAGGGGTATATCCCTTCTTACTCTTGGCCACTTCTTCCGGTGTGCCGCAACTGAGGAGTTGCCCCCCACCCTTACCACCGTCAGGACCCATATCGATGATATAATCTGCCATCTTGATAACATCCAGATTGTGCTCGATGACAATCACTGTGTTACCTTTGTCCACCAGTTTATTAAGTACATTCATCAGTACACGAATGTCCTCGAAGTGAAGTCCGGTAGTAGGCTCATCAAGGATATAAAGGGTTTTTCCCGTATCTCGCTTGGAAAGTTCCGTAGCCAATTTCACACGTTGGCTTTCGCCGCCGGAAAGTGTGGTGGAAGATTGTCCCAACTTTATATATCCCAGACCGACTTCCTGTATCACCTTAATCTTATTCAGAATCTGCGGCACATTTTCAAAGAACTCCACCGCACGGTTAATGGTCATATCCAGTACATCAGCAATGGATTTTCCCTTGAAGCGCACTTCCAATGTCTCACGATTATAGCGTTTGCCATGACAGACTTCACAGGGTACATATACATCGGGCAGGAAGTTCATTTCAATTGTTTTGTAACCATTTCCCTGGCACGCTTCACAACGTCCGCCACTTACATTAAAGGAGAAGCGCCCCGGTTTATAACCGCGTATCTTGGCTTCCGGTAATCCTACAAACAAATTACGAATATCAGAAAAGACTCCCGTATAAGTGGCCGGATTAGAACGCGGCGTACGCCCCAACGGAGACTGATCCACATTTACCACCTTATCGATGTTTTCCAATCCTTCGATGCTATCGTATTCCAGAGGATCCTGAAGCGAGCGATAGAACTTCTGCGAAAGAATAGGTTGCAATGTTTCGTTGATAAGCGTAGATTTTCCGCTGCCGGATACACCGGTGACACAGATCAACTTACCAAGAGGAAATTCCACATCTACCCCTTTCAGGTTATTCCCCCGTGCACCACGCAGCCAAAGGCTATGTCCATTACCTTCACGACGTTTTTGGGGTATTTCTATCTCACGTTCACCATTGAGATATTGCGATGTCAGCGTATGCGTCTCCAACATTTCCTTGGGAGTTCCTGCAAAAACAACCTCACCACCCAAGCGTCCGGCTTTCGGTCCCATATCAATCACATAATCGGCAGCCATCATCATATCCTTATCATGCTCCACAACAATGACGGAGTTACCGATATCCCTCAGCTCTTTCAGAGAATGAATTAGCCGCTGGTTATCCCGCTGATGCAAGCCAATACTCGGCTCATCAAGAATATAAAGCACATTCACCAATTGCGAACCGATTTGAGTAGCCAAACGGATACGCTGGCTCTCACCGCCGGAAAGGGTTACAGAACCACGGTCAAGAGCAAGGTAATCCAGTCCCACATCCAACAGGAATTTCAAACGGGTGCGGATTTCTTTCAATATCTCGACAGCAATTTGTTTCTGTTTATTATCCAGATACTGATCGACATTCATCAACCAGTCGTAAAGCTCATTGATATCCATACAAGACAGTTCATAAATATTCTTATCATGGATACGGAAATGAAGGGCTTCTTTATTCAACCTCGCTCCTTTACATTCAGGGCATACAGCAGTCTTAGCAAATTGTTCCGCCCACTTTTGCGCAGTAGCGGAAGCATCCTTTTCCTGTAACATCTGAATATACTTCACTACTCCCTCAAACGTTACAAAGTAATCGGAGGAAGTGCCGATAAGGGAGCTTTTAATCTTAATACGTTCATCCGAACCGTAGAGAATTTCATCAATGGCTTCATCCGGCAATTCCTTAACAGGAGTCTTCAGGGTAGCTTCATATTTTTCCAATAAAGCGGCAATCTGCCAGAAAATCATGCTATTCTTGTACTTACCTAATGGAATGACAGCTCCTTCGTATATAGAAAGCTCCCGATCCGGAATCACTTTTTCCACATCAATCTGATTCACAACTCCCAATCCCTTACATTTAGGGCAAGCACCTTGCGGAGAGTTGAATGAAAAATTGTGGGGTGCCGGCTCACGGTAGGACAACCCGGTAACAGGACACATCAACCGCTTACTATAGTGACGAACATTTTCGGATTGCAAATCAAGTATCATCAACAGGCCGTCACCTTGCTGCATCGCGGTAGCCACACTGTTTTTCAGACGAACATCATCTTTATCCGTCACAACCAGCTTATCAATAACCACTTCTATATCATGATTCTTATAGCGGTCCAGCTTCATGCCGGGTAATGCCTCCCTGATTTCACCGTCTACACGAACATAGAGATACCCTTTCTTACGCACCTGTTCGAACAGTTCTTTATAATGCCCCTTACGAGTACGGACTAATGGAGCCAGAATATAAATTTTCTTGCCTTTATAATCATTCAGGATCAAATCAAGGATTTGCTCTTCAGTGTATTTTACCATTCTTTCACCCGAAAGATAAGAATAAGCTATACCGGCACGTGCATAAAGCAAACGTAAATAATCATAAATTTCCGTTGTAGTGCCGACTGTAGAGCGGGGATTCTTATTCGTCGTTTTTTGTTCAATAGAAATAACCGGACTCAATCCCGTAATCTTATCGACATCGGGACGCTCCAGATTTCCCAGGAAATTGCGGGCATACGCAGAAAATGTTTCGATATACCGACGCTGTCCTTCGGCAAAAATCGTGTCGAATGCCAAGGACGACTTGCCGCTTCCGCTCAGTCCCGTAATAACGGTAAGGCTGTTACGGGGAATTTCCGCATCGATATTTTTTAGATTGTGCACGCGCGCACCATATACATTGATGTATTCTGTTTCTTCTGTCATTTATCTTAATATATTAATATCACTTTTAATCTTGTAATTAACTCCATCTGCTCCCTCCGCTTCTACCACTATAAAATAAACACCTTCAGGGACATTCTTTCCATGCGCAGTACCATCCCATCCTGCATCAATATTCTGCAATCCCCAGCGGTAAAGTTCCTGTCCCCAACGATTGAAAACATACGCATTGAAGCGAACCAGCGACTTGTGCTTTACACGAAACACATCATTCACTCCGTCGCCATTAGGCGAAAAAGCATTCGGCACTTTAAGCTCCGATTCAGTAATGCGGATCATAAAAGTACCGGAAATATTCGTTTCTTCCGTCTCAATATCCGTTATAATCAGACGGACATAAAACATACCTGACTCCTGAAAACTATAAATAGTTTCAGCATCAAAACGTGTCAGAAAGATATCGTTGAAAGCAGCGTCGCGAGAAAAATTCCACTCATAACGCAGATTTACCGTTTCGTCCGATTCTCCTCCGGAATCTTCGTCTCTCCACACGAATCGGAATTCAAGAGGAGCAGCACCGGTATATGTATCATCTGGCGAAATGGTAACTTTCTCTTCAGGAATTGCTCCGTTTTCAGAAAGCAAGATTGCCACGGGAGACATATCCAACAGTTCTGTCTTTCCCCCGTCAGCCCACACCGGTAAATATCCAAGCAGCAACATTGCTGCACAACCGATATATGAAAACAATCCGCATCGCATAATACCTGCAAAAATAACGGTTTCCAAGCGAATATCAGCGGATACATCGGATTTTTCAGTTTTAAAATGCACAATATTATTTCTTAACGCATTCCTTTCGTTAATTTTAGGCAAAATTCTTACCTTTGCAGCTACTTTGGGAAATTGTAAACGTAAACCAACGATATCGAATGAGAACGATTAACCGGATTTTCTGCTCCTTGCTGCTTGCCGGTGCATGCAGTCTCGGAGCTATTGCGCAAGAGAACCAGTCATATTTTCTGCATACCATTGAAAAAGGGCAAAGCCTTTATTCCATATCCAGTATGTATGGTGTCACACAGTCGGACATCGTGAAGTTGAATCCAGGAAGCGATGAAAAAATATTTGTAGGACGCACTCTCCGTATTCCACGGACAGCTGCCAATACTCAGACAGAGACCTTTCACACCATAGCACAAGGCGAGACGCTCTATCGGCTAACCGTCAAGTACGGTGTGTCTGCCAAAGCCATTTGTGATGCCAATCCCGGACTGAGTGCGGAAAACTTCCGCATCGGGCAGGTAATACGCATACCTTCTGCCAGCGAAACCGATGTGGTTACCACTGAAAATGTTACAGAGGTTGCCATCCCCACTATCCAAGGCCCCGTACAATCACGTTGCCGGGATATGCATAAGGTAAAACGGAAAGAAACCGTATACAGCATCAGTCGTGAATATGGCATCTCAGAGGCAGAATTAATAGCTGCCAACCCTGAATTGCAAGGTGAAGATAAGATTAAAAAAGGTACTTTCCTATGTATCCCTTATCCTACCGCACAAGTAGAGAAACCCGCGCAACCACAGGTAGCACCCAGCAACAGTGAATTATTCAGCGAAAATAAAAAAGAAACAGAACGCTTCAGCACTATCAAAGCCGCTCTTATCCTTCCTTTCCTGGATGTTTCCAAAAGTGAAGCGGCACGCATGGTAGAATACTACGAAGGATTCCTCATGGCCGTAGACAGTTTGAAACGCAGTGGAGTTTCCATTGATCTATACACTTACAACTCAGGACCTGAGAATGCGTCTCTGAACTCCATTCTTTCCAAAAAAGAAATGAAAGATATGGATATTATCTTTGGGCCGTTACACCAGCAGCAAGTCAAACCTTTGGCAGATTTTGCACAGAAGAATGATATCCGACTGGTAGTACCGTTTACCTCCAAAGACAATAACGTATTCCGCAATCCGTCCATTTATCAGATTAATACTCCTCAATCATACCTTTATTCTGAAGTGTACGATCACTTTGTACGTCAGTTCCCGAATGCTAACGTAATCTTTATAGAAGCCAGCACGGGCACAAAAGATAAAGTAGAATTTATCAAAGGTCTGAAAGACGAACTGAAAAACCGCTCCATTCCTATGAAATCATTGAAAGAGGATGCAACGGTAGAATCTCTGAAAACAGTATTACGTACCGACCGGGAAAATATATTCATTCCCACTTCGGGAAACAATATGACTTTGATAAAGATACTTCCCCAATTGACTTTGTTGGTTCGCGATAATCCGGAAAGCAATATTCATTTGTTCGGTTATCCGGAATGGCAAACTTATACAAAAGATCACTTGGAAGCATTCTTCGAACTGGATACTTACTTCTATTCATCATTCTATACCAACAACCTGTTACCTGCCGCCATCAATTTCACGAAGAGTTATCGCAGATGGTACGGTAAGGAAATGGACGAACGCTATCCCAAATTCGGAATGTTGGGCTTCGATACCGGCTATTTCTTCCTGAAAGGTCTGTCGCGTTATGGTTCTGAATTAGAAAAGAACATGCAACGCATGGATCTGGTGCCTATCCAGACCGGATTCAAATTCCAACGTGTAAACAATTGGGGTGGATTCATCAACAAGAAAGTATTCTTTGTACGTTTCACCAAGAATTATGAGTTGGTAAAACTGGATTATGATTGATTACAGAAGTTTTAAATCCAAAGACAATGAAGATGAAAAATAGTATAGGGGCTGTCTTGTTGCTTGCCGCATGGGCTTTGCCCAGTCATGCACAGATTGGCGAACAACGCCAGAATTTTGCAGTAGGCTTCAACGGTGGTATCAATATCAATAGCGTCAGCTTCTCTCCTACGGTCCGGCAAAAAAGCCTGATGGGTATCAACGGAGGCTTAACAGCACGCTATATCTCCGAGAAATACTTCAGCATGATTTGTGGCGCACAAGTCGAACTGAACTTTTCTCAACATGGTTGGAGTGAATTCGATGAAGATCACCCCGAACTGGAATATATACGCAAGATGAATTATGTAGAAATACCGCTTCTGGCACATCTGGCATTCGGCAGAGACCGTGGAGTGCAGTTTTTCGTTCATGCAGGTCCGCAAATAGGCTTTTTTATCAGCGATACCAGGAAGAAGAATGACGCATGGAACAACTATACCTCTACTCCTGAGCAACACGATAAGAATGTAGAAAACAAATTCGATTATGGTATTACCGGTGGTGCCGGATTGGAACTACGTACCAAAGCCGGTAATTTCCTTGTAGAGGGCAGGTACTACTATGCCCTGTCCGACTTTTACAAAAGTACCAAGAAAGACTATTTCTCCCGTTCAGCACACGGCACTATAGTAGCGAAAATAACCTATCTGTTTGATCTCAAAAAATAAATTACCTAATACGGAAGAATAAATTACTCAATACAGAAAAATAAATTCCCCAATACAAGATAAAAGAAACGTCCCGAGACTTCTGTACGAAATCCCGGGACGTTTCTCTTTTATCTGCTTTCTCTTATTTTCTCAATCTGAAACTATCCGCTGCTTTCACCATTACTTCATCACGATAAATAGCACGGAAAGACAAATAATTCAAAACAATAGAAATCGCGGGGAGACAAAGCGCCCAACCTAATTGGAAAGACATTGCATCCAAATCATCTTTCAACATAAACATAAATACGAAAAATGCCGCATAATATCCAATCAATAAAATACTGTTGAATACCGTCATACGAACTTGCAACATCCGGTTACGAAACAGGAAAATAGTACAGAATGCCACAACAGTACTCAAAAACAAAATTCCAAATAATCCCCATGTAGATTGAAAGGCATCACTTGCCAACGTCACACCCAATGGCTTAAAAACAAATGCAGTAACTCCATCCGAAGCTATAAATTGCCCTACCGGCAAACACATAGCCGCTATCAGCAAGCCTGTCACAATCAATAAATAGACAGATTGAATTCGTTGTATCATAGTTCTTTTTCTTTGTTAAAGCAACAAAGGTGTGCCTAAGTAAACTTTACTCGGGCACACCTTTGCAGTAATTTCATTTACTGTAATTTTTCTTTTTCTTTAGCCGGGTTACGATAGTAGATCTTACCTTCAACGTACTCTTGCGTTGCGATCAATGTCGGCTTCGGCAATTTCTCATAATAGCGTGAAATTTCAATCTGCTCCCGATTTTCGAATACCTCTTCCAGGTTGTCATTATAGGAAGCAAACTCTGACAGCTTCTTGGAAAGATCACTTTTGATTTCCACACTGATCTGATTTGCACGCTTACCTATAATAGATACGGTTTCGTACACGTTACCGGTATCTGCACACAACTCCATCATATCACGGGTAACCGTGCTGCTGGGAGCATTAGTTTTCTTGTAATCCATAAATATCTAAATTAATATTATCCTAACTCTGTTTATCTTCATTCAATATCTTCTCTGAATCTTTAAAGATTCTATCGGCTTCCTTCATATATTTACTTTCAGGAAACTCGTTCTTGAAAGCGTAATATTCATCCACCGTTTCACGATAACGCTCTGCTCTCTTATCTTCCACACTATATATGGCCATTTCATATTTGGCACGCAAGATAAGAATAGAGAGGTCTTCGCGAAGGTTTGTATAAGGATAGTCCTTCAAAGCGTTTTGTGCAGTAATCACACAAGACTGATAATTGTTTCCTAGGTAATTACCCAAGTTATAGTACAATTTAGCTGAAAGATATTCTTTCATCACCAATTTATCCTGCAACTTAAATATCATATCCTGAGCTTCTTCCTTCTTTGAACTTTGCGGGAAGTACTCCATGAACATTTGTAATTGCTGAATAGCGGCATAAGTACCAGACTGGTCAAGACGGGGTTCAGGGGTATCCAGATACAATGCTTTTCCTGCATGGAAACGCGCCAGTTCGGTAAACGTACCGCGAGGATATACATTAAAATATTGAACGAATGTTTGGGCGGCTGTCTGATAGTCTTTCTGATTATAATAGCTCATACCCAGCATATAGAGGGACTCCTCTGCCTTGTCCGTACCCTTAAGGATAGCAATTAACTCATTAAGCAATGTTGCAGCACGATTATACTGTCCTTTTGCGAAGTAGTTCTTTGCCGCCTCATACTTATACTCATAGTCGGTGCTCTTTAACAGCTTATTGTATTCTCCACACGAGGAGAGCAACACTGCCGCAAGCAAAGTTATTAAGATATTCTTCTTCATTCTTAGCTTTTCAAATAATGTGCAAAGATAAAGGTTCGCACCGAATAAACCAATGATACGAACCTTAATTTTTCAAAAACCAGGAAATGACCGACAAACGCCAATCAATTCACGACGAACCGGGATAATGAACAGTCTGAAAAAACAGTCATTACAATTTATACAAATCGCTCGCCGCAAGCAAATCTACTTTCTTTTCAGTCAGTACACGGATACAGTTTTCCATATCGTTGGGACGAATAATGACATTCGCCGTTTCACCATTGGCAAATGAATACATATATTCAATGAAAACACCCTCATCGGACAAAAAACGCAGGACTTTTGACAGCGAACCCGGAATATTAGGACAATTAATGCCCACCACATCCGTCACATTCACAGCAAAATGATTATCTTTTAAAGCTTTATATGCCTTATCCGGTTCAGATACAATACCACGAAGAATACCAAAATCAGCATTCTCAGCAATACAGAGAGCGGAAAGATTGACACCTTCTTTCGCAAGCACTTCAGTCACTTCTGTCAGACGACCGGACTTATTCTCAAGGAAAATAGAAAGTTGTTTTGCTACCATAAGTTTAAATATTAAAATATGAAGTATTAAATATGAGGTATGAAGTATTAAATATGAAGTATTAAATATGAAGTATTAAGTATGAGGTATTAAGCGTTTAGCATGAAGTATTAGCACTCGCGAAGTAGTGATTTATACTTAATACCTAATACCTAATACTTCATATTTAGCCCTTCATATTTTTACAGTTTCCGATTATCAATCACACGTTTAGCTTTACCCACACTACGTTCGATGCTGCGAGGTTCTACCAGACGGACATCCACACCCAGTCCCAGGACACTTTGAAGACGACCGGCCAATTTTTTCTTTAATGCCAGCATCTTGTTGATTTCATCAGAGTAGTATTCCGGACGCACTTCAACCTGTAATTCCATGGTATCGGTATTATTCTTACGATCCACAATCAAAAGATAATGCGGTTCAAATTCCTCCATTTCAAGGATGACAGACTCTATCTGAGTCGGGAATACATTGACACCACGGATAATGAGCATATCGTCACTACGGCCAAGAATACGATCCATACGAACCAGCGTACGTCCACAAGTACATTTGTCATAATGCAAGGCGGTAAGATCCTTGGTACGGTAACGCAACAGGGGCATACCTTCTTTGGTCAAATGGGTGAATACAAGTTCGCCTGTCTCACCGGGAGCAGCCGGTTCCAAGGTATTCGGATTGATAATTTCAGGGAAATAATGGTCTTCGTTAAGGTGAGTACCATGCTGACATTCACACTCATAACCTACACCGGGACCAGCTATCTCACTCAATCCATAGATGTCATAGGCTTTAATGCCCAGTTTTTCTTCAATCTCATTACGCATATTCTCTGTCCAGGGTTCTGCACCGAAAGCCCCTATTTTCAGTTTGAATTCTTCGCGGGGCAAACCGGAATCTTTAATGGCATCCGCCAGATAGAGAGCATAAGATGGCGTACAACAAAGTACCGTAGAACCAAAATCATGCATTAAAGTAATTTGCTTTTCCGTGTTTCCGCTTGACATCGGAATTACGGAAGCACCTATATTCTCAGCACCTGCATGAGCACCCAGCCCGCCTGTAAACAAGCCATACCCGTAGGCTACATGAAAAAAGTCGGAACTATCCGCACCATAAGCCGTAAAAGCACGCGAAAGACATTCTGCCCAAGACGAAAGGTCCTTGCGGGTATATCCCACTACGGTGGGCTTACCTGTAGTACCGGACGAGGCATGAATACGTACGATCTGGCTCATAGGTACGGCACAAAGTCCGAAAGGATAATTATCGCGCAAGTCATATTTGGTAGTAAAAGGGAGTTTCACGATATCATCTATACTATTAATATCGTCCGGGGTGATTCCCAGTTCCTGCATTTTCTTACGGTAGAAAGGAGTGTTGTGATAAACATGCTCCACGATCTTTTTGAGGCGAATGCTTTGGATTTTACGGAGGCTTTCACGATCCATACATTCGATGCTTTCATTCCAAATCATGTCTTTGTTGTATTACATTGATGGTTATTATTAATTCTTATTTCCTGCAAAGGAATAAAAAAATTTTGTTTATCTCAAGTATTTTCCCGAATATTGCCGACCATAAGGAGAGAAAATGAATAAATTTGAATTAACATCCGCCTATAAGCCCACCGGTGATCAGCCGGAAGCTATTGCAGAGCTCACTGAGGGCGTACTTCAGGGAGTTCCGGCACAAACTTTACTTGGTGTCACCGGTTCGGGAAAGACGTTCACCATAGCCAATGTTATTGCTAACATCAATAAACCAACGTTAATATTAAGCCATAATAAAACGTTGGCCGCACAACTTTACAGTGAATTTAAGTCTTTCTTCCCCAATAATGCCGTAGAATACTACGTTTCTTATTATGATTATTATCAGCCGGAAGCTTATCTTCCGTCTTCTGATACCTATATAGAAAAGGACCTTGCCATCAATGATGAAATAGACAAACTGCGCCTTGCCGCCACTTCTTCCCTACTCTCGGGCCGGAAAGATGTAGTGGTCGTGTCTTCCGTATCCTGCATCTATGGTATGGGAAATCCGTCCGACTTCTATAACAATGTGATAGAAGTACAGCAAGGAAAGGCATTCAGCCGGAACGTTTTCCTACGCCGTTTGGTGGACAGTCTTTATGTACGCAATGACATTGACCTGAATCGTGGTAACTTCCGTGTGAAAGGAGATACGGTAGACATTTATCTGGCGTATGCCGATAATCTGCTACGTATCATTTTCTGGGGAGATGACGTAGACAGCATCGAAGAAGTAGATCCGATAAGCGGTGTTACCATCGCCCGCTTTGATGCATATAAGATATATCCCGCTAATCTGTTCATGACCACTAAGGAAGCCACTCTGCGAGCCATTCACGAAATTGAAGACGACTTGCACAAGCAAGTGCAATGGTTTGAAAATGAAGGACGTCCCTTTGAAGCGAAACGTCTTCAGGAGCGGGTTACCTATGATATGGAAATGATACGCGAATTAGGGCACTGTTCAGGCATAGAAAACTATTCGCGCTATTTCGATGGGCGTAAGGCCGGTAGTCGTCCTTACTGTTTATTGGATTTCTTCCCGGAAGATTTTCTGATTGTCATTGATGAAAGCCACGTAAGTGTACCGCAGATTCGAGCCATGTATGGGGGCGACCGTGCACGTAAAATAAACCTTGTGGAATATGGTTTCCGTCTTCCGGCCGCCATGGACAATCGTCCGTTGAAGTTCGAAGAATTTGCGGAAATGGCAAAACAAGTGATTTATGTGAGTGCGACACCTGCCGACTATGAACTTATCCAGTCGGAAGGTATAGTTGTGGAACAAGTAATTCGTCCTACCGGATTGTTAGATCCTATAATCGAAGTACGTCCCAGCCATAACCAGATAGATGATCTCATGGAGGAAATCCAGATACGGATCGAGAAGAACGAACGCACACTGGTAACAACACTTACCAAGAGAATGGCGGAAGAGTTAACAGAATTCTTACTGAATAACGATGTGAAGTGTAACTACATCCACAGTGATGTAGATACCTTGGAGCGCGTAAAGATTATGAGTGATTTGCGTGAAGGCATCTATGACGTCCTTATCGGTGTCAACCTGCTGCGTGAAGGGCTGGATTTACCGGAAGTGTCACTTGTAGCCATTCTTGATGCAGATAAGGAAGGTTTCCTACGCTCTCACCGCTCGCTGACTCAGACTGCCGGACGTGCCGCCCGAAATGTAAACGGAATGGTCATCATGTATGCCGACCGTATCACCGATAGTATGCGACTGACGATTGATGAAACGAACCGTCGCCGCGAAAAGCAGTTGAAATATAATGAAGAACATGGCATTACGCCTCAACAAATCAAGAAAGGGAAGAATCTGAATGTATTTGCATCAAATGCTCCAACAGAAGACAGTTATATCGAAAAAGGAGCGACGATCACTCCCCGCCCCTACATCGAACAAGAAAGCTCTGCTCATATTGCCGCCGATCCGATTGTACAATACATGTCTCGCCCGCAATTGGAAAAGAGCATCGAACGTACCAGAAAGCTTATGCAGGAAGCTGCCAAGAAGCTTGACTTCATTGAAGCGGCACAATATCGTGACGAATTACTGAAAATGGAAGATATGCTGAAAGAAAAAGTCTAATACCACTTTTCTTAAAATAGCCCCCGCCTTTTCTTAAAATAAATAGAGAAAGCGGGGGTTTCCACTAATAAGTGTTATTAAACATACTTTTTTTCTTGGATAATTTGCAGTTATCCTGAAAGTACGTATCTTTGCACTGTGTTTTTCATAGTATTAGATTTAAGGTTAACAAAGGTTGGAGTACAGCGGTACTCCTTTTTTTATGCCCATACATCTGGTATGCACTGAAAAAACAGACAGCAGACTATCAATATATGATAAAACACTATCAATTCATCTTATCGGAATTGCCTATCTTTGCCGCACTTATCAATATTCAGAAATCTAAAAAGAAGAAAAACATGAGCATCAGAAAACGAATGAATGTATTGTTTGGAACGTTACTGCTGACCGGCAGTCTGTTTTCACAAAATGTATGCGTATCTACCCCTGAAACCTCCCTGGTACTCTCGGCACCTGTCGGTGGTGAGCTGAAACATGTATACTATGGAGATAAACTCTCGGAGGTAGATTTGCAGAATATAAATCTTACAGGAACTCCGGACATGCCTGCTTATCCTGTGTATGGACTTAACTGTCCCGGAGAATCCGCTTTAGCCGTAAAACATGCCGACGGCAACATGACTTTGCAGATGGAAATCGTACAGGTAAAAACGAGCAAGGAAGGAAATGCGGAAATCACTGCCATCGAACTGAAAGACAAGGTATATCCTTTCTATGTAAACGTGTATTATAAAGCCTATCAGGATGCAGATGTCATCGAGACATGGACAGAAATCCGACATCAGGAAAAGAAACCGGTTATACTCAATCAGTTTGCCTCTGCTTTCTTACCTATTCGTCGGGGCGATGTCTGGCTATCTCATCTTTACGGATCATGGGCGAACGAAGGACGTTTGTGTCAAGAGGCATTGGAACCCGGCATGAAGGTAATAAAGAACAAGGATGGGGTACGAAACTCGCACACCTCACATGCCGAAGTCATGTTCTCACTGGATGGAAAGCCACAGGAAAATGCGGGTTGTGTCATTGGCGCCGCCCTCTGTTACAGTGGTAACTACAAACTGCGCATTGATACGCACGACGATGAATATCATCGGTTCTTTGCCGGAATCAATGAGGAAAATTCAGCTTACTCATTAAAGAAAGATGAGATTTTCCGTACTCCCGAACTTGCTTTAACTTACAGTAATGAAGGATTAAGCGGAAGTAGCCGGAACTTCCATCGCTGGGCGCGCCTGCACAAGCTTGCTCATGGTACTGTTCCCCGCAAGATTTTGCTGAATAGCTGGGAAGGTGTCTACTTCGACGTTAACCAGGCGGGTATGGATCAGATGATGAGTGATATCGCTTCCATGGGTGGTGAACTGTTCGTGATGGATGATGGTTGGTTTGGCGACAAATATCCGCGTAAGAATGACAGTTCTTCTCTTGGAGACTGGGTAGTGGATAAGAATAAGTTACCCAATGGCATTGAAGGTCTGCTGAAAGATGCACAAAAGAACGGTGTCAAGTTTGGCATCTGGATAGAGCCGGAAATGGCCAATACAACCAGTGAATTTTATGAGAAACATCCGGACTGGGTGATTAAGGCTCCCGAACGTGACGTGGTGCAGGGACGTGGTGGTACACAAGTAGTGCTGGATCTTGCCAATCCGCAGGTGCAGGAATTTATCTTCAAGATTGTAGATGATCTTATGAGTAACTACCCGGAAATCGACTACATCAAATGGGATGCCAATATGTCCATCTTAAATCATGGTTCCAATTATCTGACGAAAGACAATCAAAGCCACATGTATATTGAATTCCACCGTGGCTTTGAGAAAATATGCCAGCGAATACGCGCTAAATATCCGGACCTTACCATACAGGCTTGCGCCAGCGGCGGCGGTCGTGTCAACTATGGCATCCTGCCCTACTTCGATGAGTTTTGGGTAAGTGATAATACGGACGCTCTGCAACGTATCTATATGCAATGGGGAACTTCGTATTTCTTCCCTGCCATTGCCATGGCATCGCATATCAGTGCCGCTCCCAACCACCAGACTTTCCGCACCATTCCTTTAAAATATCGCATTGACGTAGCGATGAGTGGTCGCCTGGGTATGGAAATACAACCAAAGAATATGACAGAGGAAGAGAAGACACTTTGCAAGAATGCCATCGCTGAATATAAAACGATCCGTCCGGTGGTGCAACTGGGTGATATCTATCGTTTAATGTCTCCGTATGATAAGTTGGGAGTAGCTTCCATGATGTATGTAACGCCCGAAAAGGATAAGTCGGTGTTCTATTGGTGGAAGACAGAACACTTTGTCAACCAGCATCTGCCACGAGTGAAAATGGCAGGACTCGCTCCCGATAAACTTTACAAGGTGCATGAACTGAACCGGATAGATAATGATCCGCTGAATTTTGAGGGAAAGACATTTAGTGGTGCTTATCTGATGGCGAATGGTCTAGAGATACCTTATAATCATAAGGTGGATTACCATAAGCAGAATGATTATTCAAGCAGAGTGCTCTATCTGGAAGAGGTGAAATAGTATTTATCCATTATAGGAAAGAAAAGAAAGAAAAGAGTGATAAGGTGGTAAGGTGATAGGGTGATAAAGTGGCTGCGCTATATATCACAGAGCGTTATCCCGCTATCACCTTATCACCTTACCGCCTTATCACTCTTTGTTCATATCCCTACAGAAGCAAATTAATTCCCCACCAATCCCCCATAATTTCACATTTTTGTGTATGTTTGTACAAAAGTTCAATCCAGCAAATCTACATGGAATTATTAGTATATAAAGCCTCAGCCGGCTCAGGAAAGACATTCACCCTTGCTGTAGAGTATATCAAACACCTGATACTGAATCCAAGGGCTTATCGGCAAATACTGGCCGTAACTTTTACCAATAAAGCTACGGCAGAAATGAAAGAACGTATTCTGCAACAACTTTACGGCATCTGGTTAAGTGACCCGGCATCAGAGCCCTACCTGAACCGCATCCGGGAAGATTTACGACAGAAAAACTTATCTGACTCTGACATCCGTCGGGCAGCAGGAACAGCATTGCAATACATGCTGCATGATTACAGCCGTTTCCGCGTAGAAACCATCGACTCCTTCTTCCAGTCCGTAATGCGCAATCTGGCACGGGAACTGGAACTGAGTCCGAACCTGAATATAGAACTGAACAACGCCGACGTACTGAGCGATGCCGTGGACAGCCTCATTGAAAAACTGACACCTTCCTCCCCTGTCCTGGCTTGGTTGCTGGATTATATCAACGAACGCATTGCCGATGACAAACGCTGGAATGTATCCGATGAGATCAAGCGATTCGGCTGGAACATCTTCGACGAAGGTTACATAGAACGCGGTGAAGGACTCCGGCAACAACTGAAAGAACCGGATATAATCAAACTGTACCGTAATGTGTTGCGGGAAATGGAGACTGAGGCTCTGGAACAAATGAAAAGCTTCTACGACCAGTTCATCGGAGAATTGGAATCACATGCACTCACCGCCGAAGAGCTGAAAGGCGGAACGCGAGGTATAGGCAGTTATTTCCGTAAATTGCGTGACGGACGGTTATCAGACAAAGATGTGCTGAACGCCACTCTGAAGAATAGCTTAGATGACGCAAAGAATTGGGCCACCAAGACTTCGCCCCGAAAGAACGATATCATCCATCTGGCAGAAACAAGTCTGCTCCCTTTATTGCAGGATGCAGAAACATTCAGACCCCGCAACAACAGGACCGTAAACAGTTGCCGGTTATCACTGCAACACCTGAACAAATTGCAACTGCTTGCCCACATTGACGAAGAAGTACGGGAGCTGAACCGCGAACACAACCGTTTCCTGTTGTCAGACACCAACGCCTTACTCCATAACCTGGTACGGGATGGAGACTCTTCATTCGTATTCGAGAAAATCGGTGCCAATATCCGGAACGTAATGATCGATGAATTCCAGGACACCAGCCGTATGCAATGGGATAACTTCAAAATCTTATTGCTCGAAGGTCTTTCACAAGGAGCCGACAGCTTGATTGTAGGTGACGTGAAACAATCCATCTACCGTTGGCGAAACGGAGACTGGGGAATCCTGAATGCACTGGGTACCAAAGAAACGCCTATTCCCTACCCTGTACGTGTAGAAACTTTAAAAACAAACCGTCGAAGCGAAACAAATATCATCCGTTTTAACAACAGTTTGTTTACGGCCGCAGTGGAGTACCTGAATATGCTCCATCTGAAAGAATTACAGGAAGATTGCCGTCCGTTGCAGCAAGCTTATGCCGACGTGGCACAGGAATCTCCACGAACCGAAGCCAAAGGATACATCAAGGCGACTTTCCTGGAACCGGACGAAGAACACGATTATACGGAACTGACCATCATCTCTTTAGGCGAAGAAGTGCAGAGACTACTGGCTGCCGGTGTAAAATTAAACGATATCACCATCCTCGTTCGCAAGAATAAAAACATTCCTCCCATTGCCGATTACTTCGACAAAACAATGCATCTGCCCATTGTTTCAGACGAAGCTTTCCGTCTGAATGCTTCACAAGCATTGTGCATGTTGATGGATGCTTTACGTTACCTTTCCAATCCTGATGATAAAGTGGCAAGAGCCTCATTAATTATAAATTACAAATTACAAATTACAAACGAAAACAAAGAAGGGCGGATGGCGAAGGAAGGAGCCTGTGCGCCTGAAACGAAGTGGGACGATATACTAACTTCCCGACCTGAGGATGTATTGCCCGGGGCTTTTGTCAACCGCATAGAGCCTCTTCGTCTAATGCCACTATACGAATTACTGGAAGAACTGTTCAGCCTGTTTGAGATGAACCGGATCAAAGAACAGGATGCGTATCTCTTTTCTTTTTTCGATGCCGTGACGGAATACTTGCAAAACAACTCATCGGATCTGGATGTATTTATCCGCTATTGGGACGAAACCTTATGCAACAAAACAATCCCCAGCGGAGAAATGGATGGTATTCGTATCCTTTCCATTCACAAGTCAAAAGGACTGGAATTCCATACCGTCTTAATCCCCTTCTGCGACTGGAAGTTGGAAAATGAGACCAACAATCAATTAATATGGTGCTCACCTTCCGAATCACCATTCAGCGCGCTCGACATTGTTCCGGTCAATTATTCCTCTACCATGGCAGAATCAGTATACAGGCAAGAGTATCTTAACGAGCGTCTGCAACTTTGGGTGGATAACCTGAATCTGCTCTATGTAGCATTTACCCGTGCCGGAAAGAATCTCATCCTTTGGAGTAAAAAAGGCCAGAAAGGAACAATGTCCGAACTGCTTGCCAATGCACTGCCACACGTAGCCGCCCGAGAAGGTAATGAAAACTGGGACGAGGAAGAACCTTACGAAACCGGAATGCTCTGCCCATCGGAAGATACCAAGCCGACGACGACCGCCAAAACCTCAGTCAACCGCCTTGCTCAAAAGCCTGACAAGCTCCCAGTACACATGGAGAGCATGAGGCATGAGATCGAATTCCGGCAGTCAAACCGTTCAGCCGACTTCATTCAGGGAGTTGACGAAGATGAATCAGACAATCGCTTCATAAACCGGGGACGCTTGCTGCATACTCTTTTCTCAGCCATTGAAACAGAAGAGGACATCGATAATGCCATCGATCAACTTATATTCGAAGGCATCATCGGCAAACCGGAAACAGAAGATGAAATCCGGGAACTGACCCGGCATGCCTTTTCCATCCCCCAAGTGCAGGACTGGTATTCGGGAGACTGGCAATTGTTCAACGAGTGCGACATCATCTGGCAAGAAAAGGGGGAACTCCGAACCCGCCGACCGGACCGCGTCATGATGCGCGACAACGAAATTGTTGTCGTGGACTTCAAATTCGGAAAACAAAATAAGAAATATAATAAGCAAGTGCAGGGATATATGCAACTGCTCACACGCATGGGATACCCGAAAGAGAGCATAAAAGGATACCTATGGTACGTAGAAGAAGATTTAATAGAAAAAGTATAAAGAATCATGGTACGAGGAAAGCAAACTTGCAAAATATTAAAAGACATTCGCCGGCAAATTGCCGAAGCAAATGATATCGAATATATCACTTCCGAATGTCAATACAAAGGAGATTGTACAGGTACATGTCCCAAATGCGAGGCAGAAGTGCAGTATCTGGAGCAACAACTGGCACGTAAACACATGGCAGGAAAAGCGATTACCATACTTGGAATATCCGCAGGATTGGCAACAATGATACCACAACCGGCCTGTGCAGAGCCGATCCATTCCGAAGCTCCGCATGGTTATTATATAGTAACTCCGGAAATACAGGAAAAACCGGTAATAAGAGTCCTCCCGCCGGACTCTCTCGTACAGGAGGTTATCGCGCAAGATACTACCATATATGGCACCAATGAGTATGATGCGCCGGATACAATGCCCGAATTTCCCGGAGGTATGGCTGCACTGCTACAATTCATAAGCAAAGAATCAAGCCTGAAACTCCCCGTTTATCAAGGTAACGGAACCCAAGGACGAACCACAATCAGATTTGTCATCGAAAAGGATGGAAGTATCACAAATGCCAGAATCCTCAAAGGCATTGATCCGTACTTAGATAAAGAGGCGTTGCGCATAGTCAGGGAATTCCCCAAATGGAAACCCGGTACGGTAGCGGGACAACCCGTACGTGTAGAATATACCGTCCCGGTCATGTTCCAAATGCAGTAGAATAAGGCAATTATAAATCAGAACAATTATGGTACGAGGAAAGCAAACTTGCAAGATATTAAAGGACATTCGCCGGCAAATTGCCGAAGCAAATGATATCGAATATATCACTTCCGAATGTCAATACAAAGGAGATTGTACAGGTACATGTCCCAAATGTGAATCAGAAGTACGATACCTGGAACATCAACTGGAACGAAGACGCATGGCGGGAAAAGCAATCACCTTACTAGGATTGTCCGCAGGGATTATCGCAATGAATGCCTGCGCCAATTCACCAGGCCAGTCAGCAAAGAACACTTCAGAGATCAAGCTTGAGTGCCAGAGCGTGCCGACGGATAAGGACTCACTCTTTTTAATCAAAGGTACGGTTACAGACAGTCTGACTCAAAAACCAATTGTCGGGGCCAACGTATCTGAAAAAGAAACTACAAATGGTACCCTAACAGATGCGAATGGTGAGTTTACACTAAAAGTTTCCGGTAAATATCCGCTAATCATCCAATACGTTGGAATGGAAACACAGGAAATTGAAATAAATAAGAAGGGAGCAACTTACATTCAGGTCGCACTGCGTGAAAGTAATATGACAATGGGAGAATCAACAATAATATCCGGAGAGATACTGGAAGGAGATGTTGATTACGAAACAATAGAAACAACACTACCATAATGTTCAGTGCAGAATAGTTATCAAAAACAAAAGATTAAGATGCAAACTTTTCTTCAATTAGTTGCCCAAGACTTACACCAAAAGATAGGAAACGATCTTTCACGGGTCGCCATTGTTTTTCCGAACAAACGTGCCAGCCTTTTCTTCAACGAGCATTTGGCGGCACAAAGTGACCGTCCTTTATGGTCTCCCGCTTACGTCAGCATCAGCGAACTGTTCCGGCAGCTTTCTCCATGGAAGCTGGGCGACCCCATCCGTCTGGTTTGTGAACTCTATAAAGTATTTCGTGAAGAAACCCGTAGTGAAGAAACACTCGATGATTTCTATTTCTGGGGAGAACTTCTTATCAGCGATTTCGATGATGTTGATAAAAATCTTGTTGATGCCGACCGTCTATTCTCCAATCTGCAAGACCTGAAAAATATCATGGATGATTACGACTTCCTTGACTCCGAACAGGAAGAAGCCATCCGTCAGTTCTTTCAAAACTTCTCCATCGAGCGACGCACGCAACTGAAAGAGAAGTTCATCTCCTTGTGGGATAAATTAGGCGATATCTATCACGGCTACCGCGACAATCTCGCAGAACTCGGCATTGCTTACGAGGGCATGATGTACCGCTACGTCATGGAAGAACTGCAACCGGAAAAGCTGAAATATGACCGGTATGTTTTCGTTGGTTTCAATGTATTGAATAAAGTGGAAACCCGTTTTTTTGAGCGTCTGCGTGATGCCGGCAAAGCATTGTTCTATTGGGATTATGACTTGTTTTATACCCGTCTACCCCGTGAAAAGACTCCGCCTTACACGCATGAAGCGGGTGAATTCATTCTCCGCAACCTGGAAATCTTTCCCAACGAACTACCAGAAACCGCATTCGATGTATTAAGACATCCTAAAAATGTACGTTTCATCTCCGCTCCTACCGAAAATGCACAGGCACGCTATTTGCCGGAATGGGTACGTTCCGTAATGAAAAACGATCCATCGGGTACACCCACCCAGGAAAAAGAGAATGCTGTGGTACTTTGTAATGAATCTCTTTTATTACCCGTACTCCACTCCATACCATCGGAAGTAAAGAATGTCAATATCACGATGGGATTTCCGCTGGCACAGACCCCTGTATACAGTTTCATCAGTGCGCTCATAGAACTGCAAACCAGTGGTTATCGCAGAGATACAGGACGTTATTCATACGAAGCCGTCCAGGCTGTATTGAAACATCCCTATACACGCCAATTGTCCCCCTCCGCAGAAAAACTGGAGAAACAGCTTACGAAAGACAATCGTTTCTATCCCCTGCCTTCCGAATTAAAGCAAGATGAGTTTCTGGAACAGGTATTCACTCCGCAGACCGGCATTTCAGCCCTCTGCCAATACCTGACGGATACACTTCGCGAAGTCTCCATCCTCTACCGGCAAGAACAGGAAACAGATGATATTTTCAATCAGCTTTACCGGGAGTCCTTATTCAAGAGCTATACCCTCATCAACCGTCTGCTCAGTCTTATCGACAGTGGAGAGCTAAATCTGCAAATCGACACATTGAAACGCCTTCTTTGCCGCTTGCTTGCAACCTCCAATATCCCGTTCCACGGTGAACCCGCCATCGGTATGCAAGTAATGGGAGTGCTGGAAACACGTAACCTCGATTTCCGTAATCTCATCATGCTCTCCCTCAACGAAGGTCAGCTGCCCAAAGCCGGTGGAGAATCATCCTTTATCCCTTACAATCTGCGGAAAGCTTTCGGCATGACCACTATCGAACATAAGAATGCGGTCTATGCATACTACTTTTACCGACTGATACAACGCGCTGAAAATATCACCTTATTATATAATACATCTTCTGATGGACTGAACCGTGGAGAAATGTCCCGTTTCATGCTGCAATTTCTTGTTGAATCGCCGCACGATATTTCACGCGAATACCTGGAAGCCGGACAATCTCCTCAAAGTGGCAGAGAAATCCGTATAGAGAAAACACCGGAAATCATTGCGAGAATGTGTGAGAAATACAATCTCGTCCGCCATCCCAAAGCACTTTTCTCTCCTTCTGCACTCAATGCTTATCTGGATTGCCGTTTGAAATTCTACTATCGCTATGTGGCCGGATTAAAAGCTCCCGATGAAGTGAGTGCTGAAATAGATTCCGCACTGTTCGGTACTATTTTCCACCGTTCAGCCGAATTGGCATATAAAGATCTGACTGCGAATGGAAAAGAAATACGGAAGGAAGACCTGGAGCAACTGTTACGTAATGACGTGAAATTACAGAATTATGTAGATACAGCTTTCAAAGAAGAGTTCTTCCACGTTCTCCCCACAGAAAGGCCTGAATATAATGGTACGCAACTTATTAATGCCAAAGTGATTGCATCCTATCTCCGCCAATTGTTGCGCAACGACCTGCAATATGCTCCTTTCGCCATGGAAGGTATGGAAGAACCGGTAAACGAGATCATGGAAATAGAAACTCCACAAGGAAAACTGTCCCTGAACATCGGTGGTACCATCGACCGCATGGACAGTAAGGGCGATACCTTACGTATTGTGGACTACAAAACCGGTGGCAGCCCCAAAACTCCCGAGAATATAGAGCAACTGTTCACTCCTGCCGACGGACGTCCAAACTATATTTTCCAAACTTTCCTGTACGCTTCCATCATGTGCCGCAAACAATCGTTGAAGGTTGCCCCTTCCCTGCTCTACATTCACCGTGCAGCATCAGAAACTTATTCTCCTGTAATTGAAATGGGGGAAGCCCGCCAACCGAAAATACCGGTCAACAACTTCGCTTTCTATGAAGATGAGTTTCGCGAACGCCTGCAAAACCTATTACAAGAAATATACAATCCGGAAGAACCCTTCACACAAACTGAAGATAAAAGGAAATGTGAGTTCTGTGATTTCAGAGACCTGTGCAGACGCTAATAAAAAAACAGACCGTCCGTTCACCTGGAACAGACGGTCTATATGACTCGGACAGACCATCTGTTTCAACCCAACAGACGGTCTGTTTTTCTTTATTGTATCATTTATTTTTTCAACGGAACAGAGAAACTGAATATAGAACCTTCACCCTTCTTCGAGGTAAACCACAACTTACCACCATTCTTCACCACAAAATCCTGGCACAACAACAATCCCAAACCGGAACCTTCTTCATTGTTAGTACCGAATGTGCTGAAGTGAGTATCTGTATGCAGCAATTTCTTTTGTCCTTCTTCGTCAATACCGCAACCGTGGTCTTGTACGCTGACTACCGCCATGCCATCTTTCGCTTCCAGCTTCACCAGCACCTCAGAGTTTTCGTTACTGAACTTAATAGCATTGCTTATCAGATTGCGTATTACAGTCTTCAGCATATCAATGTCGGCAGATACAGCTAACTTCTCCGGTTTCTCTTCACGGATTGTAATCTTCTTCATACCGGCTACCATATTGAAGATGTCGATCACTCCATCCACAACTTCTACTACATCAATATCCTGATATACTACATTCAACTTACCAATCTGGCTCTTAGTCCACTTCAGCAAGTTATCCAACAGGGAGAATACATCTTCTGTCGTCTGATTTGCCATTGTCAGCAGCTCATACATCTCAGCACCGATTTTTTCGGACGGCAGATTCAATATCAACATATTCAGCACCATCTTGATGGAGCCCATAGGAGAACGTAAATCATGAGCAATCACCGAATAAAGTTTGTCACGTCCGGCAATGGTACGTTGCAATTCTTCGGTTTTATTCAAAATAATACGTTTGGCAGCTACCAACGAAATTTGGTGGGTTACACGGATAATCAGCTCTTCCTTGTTAAAAGGTTTGGAGATAAAATCATTTGCTCCCACCTGGAAACCTTTTACAATATCCGTCGTGCTGTTCAGTGCAGTCAGGAAGATGATAGGAATATCTGCGGTTTTGGGATTTGCTTTCAAATGTTGTGCCACCTCAAAACCACTCATATCCGGCATCATCACGTCCAGCAACACCAAATCCGGGTTTTCCTTATCTACCTGCTCTAATGCTTGCCGACCGTTACTTGCCGTAGCGATTGCAAATTTTTCATTTGTCAAGAGTACCTTCAACAATAATACGTTGGACATCACATCGTCGACGATGAGAATTTTGTACTCAGAAGGATTAATTTCCATATTCATCTTATACAATATTGTTTTCCCGTTTATCTATATAATCTATTTACGATATTCCTTAAAATATTCCACAATCCGCTTCAAACCGTCTTCCAGTTCAATGGTAGGCTTCCAGTTCAGCTTCTCTTTTGCCAGCGTAATATCCGGCTGACGTTGTTTAGGATCATCATGCGGAAGTGGCTTGAACACCAACTTCGACTTCGACCCTGTCAACTGGATCACTTTTTCCGCTAATTCGAGGATGGAAAATTCATTCGGATTTCCAAGGTTCACCGGACCAATAAATTCATCCTCCGTGTTCATCATTCTCACCATTCCCTCTATGAGGTCATCAATATATTGAAAGCTTCGCGTCTGATCTCCTGTTCCATAGATAGTTATATCATGATCCTGCAATGCCTGAACCACAAAATTGGAAACCACTCTTCCATCATTCGGCAGCATTCGTGGGCCATACGTGTTAAAGATACGAATAATTTTAATACGAATGTTGTTTTGCCGGTGATAATCCATAAACAAAGTTTCAGAACACCGTTTCCCTTCATCATAACAAGAACGGATGCCTATTGGATTTACATTTCCCCAATAACTTTCCACCTGAGGATGCACTACCGGATCACCATATATTTCACTGGTAGATGCCTGTAGAATCTTGGCATTCGTCTTCTTTGCCAATCCCAGCATATTAATGGCTCCCAATACAGAAGTCTTAATCGTTTTGATCGCATCATATTGGTAATGTATCGGTGATGCCGGACAAGCTAAATTGTATATTTCATCAAGAGTTTCGGTATGATAGGGAAATTCCACATCGTGATGCACAAACTCAAAAAGAGAATTGCTTTTCAGATGCTCGATATTTGCTTCCGCGCCGGTAAATAGATTGTCAAGACATATCACATGATGTCCTTCATTTATCAACCGTGTGCATAAGTGCGACCCTATAAAACCAGCACCACCGCTAACCAATATATTTTTCATGTAAGTTTTTTATAATGTCCGAAGACTTATGAAACCTGTTCATTTGTTTATGATGGCAAAAGTAGGAGATTTGGTTAACTTATGCAAGTTTGTAACAAGATATTTCACTTGTTAATGATAACAAAAGAACATAATAGAAACAAAAATGCCCAAAACGGGCATTTTATTCTTCGGGAACCGGCGTTTCAATCGGATTTGGAATACTAAAACTTTTGTCCGAGAACAAATCCGCCAAGCCGGAAATCTGCTTCAGACGAAGAAGTTCATCGCGATCCATGCCAATATTTTTCATAATCCATTGGTCGGACATACCCGCTTTATCCAGTTCGGCCACGATGTGGCACATCAGTTCGATATTGTGCGAACCTCGTGCACGGTTATGCCGGATGGTAGATGCCATTCGATTGGATAATTCTTTATCAATCACCACTACAGGCAACAAACCGTTTTCCCGCTGATAAATTCGCTTGGAGCTTCTCAACACACTATAACGATGATACCCGTCTACCAATATATAACGGTCGGTTTCGTTATCATAGTAACATACGCAAGGCATCGTAAAACCATCCTCCCAAATAGAAAGTTCCAGTAATTTCATCTCAGGTGGTGCCACTATGTTGGGATTATAATCATTCGCCACTATTTTCTCCACCGGCACAGCTTTTACGGCATATACCGGACTTTGATCTACACTCATAACATCATATTTTTGAATTGTTCCATTATTTTATCTCGCTTGTATGCTTCCTCCTTATTTAAGGCAAAACCCATATATTTGCAGGCATGATCATTCTTCAGAATACATACACACATTCTCTTATACGTGGGGATCTCACGAAACTCAGAAATGTCTATATCATCCAGATAGTCCATTTTAACAGGCTTCTTATGCGTCTTATAATTGGTCGTATTCACCACTTCCAATGACACGCCGGCTTTTCTTAGTTTCTCAATGGTCTCCTCAGCAAGACACCCGCCTTTCGTACGCCAGAACTCAATACTGACGGTCAGTTTCTTCAAATAATTGCGCCGGGTAGTTTCGGGTAAGGTAGAGAGCAGAAATTGCATGAATTCTTTCCAGGTATACCCCTTCGGCAGACGGACGGTTTGCCAGCCCATAGCATGTGTTCCACCATAAATTCCGGTAAAGTTCACCCCATTAACACGGCCTACCATCTTGCCCCA
This sequence comes from Bacteroides cellulosilyticus, assembly GCF_020091405.1. Taxonomy (NCBI): domain Bacteria; kingdom Pseudomonadati; phylum Bacteroidota; class Bacteroidia; order Bacteroidales; family Bacteroidaceae; genus Bacteroides; species Bacteroides cellulosilyticus. The sequence continues at coordinate 5,424,652 of NZ_CP081903.1, forward strand.
TGTACTGGGATCAATCACTTTATAAAGGCGAAGACTTTCCTGAGCTTCACAAAGGAAGGGGCTTGCTACACGCTGGCGCTCAATGTTTACACCGGCTTTATAATATAAATCATATAAATGATTATAGTCCCAGCCAAACCTTCCATTGGCTACCCAGATATCTGTCGTTTTCCAGTCGAAAACAGGATAAGCATTGAAGATATCATTTCCGATTTTAGAAGTCCACCGGTAATTATGATACATCTGATATTTCCGGGCAAGGTGAATACTGCGCCAGCGATTGAAACTTTCCTGCGTACGAATACCTATGAGAAAGCAGGATCGTATCGCATCTTTTCTTGTATGCAACCATTTGGCAAAATGCATCTGAAACTCGTAGTCCCACATTGCATCCGTATAAAAAGGGAAGTCCTCTACAGTCATACTGCCTTCCGGCATTTTCCGTACCCATATATCACGCTGCTCCGGGTCCCAAGGACGCCAATAATTCTGATACATAGATGTACAGGTGGTTACCTTGAAAGGTACGCACACGCGATATACATCCAAAATATCCTTATTGGCTTCCAGAATACGGTCCACGTAATCGATAGTCATGCTATACTGGATTTCATAATCCATGTGGTAAACACAAAGTTTACGCTTCAGATTATTGCGACGGATGTAATCAATACATAAATTCAATAACACACCACTATCTTTCCCTCCCGAAAAGGATACACAGATATTATCAAATTCTTTAAATATAATGTGCAACCGTTCTTGTGCTAATTCATATACATTCTTCTGAGCCTCCCCCATTCTATTTCTCCTTATTCATTTTTACATAGCGTTTCCATTCTTTCTCCACAGAAAAGCCTAATTCCTGGAATACTTTTTGATGCTCAATAAATGTAACTGAGCTCAACTGCTTATCTTCATCTGTGCTGTCTATAACTTTCTCCAAAAGAGCTTTTAATACTTCTGCATTATTCTCCTTTATATAATAGTTATTAATAATTGCTTCCGATTTCTTATGTTCCAGCGGTATAAAGCCAACTATTTCTTTTCCTTCCATCGCAACAAACCATATAAAGTTTTCCGAAGTGCGAAAAGGATAATTATAGTTCTGTTTTAATACTACAGGATTCATAACCAATGGAGCGACCAGTTGATACAACCGTTTCTCCGTGCCTTTTAATTCAACTATTTGTGTCATTATCGATTTGTTATTTATTATGGTTTGAGTTTACATTCCCACATAAAATAGTGCAGACAAAATTAAATAAAAAAAGAATAGAGACAATAAAGAATGGAGAAAATTAATAAAATTATATTTATTAAACATATGAATCTTAAACTACAGTATATTTCTCTAAAATTGCTTATTGAGTTAGCCGGGCAAGATCGTCGCCACAACCTAACGCATTGTCCGGCGATACCGTGGTTCACATCTGTGCCGCTTCGCTCCGTATCAATTATATGAAAATAGAAAATTTCATTTTCAACCGATTACCGAAAAGAGTAAATAGAAGTAATGTATTTTCATAATATTAGCATAGAAATATTCAGCTCTGTTTTTGACATAAAACCATTTATTGACAAATCCTGAATGAAAGGATTAAGGCAAGCATTATCTACTTATATTCAACATGTTAAGCAAGAGAAAAAACATCATTTTAGGTTCATTTTGGGGTCAGGGTCACTTATACACGCATTTGGAGGCAAAAAACAGAAAAAGGAAGTATAGATATGTTTATATTTAAGATAAAAAGAGAACAAGCTCAATTTACGACAAAAAATTCCGCATAGACGGTATATGTATACATATTTCACAATCTAAGTATCTACTCTTACAGTGCAGAAAAGAAAGAATTGAAGAACATGCGAAAATACATAAAAAGTATAAACACAAAATACAAATAAAAAATAATACACTATTAATCAACAAGTTGCCAATAGATTCAAGCCACACACTCTCCCAAATGCGTGTATAGGTGACCCTGACCCCAAAATGAACCCTATTTGCTTGCCAGAACCTTGCCGATCAGGATTGATTTAGTAAATATATTTCCAATATTATACCAATAGTATTTTAAGAAGCAATGTTTTGTCCTGAAAGAAGCAATGTTCTATTCAAAAGCATTGCTTTATATGCGACATAACATTGCTTTATATTCTATTTTATGAAATTAAATTTAGAGCCTATTTCTCAAACAGCCCAGTTACGCAATGCAATATCCTATAACGGAGCTCACTCTCTCCAATAAGGTTAACAGAAGTTGTAATCGATACAATTTTGGATAAAATTCATAAAAATAACCTTGTTTTGATTATTTCCTGTAGAAAATACTACCTGCACTCAAAACTTTCCTATGCAACTGTTGTTGTAATAATCCCAACAGGACGTACGCAACCAAAAATAGTATTGGGAAATTTTATAAACAATTATTTTTTTATAGGACATGAAAATTAAACAGTTATTATTAGCAGGAGTCGTAAGTATAGCATTATTCTCTTGCAGTGACAAAGACGATGTTTCTGTTTCACAGGACGAAATAAAATCCATTTCAGTATCATTAGGAGGGATCAAGACAAGAGCTTCTTCTCCAACAGATATCATCACATCGGATATTAAGAATGTGAACAGTGTATTAATCAATCTGACTGACGTAAATGGAAAAATCATAACTTCCAAAGCCGTCACTAAAGATGAAGTGCTTAACTCCGACTGGAATAAATTGACCGATCCGGCAAAAGGATTGAAGTTCATAAACATTCCCCAGTCCGTTTCAAAAGTGTATATTTATGGAAATCCCGGAGATGCCGTAACTAACAATGTAATTAATACCAAGTTAGCCAATCAACAAGGTAGCGAAGTGCTTTACTATGGTATGGACGATGATCTGAAACCTATCGTTAATGAACCGATAGATCCGACTCCGACAGCAGGTAAGACTTATACGGCACAAGTGACCATAGCCCCTATTGTAGCCCGACTGCAAATTACCAAGATTTCATTCAAGAATTCAGGCAACTTCGATTTTACCCGAACCATTGACGGAACAGACAAGAAAGCAACGGTTAGCTGGACAGGATTCTCAGGAAATGTAAAAGGCTTCTATATGAATAACTTCTATAACACCTATAAGAATCCGGGAACAATGGACAACCTGCTTCTGAACTCAACTTTCGAAGGGCATATCCATGATGGTATGTGGACTTTTGACACTACCCCGATAATAGACGCAGCTCCGTTTGCCAGCTACATTATATATAATGAAGATGGGACCTACGGTAACCTGCCACTGGATTTAGCCGGCAAATGTTATGCTTTCAATTTCTTCCCGGGCACAGCCATACCGCAATTGCATTTAGATCTTTCTGATTTGAACATTACCGGTTTGCAGTCAACCAATACGGAAGTATTTAACCCGGACTTAGCAAATGGCGCACGTTTTGCCAACCTGGTGAAGTATTATAAAGAAGTAAATACTGAACTGACAGCAGCCGACTTCAAACCCGGTACCCTTTATAATATGGAGATAGAGTTAGTTCCGATGCTCGACAATGACTTAGGAAATGTACAATACAACGTACTGGTACACGTCACAGTCGCTCCGTGGAATGAAGAAACAATCACTCCGGGATTTGATCTGGAACAATAAGTTTCAGACTCAACAAACCCTGAAATATGAAAAAGGCAATAATTCTATACATCCTGCTACTGGTAACAGTGACAGGGTGTATAAAAGAAAACCTTGACGATTGTGAGACAACTTTGTACTTCAGCTACCTGGGTGACGGAACAAAGGAAATCTTTCCTCAGAAAATAGAAAAGGTAGATATGTATATATACAATCAGAACAATGTATTTGTACAGAAAACAGTTCTCAACCGGAAAGAACTCAACCGCCAACGCGGCACTACCTTGAATTTGCCAAGCGGTCAATATCACATTATATGCTGGGGAAACTCCCTCAACGACACACGGATAAACGAAGGTTCATCCTTGCAAAACAACCTTGTCGGAGCCCCGCATTATTTTACGAAAGAGTTGATATCGACCAATGACAGTCTGTATTTTGGAGAAAGAGAGATTACAATTGTCAATGAAAGCTATAAGGTTGACACCGTTTATTTCAGCAGTGCGCATATAAAAATGCAAATAGAGCTGGAAGGACTGGATGTTGGCAGTACACGTGCAGCCACTTCCCCCGTCAGTATAGAAATGGGGAAATTAAGTTCAACAGTGGACTTCACCAAAACGTTTTCAAACGAACGCGTCTCTTATTTCCCGTTGGTAACTTTTGACTCCAACGCACAAAAGTTTGGTTCAAAATTCAACGTGTTACGATTTAATGATGATAATGAAGTATATCTGCGATTGCGCGACCTTCAGAGCAATGAAGAATTATACACCATGCAATTAAAGGACTTCATGAAAGATAATAATATTACTGTAAATGGCATCAATGAAGTTACGGTAGGCATCCGCATCTATTTCAATGGAACCGCCATCACAGTAAAACCCTGGGACGAGGAAGTGATCAGACCGGGGATATAACCCCCACAATGTATATGAAGCTAAAATTAAAATACCGGTTCTGTTTGCAGTTGTTTGCCATGGCACTGCTGCTGTACTCTTGCAGTGAAAACGAGACGCCGATATCCGATACAACTGATAATCAGGCCCGGCTAAACTTTCTGATCAAAACGGCTCCTACAAACAAAGCTTTGATTCATGGAGACGATGGCAGCTTTTCCAGTCTGGCACTCTATATTTTCAATAAAGCAGACCAGCACTGTGAATATTCGGAACTGATTCCGGAATTCACCCCGCAGAGACTGGAAGAGTTTTCACGTTCTGTCAATGTGTCGCCACAGACAAAAATAATTTATGCGATTGCTAATTATAACGATCCCGATAAGACCTTTTCTGTTCCGGTGTCCCCAGACCTTACATTGCAGCAATTGGAAAGCCTGACAGTATCCGACAACGCTTTTACCGACGGCAATATCCTGATGGTTGGAAAAAAAGAAGTTGCAATCAATAGTGAATATGTAGTGGCGGAAGTTCCTATGGAACGCCTGGTAGCACGACTGGACATTTATATGTTCAAGAATCAGGGATTAGAGAGTTCGAGTGTAGTTGTCAACTCCATAGAATTTATCAATCAGATACTTAATACGAATAGTAGCCTGGAGGTAACATCGATGCCGACACCCATTAGCAAGAAGAACGTTTCGAATATATTCCTTGGAGGAACAACTCTGCAACTTATGCCATCTGATTTATCAGAAATAGTACCGGAGAATGCACATGCTTCATTCTATACATATCGGAATATAGTTCCTGACGCTACACCGGACGCTAACACTCCCTATATCCGTATAAAGGCACTGTTCAACGGAACCAGTTATACGTACAGGGGATATCTTACCGACCAGGGGCAGACAACCCATAAGTACAGTCTGCTGCATAATACAGTTTACCGCGTCATGGTTATGCTCGACCATCCGGACAACCAGTTAATAATAAAAACGACTCCCTATCCATGGGAGCTTACCTCGTCTGAAATCGGACAAGATATCACGGAGGACGACTATCAGCTTCAACCGTACAATGGAGATGACACCGGTGCCACTACAGGCATCGTGCAATTTCCATACATAGCGAACGGAGGAACTCATAACGAGACTTCCTATGCCAACTACAGTTTTAGTCTGACAGCCCCTGCCGGTGCCATCTGGACCGCTACTCTGACCAATGGACTTGACTTTACGTTCGGCACGAACGATGGTCTCAACGTTTCCAAAGGGATAGCCCGTGATGAAGCATATACGATAAAGGTGGGAGCCACCAAACGCTGGAGTGGGAATCCTAAGAGCACTTACTTCTACATAACCGCAGGAGGCGTGAAACTCAAGATCAATCCGAAGCAAAGCAATGGCAACCGCCAGTTTCCGGGCGACAATGACACGGATATTTTAATCCGCCAAACCGAATATAAATAAGATGAATTATGAAACGAAATAAACTATATATCCTCCCGCTGATACTCTCATTATTCTGGAGCCTCGCCTCTTGTGAGGATGACTCTTCCATCGAATCGGCAGGAACAGGATCGGTAAGCGGAATTACCCTGAAACTGTCTATGCCCAGCTCCGTAGTTTCGCGTGCCGTGGAAGAGCCGGGCGAAGAAGCGCTCAATGAAAATACGATAAAATCATTAGATGTTTTCGTTTACCGTGAAGGAGCAGACGAATGCCTGTTCTACCAGCATTTTGCATTTTCTCCCGAACTGACCGGAACCAGAGAGTATACGGACACCCTGGATGTGGCACAAGAGAAATTCGATCAGAATATCAACCACACCATTTATGTAGTAGCCAACCATACGGCAACCATTCCGGCTACAGGATTATCCCTTCAGGAACTGAAGGCACTCGCCGCCCCTATGCTGGATGCTGATAAGAAACAAGATGCCTTCCTGATGGACGGTAAACATACAATGGTGCTGAATGACGGAATCATCGTCAATAAAGAGGTTCCCGTTGTACTGAAACGTGCCGCCGCCAAAATCAGAATTAGTCTGAATTATATAAACGGTTTCACCCCCATAGATAATAATATACCTTCAAAAAAGATGGTTAATTATGCCGCCAGTGGCTCATCCGTTGCAGACGGTAGTGTAAATGTTCCTACCCTGCAAAGCATGAACTCATTTACGGAACAAAATACAGGTGCAGGCAATAGCAATCAATTCATTCTCTATTCGTATGCCAATGATTGGACCAAAGATACGGGCAGGGAAAGTTATGTACTCATCAATGTCCCCGTAAAGGACGCTGATGGTAACACTACTACTCAGAACTATTACAAAATACCGGTAAACTACCGGCTATCGGACGGAAGCACGGGCCAGACTGAAAATCTCTATAAACTGGAACGTAACCGCTTGTATGATATCCGCGTGAACATAGACAAGAAAGGTGATACCGACCCGCATTCCGCAGTTCCGCTGAATGCCGGATATACCATACAGGATTGGAGTACCCACGAAGTACTCGTTTCCGTAGAAGGAATCAATTTCATCTATGTAAAAGATACCAAGATTTCGATGCCCAACAGTACACAGTTCACCACTACATTCCAGTCATCCACACCGGATGTAGAAATACAGAAGATTACTGTAAATGGTGTATCGGTTTCCAACGGTGGAAAAGAGATAACCATCACCGCCACCCCGAATGCAAAGTCCGGCAACATTACCATAACGAGCCCTCTTCCTGAAAACTTCCTAGCCAAAGATATCACCTTTCAGGTAGTCAATGGTGCCGGACTGACACAACCTGTCACTGTCTCCCAATATCCGGCTCTCTACATCGGTTCTGACATTTCAGCCGATGCTCCCGGAGGAAGCCAGGGGCAGAATAACACGAAGATGTATATAATGAATTCCTTCGTCGCCGACTTCTCTACCCTTCCCAATCCGGACGAGTTTGACGAAGACTTCGGCAGCGGATATTCCCATTATGCAGCCAATCCCGCATTAGGCGCATCTTACGCTTCGTACATACGTGACAATGCCGTACTCGGTTATCCGCTGACAGACAGCGAACACGCAGCCATAGATACGGAAGAAAACAACCGGAGAATCTCTCCGCACTTCATGCTTGCCTCACAACATGGTACGACAACGGCAAGCACATACACCGCATCCAGAATCAAATGCCGAGATTATGTAGAGCGGGATGCCACCACCGGAGAAACCTATTCCGACTGGCGTATGCCTACACAAGCAGAAATCTACCTGATAGATGTATTACAGAACATACGGATATGTGAAGTTAAAGGCATCCTTGAAGGAAATTATTATTGGAGCTCGAATGCTTCCGGTGCTGTCAACTTCATGGATCCCCGCGTTGGAGAAGGTGGTAAATTCAGTCCGCTGAATGCATCCGTCCGATGCGTCCGCGACATCCGGTAAACAGTATTGATGGATTAAATTTAGAAAAGTATGAAACGATTAACCTACCTTATAACACTCCTCGGTCTTCTTCTGGCTTCGTGTACGGATGAAGATACTCTCGGCACTCCCTCGACTGGAAATGACGATAAAACCGTCTTTCAGTTCTCAGTAAATATGCCTGAATATACACCGGCACTCACCCGTGCCGCCACAGATGAGAATGCAGTTAATGACCTGTGGTTAATGACCTTCGATGCCAACGGACTATTCATAGGGCGGTCTCATGCCTCCCTTCTGAGCAGTAACAGTAATGGTACCGGGACATTCCAGGCAAATATACCCGATGACGCAAGAATCATCCACCTCATTGCCAACTATTCCCAATGGGATAGTTTTGACGAACGTGCCGCCATGCAGAAAGATGAAAGAGAGATAATACCTTCACTGAATAGCACCAATTTAGTATTCTGGGGGAGGCAAACAATTTCTTCCGCCAATGATACTCCCAATGTCACACTTTACCGTAACCTGGCCAAAGTGACTGTAGAGACCGAAGCAACCAACTTCGAAGTAACAGGATATGCGCTCTGTAACTATGCAAGTAACGGAACGGTGGCTCCATTCAACCCGAATGCCCCCGCTACCCCATTCACCTTGATAGACGGTACGCCAACCCTTCCCCACGGCCCCATTTCCAAAATCGACCAGAAAGAGGCTGACTGTAATATGGATGCCAAGTATATGTTCGAGAATGAGAACTATTCCAACGATCAGACCTATATCATCATTAAGGGAAAGCTGACAGGAAAAACCGAAGAACTTTATTACAAGATACAGCTTCTTGATACGGATAAGAAGCCCTATCCCGTCATGAGGAATTACCACTACAAGATTGTGATAAAATCCTTCAGCGAGAGTGCAAGCGGAAGTACTGAATTTGCCGACGCAAAAACTTCAGAACCTTCCAATAATATCTATGCCGAGATATTCAAGGAATCTCCTTCTATCTCCGACAATAACAACAATGTGCTGACAGTAAGCAGACTGCACTTCCTGTTCACCCAGGCAGGCACTTTGAAGGTATCAGCCCAATATACGGCTAACGGCGTGACTGATAATTCTAAAATCAGCGTATCCATAGCCGAAGACCAGGGAAATATCCTTCATAATCTGTCTTATGACGGAAATGGAAATATTTCTGCCGATGTATCCCGCATCATTACGGGACAATATGAGGCTACAATCACCGTTAAGGCAGGTGTACTTTCACGTAACATCACGGTTATATCCAGTGCGTTATATCTGTTCGATCCCGCCGGTTTATCACCCGAAATATATACTGCCCGTGATCAGGATGTAGCACTGAGCTTCACTATTCCATCGGCAATACCCTACTATTTGTATCCGCTGAAGTGCACCATTACCACAAGCAACCTCTATCCGGTAGAGCCTAACAAAAACCTGCAACTGGAGTACACTAACGGAGGGTATCAGTATGTCTATTGGGCCACCGGTCCCGGAACCAAAGTATTGAACTTCCGTACCAGTCTTGAAAACAGCGATGAAACCATTCTGATAGCCAATGAAATCTTCCAGACAAAGAGCGTGGAAGTAAAATCACGCCACTTTACCAATGTTTCAGTTAATGGAAACAATACGGTAAATTACGGCGTGAACAATACAGCCAGCTTTATGTTTACTATTCCATCATACCCGGATTATCCGCCCACATACCCGTTAACGGTGTTTATTGCAACCCAAAATCTACAAACTACCCAAAGCGGATGGACAGCAGTTGCAGGTGGTTATCAACATACTTACGCTTCGCAGCCTTCAGGAGGACAAACCGTCACGTTTACCTCTAAAAAAGCCATAAGCAGTGAAAAGCTGATAATATCCGCTCCCGGATTTAGTCCGACGACCATTGACTTTGAGAATATCCTGGCGCACTCAGTAACTGCCAGCAATACGATACAGGTTTATCAGAATAACGGCTTGCTTAATATCCCCCGCTATACTGTAACCTCATCAGATACCGGCATTGCATCTGGTTTTACCGTCAGCCGTACCAGCACTTATTCAACGACCATATATGCCGGAGCCAAATTGAATGATGTGGTTACTTTCACTCTGAGGAATTATAACTATTCCGCCACATATAAAGTGGAAGAGTTACTGCAAAATCCGGCAATTGTTTTACAATAAAATAATGTAATGAAAATATGAAAACAATTAAATTCCTTTTATTGGCAGCCCTGATGCTCACATACACCATCAGTACGTACGGACAGGACAAAAGCCACTACATGCCTAAATTTGCAATAAAGACCAATGCATTGTATTGGGCTACCACTACAGCTAACCTTGGATTTGAGGTCGGACTCTCCAAGAAGCTGACCCTCGATATATCCGGTAACTACAATCCCTGGAAATTCTCGGATCACAAACAAATCAAGCACTGGCTGGTACAGCCTGAACTTCGTTACTGGCTGTGCGAGCGCTTCTACGGACATTTCTTCGGCCTGCACGCCCATTATGCAGAAGCGAATGTAAGCAACCTGAATATATTAGGTTTGGGGCACGAACGCTACCAGGGCAATATCTATGGAGCCGGCATTTCTTATGGATATCAATGGATACTGAACAAGCGCTGGAGCATGGAAGCGGAAATCGGTGTAGGCTATGCCCGCATAGACTACGATAAGTACAACTGCGGCAAGTGCGGCAGCAAACTCGACAGCGGACACAAGAACTACATTGGCCCCACCAAGGTAGCATTAAACATCATATACGTCATAAAATAATATAGTCATGAAAAAAATACTGATATACTCTGTTTTGTGCCTCATAGCCGCACTTCCGGTCAGCGCGCAAAAATTCTATAAAGATGCCATCAACATCACCAATGCCTCCCTATGGCAACAGGGAGAATCGCTCTATATAAACATGCAGATGGATATGCGGAACCTGAAAGTCAGCAATGACCGCACCCTGACATTAACTCCCGTACTGACAGGTCCGGACAATAATGTCGTATTGCCGGAAATCGTTATCAACGGTCGCAGAAGGCAAAAGGCCTATCTCCGTGCCATAGCTTTGGATAAGGCAACTACTATGGAGATACCTTACAATACTCAGGAAGTTCTGAACTACACACAGGTCATACCTTACGAACCATGGATGGAAAATGCTTATCTGAATCTGGAAGAAGATTTATGCGGATGCGGAGGGCACCAGGAGGTACTGACACAGGAAATGATTATGAACGGAGTTTCTACGGAAACCAAACGTCTGGCTGCACTGCAACCTGTCCCCTCTTACATTCAGCCGAAAGCAGAAGTAGTAAAAGCACGTAGCGAACAATATGAAGCTCATCTCGATTTCCCCGTAGGCAAGTCCGTTATTCTGCCGGATTTCATGAGCAACCAGACGGAGTTGCGGAATATTCGGGAAATGTTCAATAAGGTACAGAATGACAAGAAGTTGACCATTACCGGTGTTTACATTGAAGGATTTGCCTCCCCCGAAGGACCGCTTAAACTCAATGAACAACTCTCTAAGAGCCGTGCTGAAGCGTTGAAGAAATACCTGTCCGTACACGAACAGATTCCTGCCAATCTCTACAATGTCTCCTTTGGCGGTGAAAATTGGGAAGGACTGGTAAAAGCTCTGGAAGCCTCTAACATGAAAGAGAAAACCGAATTCCTCAATATCATCCGAAACACCAGCGATATAGCCCGCCGGAAAGAGGAAATAAAACGTGTAGGTGGTGGCGCTCCCTATCGTACAATGCTAAAGGAACTATACCCGGCACTCCGTAAAGTGAATTGCCGCATAGACTATACGATTGCCAATTTTAAAGTAGACGAAGGAAAAGAAATCATCAAGACACAGCCCCAGTATCTCAGTTTGAACGAGATGTATCTGGTGGCCAACAGCTATCCCAAAGGTGGTGACGACTTTATCAAGGTTTTCGACATCGCTGTACGTATGTATCCTGATGATGAAGTAGCCAACTTGAATGCTGCCGCTGTAGCCTTGTCTAAAAAAGATTTGCCCGATGCCCGGAAGTATCTGGATAAATCCAATAAACAGACAGCCGAATATGCAAATAATAACGGCATCTACTACCTGTTGAGTGGCAATAAGGATCAAGCTATTGTTGAATTTACCAAAGCAGCCCGGAATGGCAACGAAGCAGCCCGGTATAATTTGGAAGAAATAGAAAAAGTGATAAAGAAGTAACAGAGAGAATAGAATAGAGAATTCCCGGAACTGATTAAAATTCCGGGAATTTTCTATTTTTATGTATCCCACTCAATTACAATGTAAAAGTAAATCACACACTGTTTACTTCAAAGAGAAGCTATGATTTTGTCTCATTAGTCAAACATCAGGATAGCTACACCCTTTGGTCCGGATGGTGTAGCCCTAAGTACAAAAGGGTGTAGCCATTCCGGACAAAGGGTGTAGCCTTATTATACAATTGATATAGAACCGATTATAAACGACCTATTCGTCAAAAAGGAAAAGCCAGAATTGGGGTAATGACAGAAGCGTGTAACAAAAGAAGAAAGAGATAGAGATTTATGACCAACTTTGGCGAATAATCCTACCCAAAATACCCACAAGTAGGGATTGATAAAACCAATATTTTCTTTCAACTTTGTAACAAGAATCAGATAAAATGAAAAGTCTTTATATAGTATTGCTTATTACGATAGCTTGGACGTCTTCTCTACCGGTACAAGGGCAGGACTCTATTAATATAGGAACCCGCCATTCTTTATTCTCCAACATACTGAATGAAGAAAGGATGTACTGGATTTATGAACCGGAAAAACAACCGGGTGAAGAAGAAAAAGACTACCCAGTTCTCTACTTATTGGATGGAGATGTATTTTTCCATTCCGTAGTAGGTTTTACCCGTTTCTTTGCTTCTTCAAGGGTTTCTTCATTACCCCCTTGTGTTGTAGTCGCTGTTTTGAATACAGACCGTACCAGAGATTTCACTCCTACCAGTTCGGCAGCACGGCGGGATGGCAGTATTCAGCCTGGAGATACTCCAAAAGGTGGAGGAATGAAGGCTTTCTATCGTTTCTTAACTGAAGAGCTGCGTCCGGAAATAGAAAAAAAAGTTTCTGCCAACGGCCGTAACTTCTTAGTAGGACATTCATACGCAGGTTTATTTACCCTACAGGTCCTACTCGACTATCCTGAGTCGTTTGATACCTTTATGGCAATAGATCCCAGTTTATGGTGGGATCAAGGGATATACCTGAAGCAGGCAAAACGAGAAGCACATAAAAAGGATTTCACCGGCAAACAGTTATATGTTGCGTTTGCCACCCAGCAACGCCCCAATGTGAAGCTGAATCAATTCTCACTGGCGGACAGTCTGAAGGTAAATATCATCCCGGATATGGAAAATCAGCATTTGCATGTTATTTATAAAAAGTTTCCGGAAGAGATGCACGGAACCGTTGCACTTCCGGGAATATTTGATGGAATAAAGTCTTTATTCCGGCACTAACTCCACAAGTGAGTACTCTTTGTTACGATCTCTTTTATACTGTTAATAATCCGAATAGTTTAACCACTGCCAAAAACCGTAACGCCGAATTTTTTGTTTTAATAATGGGGGAATAAGTTTTGCCCGAATCCTAAAACCGAGTAAAATTGATTATCATGAGAAAAGAAGTTTCTGAAGTATTTGCAAAAGAGCAATCTAATGATTGCTGTATTAATCTGTATCTGGAAGAATGTGGCTGGTGTGCCTACGAAGTATCAGCTTATCTGCTAATGAACCTTTTAGGAGGAAAATGTATCGTCGAAAAAATAGAGAAATGCGGATTAATGCTTGTCCGCGCATTTCTGAATATAGACTTATTGGGGGGCATTAACTATGGTGAATACCGCTACGCCGGTCTGAATTCCTATAACCTGCAATTGGTAGGGACAAATAAAGTCGATAAGAATTCATTTATCCACTGGAAAAAGAATATATAAGGCATAACACTGAAACAAGCATTTTAAATGATATGGAAATAAAGCTCTGCAAACTGATTTGCAGAGCTTTATTTCTATATATCTATTGGCTAATATTCCATTGCCAAACGCATAATCTTATTTCTTCAGGCCCGCCTTAAACATTACATAAGTATATGCATCTCCCGAACGGACAAATATCCCATAATCTCCATAAGGCCCGGAGATATGATTGATGCTTTCCAGCAATTTAACCTTTAATTTCCCATTTACGAATTGTATATCAAAAGAATTACTATCACTATCCAAATAATCGCTAAAGAGTAATTCCGCATCTTTCGGCAATGTATATTCTATCTCATCTCCAACATCATCCACATTTCCTATAACGGTTTCATATTCGGGTAAGCCATTTGTTTCCGGATATGCCAACACAAATTTCAGTGTCGCTCCCGTTGTAGTGCCATCCACTGTTATGGGAGATATAACATAGGCTTTATAATAACCAGATTCAATTATTACAGCTCTTTTTCCCGAAGGGAAATCCAGGAGAACATCTCTATCATAGATATGATATAAATGTCCGGGAACGACAGCCATTTCATTAGCAAGGTTATCCAATGAAGGTTTTACGGGTGTTCCAAGACCGGAAGCTTCTCCCATATCGGCAATATAACAAGTAGAGGTTTTAAAATTATTTGAGTTATTGATATATACATCCGATTTTCCTAACAAGGTTTTCCCGTTTCCTTCATTCATCATGTTTAGTGTAACGCTTCCTTCCGGGTCTTTGTTGTCATCATCATCGCCACAGCTTACAAAGCCGATTGAACAGAGGAATAGTAGTATTCCGAATAATTGTTTTGTTTTCATAACTGACTAAAATTTAATTATATAGTTTAAGTTTCGTCTCTTGTCTTTTGTTTCGCGGCAAAAGTAATACTTTAATAGACAGGATTGCCAATATACAGGATAATTAACACGCCAATCATCAAACAAGCTATAACCCCATATGTAAGATGGGATACTCCTTACCTTCTCCATCCAATTCCGATCTTCCCACAATATTAAAACCCATATATTTGTAAAAACCAACCGCTTGAGTATTTTGCTCATTCACATCAACTTTAGTCACTTGCAAGTTAGCTACCGCATACGCTACCAATTGTTTTCCAATTCCTGCACCCCGGCAATCGTTATCTACAAATAGCATTTCAAGATTGCCATTCGCAATTCCCATAAATCCAACAAGGACTCCCTCTTGTTCAAACCCTAACAACATAACATATTGAAAATAGACAGGAAGTTGTTTCTTGAAATACAAAAAGTCCTCTTCTTTTAGAAAATCATGGGTATTCAGCACCGCATTCTCCCAAATCTCTATCAAACGCGGATAATCCGTTTCTTTAATTTCTCTAATCATATATGGTAAAGTTAGAATGGTAAAGTTCAGAATAAAAAACATAACCTAAACAAGAACTTTAAAGACAATTCTTTTTCAAAGTTCTGCATAGTATATAAAAAAAGCCTTCGATTATAATATAATCAAAGGCTTCTTCTGTAAGTATTTTGCGGTGCGTACGGGACTCGAACCCGTGACCCCATGCGTGACAGGCATGTATTCTAACCAACTGAACTAACGCACCATTATTTCATTTTTCATTTGCTATCTCTCTCGATTGCGGTTGCAAAGGTAGACATTTCTTTGATATCTGCAATAGCTTGAAAGAAATATTTTTCATCTTTTTTAAAGTGGGCTTGATTATAAGATATTTATATTACCTTTGTGTGACGAAAAAAATTCGAGTAACAAATCAAAATGAACTAAAAGCGAGAAAAACCATGAGAAATACTCCTATTGAACGTAGACTGATTGACGAAACCATCGAAGCATTTCAGATTGCAGACTTTGGAAAAGCAACCATACGTGAAGTAAAAGCCATTGCCGCCAAAGCAGAAGCAGAGTCGGGCGTGGAATTCATTAAAATGGAAATGGGCGTACCGGGACTTCCGGCTTCGGCTGTAGGTGTGAAAGCCGAGATAGAAGCCCTGCAAAATGGCATTGCCAGTCTTTACCCCGACATCAACGGCCTGCCTGCCTTGAAAGAAGAAGCCTCACGCTTCATCAAAGCCTTTATCAATGTAGACCTGAAACCGGAAGGTTGTGTACCTGTCACCGGCTCCATGCAGGGAACTTTCGCCTCCTTCCTCACATGCAGCCAATGCGATGAAAAGAAGGATACGATATTATTCATTGATCCGGGTTTCCCCGTACAAAAACAGCAGTTGGTAGTGATGGGACAAAAGTTTGAGACTTTCGATGTTTATGACTATCGTGGCGACAAACTGAAAGAGAAGCTGGAGAGCTACCTCTCAAAAGGCAATATCTCCGCTATCGTCTATTCAAATCCTAATAACCCCAGTTGGATTTGCCTGAAAGAAGAAGAACTGCGCATCATCGGAGAACTTGCTACGCAATACGACGTTATTGTTTTAGAAGACCTGGCCTATTTTGCCATGGATTTCCGCCAGGATTTAAGCAAACCGTTCGAAGCGCCTTTCCAACCCTCAGTAGCGCACTATACAGATAACTACGTATTACTTATTTCCGGCTCCAAAGCATTCAGTTATGCCGGACAACGCATCGGGGTAAGCTGCATTTCCGATAAACTGTATCACCGCTCCTATCCCGGCCTGACAAAACGCTACGGTGGTGGCACATTCGGTACGGTATTCATCCATCGTGTGCTCTACGCCCTTTCATCCGGTACAAGCCACTCTGCACAATATGCCCTTGCCGCCATGCTGAAAGCAGCCAGCGACGGACAATACAACTTCCTGAATGAAGTGAAAATATACGGTGAACGTGCCCACAAGCTGAAAGAGATTTTCCTGCGCTACGGTTTTCATCTGGTATATGACAATGACTTGGGTAATCCCGTAGCCGACGGTTTCTACTTTACTATCGGCTATCCGGGGATGACCAGCGGTGAACTGGCTAAGGAATTGATGTACTATGGTGTCAGCGCCATATCACTGATTACCACCGGTAGCCATCAGGAAGGTTTGCGTGCCTGTACTTCATTCATCCAGGATCATCAATATGCACAATTAGAAGAACGGATGGCAATCTTTGCAGAAAACCATCCGGTATAATAGAATAAAAGAATAAACTTACCAATTAGTGCCGGCATCCCACCACAAACGGGTGCCGGCATTATCATCTCCTCCCAAAGCTTTCACCAATGCACGGTATTGCTCCGGATTTTCCGTTTGTAATCCTCCGGGAAAGTTTAAACGGCGAATCATGATTTCCGTATCAACGCAGCCGTCCTTACTATGATTGAAAAGAACAGGGAAAAGACGCGGATATCCGGTTCTGCGCTGCTCCGCCCAGGCTTCACATCCTTCAGGAAACATTGCCAGCCATTTCTGCGTAATAATCTTCTCCAACTTCGTATCCCGGTCAGCTGTTTCAATCCACTTCGGTGAGACTTTACAATAGGCTTCTATATTATTTTCAGCATCAAATGTATCTACAAAATCAACTGGCAATTTATCACTGTTCAAATACGAATCAGTCTGCATGATACCATACTGATGCAGGGAGGAAGTAATTCCTTTTTCATAGCATGTACCGGCATCTTCACTCGTCCAGTTTCTCAAAGCGGCTTCGGCACGCAGAAACCATACCTCGGCAGCAGTCATAAGAACCGCATCCGTCGACTGAGTGGTCTTCAGTTTCGACAAACCCATATAATTGCTGTGAGAAAAGCAAGTCCCCTGCCGGATTCCACGGTACTGACCTTTAAACGACTCATCCTGGCATGTGGCAAAAAAAACAGTACGCCGAGGATCTTCATAACCGTTCATGATAGACTCCATCGGAGCACTCATATAAGTTTCGTTCCACACCAGATTGAGTTCTCCCAACGGATTGGTATACCCCTTCTTTGTAGATACCGCCACTGGTTCATTTTCCGCTTCCAACGTTCCATATTCATTATTAAAAGCTTTCAGGAACTCTGAACGGGCTTTCTCTCTATCCACTGTAGCTATTCGCATTGCAAGCCGCATTCTCAATGAATTGGCAAACCTTATCCACGAAGTGTATTCACCATTCATCAATATATCAAAACGGGAAAACTCAGCAGCTTCCGGATTTGACTCTACATAACCGGTAAGGGTACTCACAGCTGTATCTAATTCACAAAAGAACTCTTTATAAACCGCTTCTTGTGTATCGGGCATATATTCTGCGTTAGGATCAGCAAACCGTGAATAAATGATAGGACCATAGTAATCCGTAACGCGGTGCATCACTTCCACTTTCAGAATCTTGGTGACTCCGAAGAAACCCGGATGTTTCTCACGCGTTGCATTCTCCGACTGATATATCTGTGGAAAAATATACGAGTAGGTATGTCCCCACATTGCACTGTTCCAACCATCTTGCAAATTATAGTCCGAATTATGGCTACCTCCATTCAATGGTTTTCCATCATGCATATATCCACTGAACATGTCTGCATTCAGGTTCTGCGTCAACTGGAAAGGCCAGTTCTTACCCTTTCCATAATCATAATTGAAGTAAATGCCCTGCTGAATCACTCCCAGACGAATACCATGTTCATTATAATCAATCTGCAAATCCTCATCCGTAATTCCGGATAAATCCGTATTGATATCCTTAAAGTCACCCGTGCAAGAAACCAGAACTAACAGAGCACCGAATATCCAACTATATTTTTTCATATCAATCCTCCCCTCTCCCATTAAAATTCACACTTCAATGAAAAGCCCCAACTGCGCGTTGTCGGCATCCCATACACATCAATACCTTGATTATCATTACCGGTAGATAACACCAGATCCGGATCAAAAGGTGCCTTCTTATAAAAGAAAAACAAATTGCGGGCTATAAAAGAAACCTGCGCTTTCTTCAGGACTTTAGATTTTTCCATCCAGGAAGCAGGCAACTGATAAGACAATGAAAGTTCTCTCAACCGGATGTTGGTCGCATCATACATATAATATTCCGTTGTCCCTGCGCGTCCGCCTACAATCTTATAGAATCCCTTCACGTTCTCTATCCGCTGCCCCTCCAGCATAACATAACCATTATCACGGGCTTTTCCGGTAATTTCCGATACACCGTACAAGTCCATATCTGCCTGAGTTTGCGAAAGCACTTTACCGCCGTAACGACAATCTACCAGGAAATAGAGAGACAAGTCTTTATAAGAAAGCGTATGATTCCATCCCAGCTGGAACTTCGGATTGGAGTTTCCAACCTTTACCGTATTCCCGTCACCTTCTACTTTTGGCAATCCTGCATTATTCCCTTCCGTCTCATAAACAATATTACCGGAAGCATCTCTGACAAAAGCCTTTCCATAAACATCGCCAATCGATCCACCTTTTATCAGTTTCATGGCATAACTGGAAGAGAAACTGGTAGGGCCATAAACAAATTCTTTCAAATCTTCATGCAAAGCAACTATTTTGTTCCTGTTAGAAGCAAAATTAAGAGTAGTGCTCCACATAAAATCTTTTACCATCACAGGAGTAGCGTCCAATGCGATTTCCCATCCCTGATTCTGAATGTTACCGGCATTCACATAGCGGTAAGCATATTTGTCGCCCGCCAGCGTAGGCAATTTAAAAAACTGGTTATGAGTATTTGTTCTATAGAAAGTGATATTAAACCCGATACGGCTGTTCAGAAAACGTCCTTCCGCACCAATTTCCCACGAATAATTCATCTCCGGTTCCATTTCCTTGAAAGGTGCCGCATCATTCGCCAGATATTCACCACCGGCAGTGATATGGGAAGCGGAATTCGTAATATACAAAGGAATATCATTCCCCACCATACTATAAGCAGCACGCACCTTTGCATACGACACCCATTCAGGTAAAGTCAGCAGACGGCTTAGGATCAACGAAGTACCAACTGAAGGATAAAAATATCCTCTGCCTTCGTGCTTGGTATGTGATAAAGTGGAAGACCAGTCATTGCGAGCCGTCAAATCTATATAGGCACTCTCTTTATAGCCCACTTGCGCCGTAGCAAACAGCGATTGCAGCTGACGGTGTGAATCAATTTTCTGGTCAAGAGCTGCTGAACCGTTCATTATAATATTTGCCAGAGTAAATACATTGGCATAGTACAAAGAAGCTGTTTTGGAATCATAACGGGTAGAATTAGTAGTCTTATCAGTAATACTTCCCCCAAATGCACCATTTACTGAGAAATCGCCCCATTTCTTCTTCACCATAAGCATCAGGTCACCATAAAACTGGAGATCCTGATAATCCATTTCCAGGTAACGTCCGTTAGCACCGGCTAATGCCGGAGCTGTAGAAGCATAAAATTTCTGACGGACTTTATCGTCAATGCAATCCACATTGCCACGGGCCTGTACCGTCAACCAGTCATTTACTTGCAAGTTTGCCGATAAGGAGACAATGGCATGCATACGCACTTCCTTAGTTTGTATGCGGTTCGTTATCCAATACGGATTCTGCTCAAAATCTTCATAGGAAGTATGCCAGTTCTGTATATTCAGATTTCTACTTTCATCGTACACTTCGAAATTATCCCTATAATACGACAAGTCCTCTCCACGGGGAAACCGATAAAGCCCCACCAACGGGTTCATATAAAATCCGCCTACTGTCGGCTTGTTTTTAGAGACTTGTCGCATCAAATTCACATTACCATCCAGTTTCAAACGATTATTGAACATCACAGAAGTTTCCCTGAATGTAATATTATGCTTGGATAAGCGATTTTTATCAATAATCCCTTTACCGGTAGTATTGGCATATGAAAAATAATTCTGCAATTTCTCATTGCCATGGCTTACGGATACGGAAGTAATGGAAGTCACTCCGGTAGAGAAGAAATCATTCAGATTATCGTATTTCGGCAAGTCTTTTCGTTCCCCCCAACTATCCACCCCATCACTTACTCCATAACGATTTTGCATTTCGGGTAAAGAAGATGCTTTATCGAACATCAGACTGGTAGAAAATGATATGCTCCGTTGTCCTTGTGATTTACCTTTCTTGGTCGTAATCAATATCACACCGTTACCTGCCTGGCTACCATAAAGTGCCGCTGCAGGAGCCCCTTTCAGAATACTTATGCTTTCTATATCTTCCGAGTTTAAGTTTGAGATACCGTCACCACCATCGCGGTTACCTGCATTAGCTGTTCCGCCAATGGCACTGAAAGCCTGTTCCGAAGTTGAATTTAACATAGGAACACCGTCAATTACATAAAGAGGTTGGTTCTCCCCGGCTACCGAACGGATTCCGCGAATGTTTACTTTAGCGGAAGCACCCAGTCCCGATGATACCTGATTAACCTGCACACCGGCAGTCTTACCGGTCAATGAAGTTATCAGATTGGGCATTTTAACCCGTGTCAGTTCTTCACTTTTCACCTGACTCATTGCATAAGAAAGAGAGTGCTCCTTCTTTTCGATACCCAATGCAGTCACCACTACTTTATCAAGTTCCACTGCATCTTCCTCCAATACAATGTCCAGGAATGTATGTCCTTTTACGCTTATTTCCTGCGTTTTATATCCCATAAAAGAGAATCTCAGCACCGCATCATCAGCAACTGTCAGCGCAAATTTACCTTCCAAATCGGTTACTCCACCATTCGAAGTACCTTTTTCCAGCACTGTAGCTCCCGGTAAAGGTATACCACCCTCATCCACAACACGTCCCATTACACTTTTCCGGGCGGTAAATACCTCAAGCCGATGGTTCACATCGTCTGCAACAAAAGCATAACAAGAACTACTGTACGAAAAAAAATAACTAAAAATTAAAAAACAGATATATTTATAGATAGTCAACCTCATGATTTACAATAAAGAAATAACAATTTGCAAAAGTAACCAATTTCTTCCTAATAAAAACCTGTTATATAACATATATAAAAAGGCTATCAGTGAAAAAAGAGAAATAATATTTGTTTTTAAAGGATTTGTCTGTATATTAGTGGCATGGATACTAACACAGACATATTCAAAATTGAAACGAACCACGTATTACCTTCACGTGGAAAAGTACTGATATCCGAGCCTTTCCTCTATGACGAGATGTTCGGACGCTCTATTATCTTGCTGGTAGACCATACGCTGGATGGTACAATGGGATTGGTATTGAACAAATCTCTCCCGCTATATCTCAATGACGTATTGAAAGACTTCAAAGATGTGGAAAATATACCTATTTATAAAGGCGGTCCGTTATGTACCGATACGCTGTTTTACCTTCATACACTAAAAGGTGTAGAAGATTCTCTGCAAATAGGAAAAGGATTCTATCTGAACGGAGATTTTGATGCCATCCGCCGTTATATTTTGGAAGGCAATGACATCACCGGAAAGATACGCTTCTTCTTGGGATATTCAGGCTGGGAACATGACCAGCTATGCCAGGAAATTGAAGAAAACACCTGGCTGATAGGATCGACAAACATCGCTTCCCTTATGGATGAAAAGGGAAGCGCAGAGCTTTGGAAAAATGTTTTGGGAGAACTGGGAGGCAAATACGAAACATGGTCACGTTTCCCGCAGATACCCACATTGAATTAATCGACCCGGATGCACTGCAGTAATGCAACATCTTTGAAATAACCTTCTACACACAGCCAATCTTTTAACAACCCACACTGAACAAAGCCGCAAGAGGCGAACAAACGCATGCTTGCCTCATTATCCGTGGCGATATGGACAACCAACTGTTTCATACGCAGAAAGTCGAAAGCATAGTCACAAAGTAGTGTCAATGCATCTTTTGCATAGCCTGCGCCACGAAACTCTTTCCGGATAACGATACCCACTTCTCCGCGTGCATGCATCGGAGAAAAGTCTGTAATATCAATCGTTCCTATCGTAGCACGATCTTCAAGGCGCACCACCATCATACGTAGCTGCTTATCGGAAAACATATCGCATTGTGAATTCTCCATATATTGCTTCATCACATAGCGTGAATAGGGTACAGTGAAGTTACTGATATCCCACTGTTGCGGGTCGTTTTCCATCTCACAAATCAGTTCCAGATCCTCCGGTTCCATAGCACGGAGGCGAATACGGTCGTTTACAAAATAAGTATGTTTCATGATCAGAGATAACATTTTTCGGGAGTCACCAGTACGCGACTTTCCGGGTTATAAATTCCGAGACGCAACCCCATTTTCCGATGATGGGACAGCAAGCGGATAATTGTAGAAAAAGAAAAGGCACGGCAATCATACACCACATGCGTGAAACCTTTCAGCGAGATGAATGGACTGGCATGTCCGTCGGCGGCAGACGCTTCGTTTGCCACAACGAAATGATGCTT
Organism: Bacteroides cellulosilyticus; assembly: GCF_020091405.1. Classification (NCBI taxonomy): domain Bacteria; kingdom Pseudomonadati; phylum Bacteroidota; class Bacteroidia; order Bacteroidales; family Bacteroidaceae; genus Bacteroides; species Bacteroides cellulosilyticus. The sequence goes on from NZ_CP081903.1 coordinate 5,447,970, forward strand.
TCCGATCAGCCCGTTACGTTTGAAAAGTCCACGCAAACTATGAATAGTGGCTTCTTCACCGAAAACAAGAAAACGAGGGAAAGCTTGTCCTTTAAGGAAGGGGACTTTCGCTTTTTTTCCCGGGAAACTGAATATACGTCTCAAGGAAAGCATCAGCAAACGAATATACATCTGTAAATGGATACCGATCCGAACAAGCCAACGCCCCAAGAGCCCATAACGTTCACCATGCTTACGAAAGAAAATATCCATTGCTCCACAAAATACACGCACATGGTGATAGGTATCTTTCGATGTACTTTCTCCCTTATAATGCAATATAGGATAAGGCAAGTAGTAATTTTCATATCCCGCCTCCTCAATCCGGCAGGACAAATCTATATCTTCACCATACATAAAGAAGTCTTCATCCAGTAATCCGGATTTTTCCAATGCAGAACGGCGCAGCAACATGAATGCACCTGCCAATACTTCCACCCGGTGAATGGTATCCGCATCCAGGGCATTACAATAATACCCACCTAAACCTTTAGAACGGGGGAAAAGTTTTCCCAAGCCGGACAGTTTACCAAAAGTGGCAGCCAAAGTAGGATATCCACGTTTTGATTCCCGCAGAAAACGTCCGTCATCCGTCAGCATTTTCACACCGGCAGCTCCGGCGCAAGGATGCGTGTCCATAAACAGAAGCGCTTCTTCTAAAGTCTGCTCCGGCAATACCGTATCAGGATTCAGCAACAGCACGTATTCTCCCTTCGCTTGACGAATGGCCTGGTTATTAGCACGGGCAAAACCAACATTCTCCTTATTATATATATAGGTAATACGCGGGAAGCGTTCGGTAAGGTATGCCTCCGAATCATCGACGGACGCATTATCCACTACAAAAATTTCGGCTGAAAGATTGTCAATAGCCCTGTATAAGGAACAGAGACACTGTTCCAGATAATACTTTACATTGTAATTGACTATGACAACAGAGAATTTCATGCTTCCTCCTCTTTATTGATATGCAATTCTTTACGTAAGCGTCCTTCGCCGGGCAAGCAAAACAGCGAAGCCGTAAGAGCAATAAAAGCACAAAGCAAACCTTTATTGCTCAATGTAAGATAATAAACTGCAAGACCTACCCATACCGGCAGCGAAAGCAGAGCTACCCGAACTTTACTCCAGAAAGAATATAAACGTAAAGCTTCAGGCAAACTAACTTTATCAATCTTCCGCGTCAGCACCCAGGCGAAAAGTTTCAGAGAAACCGGCACGCAAGCTGCAACCAGCAAAATAGACAACGTTTCTGCAAAATAAGTCGTACGGACATCATCGGCATATATACCTACCCAATCTCCACCGGTTTCACCTACTATGATCCATATCACCGGCAGCAACCAGAAACTGATAAATATTACTTTTAAACGACTCGCAACGTGTTTTATCTGTTCTTCCATTCTCTTATAAACAATAAACTTAATAACAATAATTTAATTCGTTCCCGTAAAAAGCGTCCGGTTTACAATACTACGCCCCAGAGTGACCTCGTCCGCATATTCCAACTCATCGCCCACTGAAATGCCACGGGCAATCACACTTAGCTTCACCCCCATCTTTTCAAGCTTACGATAAATATAGAAGTTAGTTGTGTCACCTTCCATCGTAGTGCTGAGTGCCAGGATCACCTCCTTGATTCCACCGGCAGCCACACGCCGTACAAGACTTTCTATCTGCAAGTCACCCGGACCTACCCCGTCCATTGGTGAAATAACACCACCCAAGACGTGATATAGTCCACGGAATTGCTGCGTCGCTTCCACCGCCATGACATCGCGGATATTCTCTACAACACAAACTGTAGATGCATCCCGCTGCGGATTGGCACAAATACGGCAAGTTTCCGTATCTGAAATATTGTGGCAAACTCTGCAATATTTTACTTCATGCTTCAGTGTAACAATAGCGTTACCAAAGGCTTCTACCACTGCCGTATCTTGTCTCAGAAGGTGTAGTACCAGGCGCATAGCCGTCTTCCGCCCCACTCCTGGCAGTTTGGCAAACTCGCTCACCGCCTTCTCCAATAATATCGAGGAAAATTGTCCGTTCATACTAAAAAATCAACTATTGGCGGCAAAGATAATGCAAATTGAGTGCAGAACTTTCATGCAAGCATGAAAAAGTTATGAGAAATTCTGAAATAAGTACTACCTTTGCATACGCAGGAAAAAAAGAAAAAGAGTAAGAAACTTTCTAAATTTGACATAAAAATGGAGATTACAAGCGCTGAATTCGTCATTAGTAATACAGATGTGAAAAAATGCCCCTCCGGGATATTCCCTGAATACGCCTTTATCGGACGTTCCAACGTTGGAAAATCCAGCCTCATCAATATGCTGACAGGGCGTAAAGGACTTGCCATGACTTCCGCCACTCCGGGAAAGACTATGCTCATCAATCATTTCCTTATTAATAAAAGCTGGTACATCGTCGATCTACCTGGCTATGGTTATGCCAGACGCGGACAAAAAGGAAAATCACAAATACAGCGTATCATCGAAGATTATATTCTGGAACGTGAACAGATGACCAATCTCTTCCTGCTTATCGACTCACGGCTTGAACCACAAGTCATCGATATCGAATTCATGGGATGGCTGGGCGAGCACGGAGTACCTTTCTCCATTGTCTTTACCAAAGGGGATAAGCTGAAAGGCGGCAGGCTGAACACCAATATCCAGCAGTATCTGAAAAAACTAAAAGAGCAATGGGAAGAACTTCCCCCTTATTTTGTGACCTCTTCTGAGAACAGAATGGGCAAAAAAGAGTTATTAGATTATATAGAGAGTATTAATAAAGAATTGAATACCAAATAAAGTAATAGTAAATATGAAAAAGAGTGTATTTTCACTGGCATTTATTGCCACCTTACTTCTTGTGTCGGCCAATAGTCAGGCACAATCGCTAAAAGATTTATTCAACAAAGAAAATGTAGAAAAAGTAGTCAGCGCCGTTACCGGTAAGAATACTGTTGATATGACAGGTACATGGTCGTATACCGGTGCCGCTATCGAATTCGAATCAGACAACCTGTTGATGAAAGCCGGCGGAGCCGTTGCTGCTACCACTGCCGAAGCCAAACTCAATGAGCAACTGAGCAAAGTGGGTATCAAACCCGGACAAATGAGTTTTACCTTCAATGCCGACAGCACTTTCAACGCTAAACTGGGAACCAAAACTCTGAAGGGGACTTATGTGTATGACGCCACCGAAAAGCATGTAACCATGAAGTTCGTCAGACTGATAAACATGAATGCCAAAGTTAACTGTACATCCGGCAGCATGGATTTACTGTTCGAATCGGACAAACTACTGAAGCTAATCACTTTCCTTTCCAGCAAGAGCAGCAATGCCACACTGAAAACAATCAGTTCACTGGCAAACAGCTACGACGGCATGATGTTAGGTTTCTCACTTGAGAAGAAAGAATAAAACGGAATATCAATAAAAAAGTCCCGTAAACATAATGTTTACGGGACTTTTTTATTCTCAATGGAGCGGAAAACGAGACTCGAACTCGCGACCCTAACCTTGGCAAGGTTATGCTCTACCAACTGAGCTATTTCCGCATTAGATGACTCTCTTTTCACAAAGAGAAAGTGCCCAGAACAGGACTCGAACCTGCATGCCTCTCGACACACGCACCTGAAACGTGCGCGTCTACCAATTCCGCCACCTGGGCATTATCAGTCATCCAGACAAAAACAAAAAAAATGAGCGGAAAACGAGACTCGAACTCGCGACCCTAACCTTGGCAAGGTTATGCTCTACCAACTGAGCTATTTCCGCATTATGATAATCGTGTGAAGAGGAGGAGACTCGAACTCCCACAACATTTCTGTCACTACCACCTCAAAGTAGCGCGTCTACCAATTCCGCCACCTCTCCATACTATCTCATACCTTCAAAGAACTAAAGCTTGCCTCACCTATGTGCCCAGAACAGGACTCGAACCTGCATGCCTCTCGACACACGCACCTGAAACGTGCGCGTCTACCAATTCCGCCACCTGGGCATTAGGTAATTGCAACTATGTGCTTGAGCGGAAAACGAGACTCGAACTCGCGACCCTAACCTTGGCAAGGTTATGCTCTACCAACTGAGCTATTTCCGCGTTTGCGGTTGCAAAGGTAGATATTTTCTCTAAACCTGCAAACATTCCGGCTATTTTTTTCGCAAAGAAAAGTACACGTCTATCCCTGTATACACAGCAGTTTTTTGATTATCAGCTCATTCTATCCCGATAATCTTCATAAAAAAATTGCCTGAATATTTCCGCTTTCCCTTCTTTTGTCCACATTGCAATGGCAGGATGGTGGATTCCATTGAACATATTTGTTTTTACCATCGTGTAGTGAATCATATCTTCGAAGACAATACGCTCTCCGATTTGCAATTCATGGTCAAAACTCCAGTCGCCCATATAGTCACCACTCAAACATGAATTTCCACCCAGGCGATATACATGGCAACCGCCGTTATTTCCCATTTCAGCACCACGTACGGCAGGTTGGTAAGGCATTTCAAGACAATCGGGCATATGACAGGTAAAACTCACATTAAGAATAGCGGTACGGATACCACGGCTTTCCACAATATCCACTACCTCAGAAGCCAACACACCGGTCTGCCAGGTAAAGGCAGAACCAGGTTCAAGGATAATACGCAAATGCGGATGACGGGCACGCAAATCTTTCAGCAGTTGAATAAGATGCTCCACGTCATAATCTTTACGCGTCATCAGATGCCCACCTCCCAGATTCAACCATTTAATTTGCGGAAACCAACGAGAGAATTTTTTTTCCAGATGTTTTAATGTCCGTTCCAGTTCATAAGATGAAGATTCGCAATGACAATGACAATGGAAACCATCAATACCTTGTGGCAGAGCCTCAGTCAATAAATCCGCTGTTATGCCGAAACGAGTGCCGGGAGCGCAGGGATTATAAAGTTCCGTTTCCACTTCAGAATATTCCGGATTAATACGAATACCACAAGAGATGCCACTCCCCTCTTTCACGACCTCCGGATAGAAACGGCAGAACTGCGACAAAGAATTAAAAGTTATATGACTACTGCAACGCATGATTTCAGGAAAATCAGCTTCCGTATAAGCGGGAGAATAAGTATGCGCCTTACTACCGAATTCTTCCAGTGCCAGACGCGCCTCGTATACCGAACTTGCCGTAGAGTGCTCTATATACTCCCTGAATATGGGAAACGAACGCCACATGGCAAAAGACTTGAATGCCAGGATAATTTCTACTCCGGCACGATCGGCAACGCTTTTTATAAGGGCGAGGTTCTTTCTCAGCAATTCTTCCTCCATGATGTAGCATGGAGAGGGGAAACAATTGAAATCTATCATAAATAGTATTTTTTCATTTAACCGATAATCTTAAAACGGGCAAAGCGCAATAAAAGTTGCTTGTCGCCCGCATTCTTGAAATGAATAGTCGCTTTGGCATTATCACCATTGCCTTCTACCTTCATCACTTCTCCCAGTCCAAAACGTTCGTGCTCAATAAGCTGCCCCGGCTGCACAGCCATTGCCGAAGCGGAAGACGGCGCGGCAGGTGATGCGGACGGGGTCACCCGTTTCAGATTGCGCGGCACGCTCGGAGCAATAATCTGTTGCTTGGGACGCTGGGGAGTTTCCTTTTCAGCGTTATACAATGACTCGCGGGTATGAGGCGAACGAGAGAACCCGCTACTATTTTCCCTACGGAAATGTACCGCCTCTTCATCAATCTTACTGCCCAACCCCGCATCCTGGGGCAAGCGAAGGAAGCGGATATCAATATCTTTCAGAAAGCGGCTGGGACTGCCGAATTCCATTTTTCCATAGCGGAAACGGGTGCGGGCATACGAAAGGAAACAATGTTCTTCCGCACGAGTGATGGCCACATAAAATAAACGCCTCTCCTCTTCCAGCGCACGGGGAGAATCTCCCACCATACCGCTGGGGAAAAGATTTTCTTCCATTCCCACCACAAATACATTTCTAAATTCCAGTCCTTTGGCAGAATGGACGGTCATAAGCGTTATTTTCTCATCATCCTCATTGTCCGAATCCTGGTCAGTCAGCAATGATACTTCCGATAAAAAGTCTGTCAGTGAAATATTAGGATTACCCTCTTCCAAGCGCAAAGCACAGAAATCGCTCATGCCATTCACTAATTCCTCAATATTCTCTTTACGGCTAAGATTTTCCGGTGAATTGTCTTGGCAGACGTCATTAATAATGCCGGATTGACGGATAATCTCCGTACCAATCTCATAGGCATTCTTCTCCATTACCCCTTCTATAAATCCACCGATCAGGTCACGGAAGCCCTGCAGTTTAGAGTGCGTGCCTTTATTTAAATTCAATCCATACGTCAGCGGCTCACAGAGCACGACCCAAAGACTGATATTATTTTCCGTAGCAGCGGCGATAATTTTGCCTACCGTCGTATCTCCAATACCACGGGCCGGATAATTGATAATACGCTTGAACGCTTCCTCATCATTAGGATTGACCACCAGACGGAAGTAAGCTATCACATCCTTTATTTCTTTGCGCTGATAAAAAGACAAACCACCATAAATGCGATAAGGCATACCCCGCTTACGCATAGCTTCCTCAAATACACGGCTCTGCGCATTGGTCCGATAAAGTATGGCGAAATCCGAATAGGCGTAATGCTCCGAACGACGCAACTCAGCAATCTTATTGACTACAATATCTCCTTCTTCCACATCACTGTATGCCTGAAACACACCGATGGCTTCCCCTTTCTCCTTTTCAGAGAAGACTTCCTTACGTATCTGCCTTTCATTCTTTTCAATCAAACTGTTGGCAGCGCAGACAATGGTTTGCGTAGACCGATAGTTCTGTTCCAACTTGAATACTTTCGTATTGGGGTACACTTTTGTAAAATACAATATATTGTCAATATCTGCCCCCCGGAAAGAATAGATACTCTGCGCATCATCTCCAACCACACACACGTGCTGATGATCCTTTGCCAACTGCAACACAATACTGTGCTGGGCATAGTTGGTATCCTGATACTCATCTACCAGAATGTAGCGAAACTGTTCCTGATAACGCGCCAGTACTTCAGGATGATCTCTGAAGAGAATAAAAGTATAAAAGAGCAAATCATCAAAATCCATGGCATCCGCCTGCCTGCAACGATCCCAATAACGATGGTAAATATCCCGGATTGCAGGCATCTTGGCGGCACAATCCCCTTCATAAGCCTCTTTGTTGGCAGCATATCCCGCAGGAGACACCAGGTGGTTTTTCGCATTGGAGATGCGTGCCTGCACACTGCCCGGCTTATACACTTTCTCATCCAGCCCCATCTCCTTAATGATAGAGCGCACCAGACTCTTGCTGTCCGCCGTATCATAGATAGTAAACTGCGAGGTAAAACCGATGCTCGCAGCTTCCGCATGCAGGATGCGCAGGAAGATAGAGTGGAATGTACCCATCCACAAATGACGTGCCCGCTGTTCTCCCACCTGCCGGGCAATACGTTCTTTCATCTCACGGGCGGCCTTGTTGGTAAAAGTCAGAGCCAGGATATTCCAGGGCTGATAATCATTTTCCAGCAAATAGGCTATTTTATAGGTCAGCACCCGTGTCTTCCCGGAACCCGCACCGGCTATCACCAGCGACGGACCCTCGTTATAGAGCACTGCAGCGCGCTGTCCTTCATTCAATTCTTCGATATAATTCGTATTCATGTATGCAAAATTAAAAGAATCTTTTTATATTTGTACAATGTTATTCTAACTAAAATCACAGAGAACTATGGAACAAATTAAAAATATGCGACTTTATATTTCTTTTATGTGCCTGTTGGCATTCTTGTGCGCCTCACCTGCAATGGCGCAAAAACAGAGTAAAGTGGAAAAACTCTTGAAGTTTCTGGTAAACAACGAGAATGACAAGTTCACAAAAAACCGTGACAAATTAGACACAGAAACCGCAACCGCCTTTGAAGCGGAAGTCAAGCTGATCGATCTGTGCGACCAGATATGGAACCAGCAGGAAGTAACTGTAGCCAAGGATTATTTCCAGGCTTATGTAGATGCCACCAAAGGCAGTTTCCTCTCCATTTGCCAGGAAGCCGGCGTAGATCCCGGCGCTATCCGCAAACGTATGGAGAGCAGCATCAGCGCCATTCTGGATGAATATCCCAACAAGCTGGTCTATTCCGGCACATTGGTAGAAGCCGTCAAGGCATCCGGATACGAATTATCCGATGAAGTCAGCAAACATCTCTATGATGTGCATGAAGAGGAATTATGGAAAGACTTCGTGCGCAACAAGAATATTCCGAAATGCGAAAAATATCTGACTGAGTATGCAGATGGCAAGTATAAAGCAGAAGCCATGATAGAATACAATCGTCTGTTGTTCCAAACCGTACAGAAATCACCATCCGCCAGCAATTTTAAGAGATTCTTTGATCATGACCGTCTCAATACATTCTTCGACGGACGTTCCAAGCGGGAGTCCATGGCGCAAGCCCTCTCCCTCTACGACGATTATCTTTACGGAAATATCTGCAAAGCGCAGGCCATCGCTTCCATCAAGCAAGCCATTGCGGAATACGAACAGGCTTCTTATCTGAGCCCGTCCGACAAGAAATATACGAATACATTGGAGTACAAAAAGGACAGTATCGACTATGAGACTTTGAAGCTGGAAGTGAATTCCCCAAGCAAACTGGGGCTCATCAAAGAGTATCTCCAGACTCATAAATACAAGGAATTCCGCGACAAAGCCAATAAGTTGCGTGTGCCTTTCGAGCAACAACTGGTGTGGAGCAACCCCACTGTCATCCAGTCCTACAGCCGCGGACTCCTAATGAAGTCCAACGAAGTGAAAAATGGAAAGAATACTCAAAAGACCTACACGTATGACGAGAATGGAAGGTTGGTAAGTATCAAGGAGGTTATAGAAGATAAAGGAACCACCACCCTGCAGACCAACTTCCTCTACAACCCGCAAGGCAATTGCGTAGAAGAGGTGCAGGTGAACCAAAGAGGCATGAAAGAGGTTTATAAGCGCCTCCGCACTTTCAGCACGCTGGGCATAGTGCTTACCGATTCCACTTTCCACCAGAACGGAAAACTGACAGTGAGAAAATATCATCCGCAACTCAATCTTCCGACGGAAGAAACAAACTATGAGAAGAATGTTCCGGTATCCTCCGTTGTCAACCAATACGGCAAGAACGGACAGATAGTGAAACGGGAGGAAACTTTCCCGCTGATGAAAGACCCGCTTCCTACCCAGGTGAGCAAACAAACCGACGTATACGAGTATGATCCTTACGGTTACCTGACTAAAATTACGTTTGAAAAGACCCTTGTCAACAGTGAAAAGACCAGCGGTTCGCTCATCTTCCTGTATGATGAGTTCGGCAACCAGATAGACAGTAATGCTTATTATGAATATGACAGCACCGGACGGTGGATACAGAAAACTGACCGGGGAGATGTCAAGAATACGGAGAAGATACAGGTGATTTATCAGTAATGCGAATCAGCCAATTGAGTTTAGTTCATTACGGTATAGAAAAGAAGGAAAAGAGTGATAAGGTGGTAAGGTGATAAAGTAGCTGCGCTATATATCACAGAGCGTTATCCCGTTATCACTTTACCACTCTACCACCTTATCACATTTAGCTCATATCCCATCAGTAATACGCCGGATTAGGCGGTGGCGGTTCCCGAAGTACGGTTTCCGCATCAAAGCAGAGGCCGGGACATCCCGCAAGCCGACATCCGGGATAATCCCTCAACAGCAGCATCACCAGCACGCGAAGGGAATGTTTCTGAAATTCAGTGCGCGTATCGGCCGGGGATCCTGCAGAGTCCACACCGCCTTCATAGCAGATTCCGACAGAGTTCCGTTGCAGTTTACCACACAGGGTTTTGATATCTCCGTTCTTTCTTATATAAATCGAGTAGGAGGAAAACGAAGTAGTTTTCTTCCTACTTTCGCTTTCCGACCTCTCACACCACCACGCATGCCGTTCGGCACGTGGCGGTTCTTTACTTACGATGCAATTTACTGTAATACTCCATCAAGGTAGGGTACCCCACTAGTTTCAATTTGTCATTATCCATGGCAGAAGTTAGGATTCTGCTCCCAGCTATACACCAATACCCTAAGCGAGTATTGGCATGTTGCCAGGCATAGAACTTACTGATGCCACACTTCTGCAAATTGGCAAACCGAGTTTTGACCTTCTTCCAGTATTTCCATATACACATGCGTATCCTACGACGAAGCCATTCATCTATACGTTTCAGATAACTCTGCATATCTGCCAACTGAAAGTATTCTATCCAGCTACGTATAAACAGATGAAGCTTTGATTTGCGCTGCTCATACCCCATACCATTACTTCTTCCGGTCAGTTCTTTCAAGCGAACTTTCAGTTTAAGGTAACTTTTGGGATGGACAGATAAGCGACATTCGCCATTCTTTACATAAAAAGAATAACCCAGAAACTTCATGCCACGAACATAACCAACGCTGGTTTTATCTTGATTTACCTTTAGGAAAAGATCTTTCTCAATAAAAGCGCTTATGCTCTTCTTTACACGCAGGGCAGAACGTTTACTCTTACAGAAAATCATACAGTCGTCCGCATAACGCACAAACTTGTGCCCACGGGATTCCAACTCTGTATCCAATTCATGGAGCATAACATTGCTCAGCAAGGGGCTCAAAGGTCCTCCTTGGACAGTTCCCTGAACACGGCTCTCGTAGTGACCATCTACCATTGCCCCCGAGAGGAGGTATTTATGGACGAGGGAGATAACACGACCATCCTTCACGGTGCGTGACAAAATCTCTATCAACTTGCTATGATTAACTGTGTCGAAGAACTTTTCTAAGTCCAAGTCAACACAGTATTTATGACCACTATTGATATGAGATTGGGCGCGCCGCAAGGCTTGGTGAGCACTGCGTTTAGGGCGGAAGCCAAAGCTGTTGTCACTGAACTGGCGTTCGTAAAGCGGACTAAGCACCTGGCTGATGGATTGTTGAATAAGACGGTCAATAACGGTAGGAATACCTAATTGACGTTTCTTACCTCCATCCTTGGGAATTTCAACCCGCCGGACGGGATTGGGACGATAGCTACCGTCCAACAAAGAGTTTATCAGTTCGTCTTTATGGAGTTTCAGGTAAGGAAGTAAATCTTCCGTTTCCATCTTATCGACACCTCCACAGCCACCGTTGGCCACGACCTGCTTGTAGGCGCGGTTCATGTTTGCGGGCGACACAATACGTTCCAATAAAGCATCTTTGGTAAATTGCGCTTCCACGAGGTGGTTTTCAGTTATCCCAATAAAGGTCTGCACTCCGGCATAGCTTTCGGATTCCGTCCTATCCTTTTGCCGGCAGTTATCACTCAATGTTGATATTTTCTGCATTCGTTCCTTTATTTGGTAACATTCATTGACTACTCGCTTAAATAAAGTTCAGACCTTCCCCGAATGCCGATTTTTTTTTTCGGGTACTATGTCGTCTGCTGACTTCTCACAGCAAGCTTTACTCCGTGCTTCTGAAAAAAAACATCTGCACGTCTGTGAGACCTCCCCAGTTAAGAATACATTCTTTCCATCTTATACCTGCCGGATTTACTTTGGATGTTTCCGGATAGTTATAAGGCTTTGTCTTGTTTAGCAGACTAACCCACATCCTTTAGCCTTATATCCGGTTTCTGTACGTCAGGCCAGATGTTTGCCGCTACCTTCCTTCAGATTCCAACTCACGATGGACACCCTTGGCGTTGGCTAAACACTTCCCACTATCAGGGCGTGTTAGGGACTTGCACCCATTAGAATATACCCATGCTGGGCGAACTAAGAATAACCTGTGCCGGAATTTTTCCGGCACAGGTTATTTGTTATCAGGTCATGTTCCGTATAGCAACGGTCAGCGCGGGTGGCGCTGCTACAAATGACAATTAAATCAATCCTTTCCATTAGACTTTTTTTGTAATTAAGACCTTCCCGTCATCGCATGCGCGCTAAACGCACCCAACACAGCCGAAGCCACTGCAATCACCACTTTCAGAATCGCATCCCAAGTAATTTTCTTTTTCACAACAGTCAAGGTTTAAATTAGTGTTCCGCTCCTACAGCATATCCCACACTGCGCAGCCTTTAATTTTCAATTTTCAACTTTCAATTTCTACCGCCTCCGGCGGTAGACTCATCCCAGCGGATTCTCGTCCAAATTTCCGCCGCCACCTTCTCCGCTGCCGCCGGAAGAAGAGCCGCCCTCCTTATCTTCCGGCTTTTCCAAGGCGAAGCTCACGTTTGCCAAGCTTCTGGTGGTGGCATTGGTGCCGTTCACCAATCTCAGCGCCTTATCCGGAACAAAGCGGATATTCACCTTCTTGATATTCCTCACCGTACAATCCTCCGACTTCGCCACTCCCGGACAACTGAAGGTCATGTGGAATGTCCCCAACTGATCCAGCTTCACCTTATTGCCATCGGCAAGGCTCTGCTGAATCTCTTCCATAATAGCCTCGAACACGTGCTTCACATCTCCCTTCGTCATCGCGCAGCTCTTCTGCACGGCAGCCGCAAGCGTATCGGTATCCACCGTCTTGCACGTGCCGGGTTTCTGACGAAGATAAAAGAACTTGGGAGAATTGACATCAGTCATAATCTTTCTACGAAGATAACGTTCTACTGTTACATCCATAAGTCAAATAAAATCAAGTTAAGGTTTAAGTTTATAAAATCTCTTCAAATCACTATGCAAAGATACAATATCAGAACCCGAAAGTCAAGTGTTTCACCATTTATTTTTCAATATTTTTTCAACACTTATACCTCCTAAATAAATCATGATTTATAAATTATAAATCACGATTCCCCTCACTTCGCATGCCTCATCAGCCACTCCATCGGCGGCATATAATCCCCTATCTTCGTCAGGCTGGGGTTGTGGGCAAAGTAGATGTCGCCCGTCTCCCCATTGCGGTGTTTGGCCACAATCGCCACTCCCAGCCCTTCTGAAGGATATTTGCTCTTGCTCTCACTTTTCATATTGTGCATGGCCGGACGATAAAGCAGCATTACCATGTCCGCATCCTGTTCTATCGCCCCACTCTCACGCAAGTCGCTCAACGCCGGGCGGCAATCGGGACGCCCCTCGCTGGCACGGTTCAGCTGACTGAGCAGCAGTACCGGCACATTCAGTTCCTTCGCCATTAGTTTCGCCTTGCGGGCGGCCTGCGCCACCTCCTGTTCGCGGTTGCGGTTATCCTGCCCCGCATCCATCTTGCACAGTTGCAGGTAGTCCAGGATAATCAGGTCGCACTCCCCCTTACTCTGCAACATCCGCGCCACTCCGCGCACATGATCCATGCTCACCACCGGACTGTCGTCCACTCGGATAGAAAGTCCCGCCAGTTCCACCGAGGCTTCCCTCACCTGCCGCAACTCACTTGTATCGAGCTGCCCGTTGCGCAAGTGCGAAGGATTTACATCTTCCGTAGCTGCAAGCAGCCACCGGTCCCCCAGCCTCTCGCCCTGCATCTCCAGACTGAAAACCACCGTGTGGCATCCCGCCGCAGCAGCCGCCCGTGCCAGGTGCAGCGCGAAGGCCGTCTTTCCCACCGACGGACGCGCGGCGATGACAACCAGGTCGCCCTGCTGCCATCCACCCGTCATCTCGTCCAGTTCGGTCAGCCCGGTGGGAATGCCCGTGACGCCGTTCTTATTGTTCTCCACGCGAGCTTCCACCTGCACCAGCGTATCCTCCATCAGTTGCTCCATGCCCCGGAGATGGTCGGCGGTGCCCAGCGTCCCTTCCAGGCGGTCCAGCAAATTGTGCATACCCACCAGGATGTCCGCAATGTCCACCGACTGATCCGAGGCGGCAGCCAATTGCTTGTGCGACCCCAGTATCGCCTCCCGGCGTATGTACAGTTCCTTCAGTATGGCAACGTGATATTCCAGATGCGCCCCCGACGCCACGCGACCGCTCAGGCGCGTCACGTTGTAGGCCCCTCCCGCCGCTTCCAGTTTGCCGCGGGCTGCCAGTTCGCTCTTCACGGTGAGGATGTCAATAGGCAGGCCTCTATGGTTCATGCTCAACATGGTGGAGAAAATCAGCCGGTTTGTCTCGTTGTAGAACACCTCCGGGCCAATCTTCCCGGCAATCAGCGGCATGGCTTCGCTCTCTATCAGACAGGCGCCCACCACCGCTTCTTCCATCTCCTCATCCTGAGGATTCCATATTCCATTCATATTCTGCAATTTACTGATTATCATTCATATTCATCCCTGAACAATCCGCCGTCCAGATAGCCGGCGGCTTGGCGGCAATACTTCGTGTCGCGCAGATGGAAGTAATAGTCCTCTATATGTTCCGTCGCCATTTTCCTGTCCGCTTGCGACAGTTTCTTCCAAATGCTGAAAGCACTTTCGCGGCTTTGCCTGGGCATATGGGTGATTTCGTGATATTCGTTCCAGAATTCGCAGAAAGACGCTTCGAGCGCGCCTGCACCGGCACTTCCGGTTATCTTCTTGCCCGTCCACACATCATATCCCGGTATGCGGATATGGGTGAGGGCATCCCCCTTCAGCTTCTCGATGTTGCCGTCCGCCATCAGCCTTCCGAAGAAGCGCCGGGTACGCCCGATGCTCCATCCCAGAATCTCCGACCAGTGGCGAAACGAGATCACCGATTCCCCACGTCCGCAGACGATGTCCGACTCCTGACGTTTCACCGTCGCTTCCGTATAGTTCACGTAGGTCAGCACTCTCAGAAAGGCCGCCATGTCTCCACTTGCTTCAGGACACTCCTCAAATGCTTTGAGCAGCAACGAACGGGGAATCATGACATAACCGGAAACTTTTAAATCATTAAATATATTCATAGTTGTTTTTTTATTTGCGACTGCAAAGGTAATGCAAGAAAGCCGCATCCGGTCTGCCCGATGCTTGATCCGGCTACAATCCGCTCTTTTCGGCTACAATTTCATACAAATGGCATCCTGAAGCGCTCCCCGGAAACGCTCTTCGGAAGCGAACTTTTTTTGAATCACTCCGTGTACCGGATAACCTACTGACAGCAAACATCTTACTTTTCCGCGTGAACCACCAACCGTACCACCAACCGTACCCTAATAAGTAAATATAAGAATTTAAAAGAAGGATATATAAATATATCCTTCTGCATTCCGGGGCTTTGAAGGATATGTAAAAACCCTCTTGAAGTTCTCTTTTAGACACGGATTACACGGATTTCACTGTTGCAATTTTAAGAAAATCCGTGAAATCCGTGTAATCCGTGTCTAAAAAATCATCATGATGCAACACACTTATACACTTTTTACACAGCCTCTTTGTCGGAGGCATTACTGCACAAAAAAGGGAGGTTACCCCTCCCCTTCCTTCTTCCGCCTTCCGTGTTCTCTTCTCACCTGATCCGGAAAGCCCAGATGGCGTACAATCACCGCGTTCTGGAGTGGAGTCAGATTAACCAACTTGTCGGTATATTCCACACTCAGCAAGTCGGCATACAAGGCGGGAAGTTCGCGCACATGCTTCCGGAACGAACGGATGGACGAAGTGTTAAGCTCACACGGATAATACGCCTGTGCCACCCGGGACAAGGCATGGCAGCCCGAAAGCAACCAATCAAAATTTTCTTCTTTCATGTCTTTTATTTAAAATTTGCCGGCACGGGGAGCTTTGTGCACCCGGCCTGTTTAGAAAACAGGGGCAAAGGTAGGAAGAATCCGAAAGTAAGGAAAAACGAAATATTCAACTTCGGAAATTATCTCCCTCTCTCTTGCTTGAAGTAGGACAAGATGGTGGTGAAATTAAGGAAATGACGGTCGCGGACATGAAAGCGGCTTTCGAACAAATAGCGCGAGCAGATGACGCTACAGAAGTAAGCATAATTCAGATGCCGGTGCAAACGCGACTGTAGGCGGTCGTAGAGCCGGGAAGCGTATGCTATGAAGTTGCGTATCTCCGCGTAGTGAACAATGCGGGGACGCAAGCGTTGCGTGCCGGCGCGTTCCATCATTGCCAGGGCATATTCTATTTGCTCCATTTTATCACGATTGTTCTGCATGCTTTGCAGCAAGGCATCCAGGCGGATTTCCTGACGTTCATAACGTTGCCTTGTACGTTCGAGGCGTTGTCTCAATTCTTCTTCAGTCATTGTTTTTATCAGATTAATTTTATTTTCAGCATCTATAAATGTACGTAAAAAGGCTTTGCAACGGACGATCTGTTTGCACTAAACAGACCATCTGACACAACAAAACGGACGGTCTGTTCAGTGCAAACAGACCGTCCGTTTTGTTTAACATTTCATAGGTTTGGACACGTTCAATCGGATGCCGTTCAAACCGTTCAACGGGAGAAGGCGGATTGAAAATCCTTATACTCGGGGGGACGGATTAAGAAATTTCCTCGCACACTCGCATTTCCATCCCCTTATATACCACCACAATCTTGTGCAGGCGGGTGCTGCCGATGGCGCGCTTCACCGTGTCGGTATCGGCGTAGCGGTTGGCTTGGGCGATGGCTTCCTGACGCAATTCTTCCACGCGGGTTTCGGGATCTTTGTATTTGGCATATTTCAGCTCCACGATGTAGCTGTGCGTCATGTCGGAGTAGATGTCCAGCATGGGGCAGAGGAAGATGTCGACGTAACCCGCCTGCGTGTCCTGTTCGGAGACGGGGCGGTAGAAGCGGTTCTGTGCGGTCATGGCGAGGGTGAAGCCGTGAACGAAGAACTCGCCTTTCTGCTTGTCGCGCTGCGAGGCGTAGGTTTTCAGGCAGTCGGCGATGTAGTCGAAGTAGGCTTGCCAGTCACCCCGATAGGCGAGACGGCTTGCCAGTTCACTCTTCTCGTAGCTGCTGAAACTGAGGTCGGCATCGTTGTAGGTGTTCAGCAGATAAGTATAGAGTTGTTCCTGCACCACCAGATTGGGGATGGTCAGTTTCGTTTTTCCTTCGTGCGTGCCGCTGATGGTGAGCATACCGAAATAGTAGAGCAAGCTCACGAAGTTGTCCGGATTGGTGATGCCGGAGGCAGGAAAGCCGGTCTTCAGTTCACCGGTGATGAAGCCCTGGCTCACCAGCGTCTGGATGACGGAAGCGTCATGGGCAAATTCCTTGTCCTTGCGGATGAGCATGCGCAGTTTCTCGTAGTCGATGCGGATGTTCTCTTCTACCATGTTATCCGGAGCATTACCGTACAAGATGTAGTTCTTAACGAAGTAAAGCACCATATTGGAGTTGTACATCGTAGTTCCGCCGTAGCTTTTCTGCGCGAAGCAATAGTTGTCGTACCACGGTTTCATTATCTCTATCAGTTCGTCTACGGTGTGGTGGAAGGGGCTGGTAGTAGAATAGTAGGTCAGCATCTCGCGCACTTCCTCTTCCGTGAAGCCCATCAGCTGGTTAAACTCCGGTGTGAGAGAGTAGTTGGTACCGATGTTGAAGCCGCTGGTGAGGTCGTCCATCGTCACGGGGCTTACTCCTGTGATGAAACAACGCTCGATGCTGGAATAAGTCCCTGCTTTTACTTTATTGAAGAAAGCGCGCAGGTAGCCTTCACCATGCGTTTCGTTGGTGTAGCGGTGCAGGCTTTCGGGGTCGGCGAGGATGGCGTTGGTGAAGTGGTCGTATTCGTCGATGAAAAGATACATCTTCTGTCCGGCACGTTCGCAGGCCTGATAGAGGTAATCCAACTGTTCCACTGCTCCGCTCACGGCACACAATCCTTCCGGAGTGCCTTGCGGCAGAAGGTCGGCATATTTCTTGCAGAAGTTCTCGAAAGTAATCCCACAGTGCGCATCCAGTCCTTTGCGATAGTTGTTCAGTTCGCCGGTGATGCCGGAGAAATTGAGGTAGAGCACCAGATAAGTATTACGGCTCGGTGTGGGGTGTTGGCCGATGTACAGGTCGCCAAAGAGGTCTTCGAACCGGTCGCGGGTGCGCACGTCGTAGTAGTGTTGCAGTAGGTTCAGCGTCAAGCTCTTACCGAATCGACGGGGGCGGATGAAGAAAAAGAATCGATCCGCCTCCTCTATCATGGGGATGAAGCGGGTCTTATCCACATAATAATAATCTTCACGACGGATGACCGCGAAGTTCATCATGCCGTAAGGGAGACGTTTTCTGCCGGGTACTATGTATTTCAATGGATCCATAATCTGTCCTTCTGATTTGTTTTTTTATCTAAGCTATTGTTGTCTGTCGGAGATAACGATACAAAGATAATTAAAGTTCTTGTAGAGATGACTTTCTATCATCTCATTTTTTCGGCTTTTTTATGTACCGAGAATCAGGAGTTAAAGAATTTATCGCTTCGCTCAGGAGTTAAAGGAGTTAAAGCCGATACTCTGTCGCGAATGCCTTCTGTTCTCCGTTCAATCGGATTTGCAATCCTAATACTCGGGGGATGGCGGATTATAAATCCGCCGGGACGAAGGCTCTTATCTCACCTAAAAAGCAAGGATGAAACGGACTTTACAGTCCAGCCAATAACGCCCTTCCAGTCCACCGGAAAGCACCTGAAGACAGTATTTATCACCGTTCAGCTGCCACCAGGGGAACATATATTCGCCGTTCAGCGACCAGCGTTTGCCGATGGGGAGTTCGATCTCGATGTTGGGCATCAAGGCAGCGTCGAACAACAGATTTGTTTTCAAGGCAAACAAGGGGCGACGGTAAGCACGAACAGACAGGGAATACTTCTTTTTTCATAAGCAAGTGGAGTTCGGAATAAATCGCGTCATAGAATGGGCGACATATTCGGGAGTTTGTGTATGGGATATTCGCATAGTAACTTCTTTTATTGTTCCATTACTTATCAAGTAACGGGAAGAACAGTCTTCCGGCATAAAAAGAAAAAGCGTTTTCTTACCAATTATTCTAATTTTACTTTAAAAGAAGCCTATTTTGCGACAAGTAAAGCAAATAGACGAAGAGTCCGTTTTTGAAGAATCAAAGATGGATGAAGAGATGTGTGCTTTTCAGTTTGCATCAAGAGCAATATGAGATGTTTTTAGTGTTTGTAAACAGATTAATGGATAAAATTTAAG
Source organism: Bacteroides cellulosilyticus (assembly GCF_020091405.1). NCBI lineage: Bacteria > Pseudomonadati > Bacteroidota > Bacteroidia > Bacteroidales > Bacteroidaceae > Bacteroides > Bacteroides cellulosilyticus. The sequence continues at coordinate 5,467,127 of NZ_CP081903.1, forward strand.
TTGTTGACGTGAAAAAATGACTTTTAATTTGGGGCAATCAAAAATAATGTTCAACTTTGTAAGCGAAATCCTCCGTTACTTGATAAGTAACTCCTTTACAACATCATGTATCATAGCATATTGCATATCATATCATTCCCCCATTTACCTTTTCTAACAGTAGAAATCAATTTACGATTAGCCTTATCCACTCTTTCATTTTCGAAGGGTTTCAGATAAGTTTCCGTCACACGAACCGAAGAGTGTCCTAATGCCTGGCAAATGATGCCGATGGGCATGTCCATATGATAAGCCAGCGTGGCCCATGTATGGCGGGCAGTGTAGGAACTGATTTTTACACCGGGGAGTAGCCATCGTGCCAATACGCCCAGCATCTTATTAAAATCACGCAAGGCCTTCTGATAGTATTCATACGATGTATAATCCTCTTTTTGCGCAGCATTCAATATGGGGAAAAGATAAAGCGAAGTACTGTCTTTATTTTTAAACTCTTTCAGTAAAGGCAATGCTTCTTTGGGAATACACACCGTCATCTGCTTGCCCGTCTTGTGGCGGCGATACACAATCCTGTTGCCTTGCACGTCTACCTTGCGCAGGTGTGCCAAATCAATGAACGGCATACCGCGCAACAGGAACATCAGCAAGAAGTAGCCCCGTGCACGTCGTACCTCTTCGGGAAATGTATCGGAGTCTGCATACATCAGCCGGTTCGTCTGTTCTTCCGTCAATGCACGTTTGGTTTGCGACTTCATCTTGGTATACACGTCATCAAAGAGTTTAGGATTGCATCCCGGCATGCCGGGCGGGAACAGTCGGTTATACACCGCCTGCAAGGTGCGCATATAGGTAGAAACAGTATTCCACCTCAATCGCCTTTGCAGCAACCAATCCTCATACTCCTTCAGCCGCCCCGGAGTAAACACTTCATTCATAGGCATCATACCACCGGAGAACTTTGCAAAGGAATGCAGCGTACTGGTATAGATATGCACCGCCGGATACTTCCTGTCCTGCCTCAACTCTTCAATGACCTCCGCCATATACAACGCTAAATCCATCTTTCCATTATCTTTCTCAATTCTTTCTGTATTCATAACTCTTATCGCTTTAAAGTTGCACATTACAAAATGACTCCTGATAACAGGATTCAAAGGCATAATGTTTGTGAATACAAAGTAAAGAAAATGAGAAAGGATAGATGGCATCAAATGTGCAGACGGAATCAAGGTTTCCCAAATTAAAGGAAAAAACAAAGCCAATGTTTCCTTTAATTCAGGAAACTATTAATATCTTTGTCCGTAAAAAAAGGAAAGTGTATGAGAAAGGATGTCATCAAGTCGCTTATTGCTATCAAGCAAGCGGAAGTAATGCCACCATGCTTTCCACAGAGTTGAGTTCGGCTTTACGTGGCTATCCTCTGGAATATGAAACTTATCCGCTTTCGTTCAATGAATATTGCCGTTTCAAGGAAATCAACGTGATACCTGCATGGAAATGGCTGTTGCAGGAAGAGGCTGTGTCTTTTTGAAAACACAGCCTCCCAATGTATAAATCTACGCCAAGCGTTGAGCAATCTCCTGAATGGAGAAGGAACCGTCCAAAACACGTACCTGAATCTTTCCGTGCAACAAGTTGAAGAAGAAATCAGCCACTTTCTCCGGAATGATTTCACAGAGTTCCCCATTTGCACCGACTCCCAGGTCATAGGTTTTCAGCAACTGGCTTCCCAATGCAGTAGCCCCTATCAGGAAGTGATTCCGCAGCTTATCCACATTGACCAAATCGGCAGCCAACACTTTTCCCACTACCGAATAACAATGCACCAACACTTTCTCATCTCCTTCAAAAAGCTGGGATTCCTGTTCGTCGGAGTAAGTGTTCATCTCTATGATACCTGTATTCTCCATCTCGGGGGTTCCCGCATAAAGGGCGCCCAAGTCCGCCAGACTCAGATTGAACAGACGGGTCTCGCTCATGACCTGCATCTCTTCGCCACTGAAAGCACTGGGCAACAGTAGCTTTATATCTCCGCTCACCGATACCTGCTTTGCATTGAAAGTCCCTACAATACAGTCTTTCATATTCAGTTTGGCCGTAGCGAAAACACCGCCCAGCACAATACAGTCTTCCAGTATGACTTCATCCGCAAATATGCTTCCGGCAACAAAAGTATTGCACAACTTGACTGTCTTTCCGTTAATGTCAGCCATGAACATCAGACGGCAATCACGGGCATACGACACCAACGAGTCCGAGGTAGCCACCGTCTTACGCAGGATAATGTTCCCTTTCGCATTATTACTGATATGGAACTCCAGTTTGGTGAACACCGCACCGCGTATTTCCACATCCCCATTTTGTATTTCCAGCTTGCGGGCATATACAGCCCCTTCTACGATAGTATCATTTTGTATCAGCACATCCCTCTCCAACTCAGCGGATGTGCGGGGGAGAATAGAACCTTTTACCAGGTTTTCACTTAATATCACTCCATTCTCCAGACTTATCACTTTCAATTCTTTCATAACTTTACTTCTATTTTATAGAACACAAGTAACGGCATCTCACGATAAAAAATCTCCGGCAAGTTTCCTCATCATCCCGGCTACCCGCTTGTCGTGTTCCGAAGAACCTAATCTTTGAATCTCTCTCTCCAGATGTTTTCCGATGCGCTGCTTATCCTCTTGCGTCATGGCAGGCATGGATGCTTGCTGAACATTCTGACGTACTTTCCAGTCATTGACTCCCATACGTGCGGTTTGCTCATTCATCACGATCTCAGTTTCTTTTCCGCCACCGACACCGGTCTTCTCAACAACAACAACCGGCAACATCCAACGGGCATTTCTGCATCCGCCAATCAGCACATGTTCTATATGACTGGCCAGTTGCTTTTGTCCGAGCAAGTATTGCTTGGCACTCTCTATCAATCCGGCAGCCCGCTGCTTCACTGTAATAGCCGAAATATGTGCCTGTACATCCAACTGCTCTTTATGTCCCACCAATGCCATTGCCGAAAGAGAAGAGTCCGTGTTGCGCAGCTGTTCCCTACTGCTGCTTTCTACAAAACGGAAGCAAGGTTCCATCAGCATGTGGATGCGTTGCAGCAATTCACGGTCCAGATTCTCAAAGACACCGGAATAGCGGGTGGTCAGGATGTCATAATCATCTTCCATCACCGATTTACGGTTGGTTAGCTCTTCGGACTGAGACTGCAACTCGCTATATACGGCTTCTACATTGGAACATTCCTCCATGTTCTGTATATCCAGGCTGGCGGTTATATATCCCAAAAAGCCTTTGGATATACGTTTACCAATCTGCTGCGTACTGGCGATCTTATGGGCAACCTCGGCCGCATTGCACGCCACAACAGAGTTGCGTAAACTCTCGATGTGCTTGCTGCAATCCTGTACGCTGCTATTATAAGGATGGTCGTCTATCTCCAGATAGATATCAATCGGTTCTTCCAGAACAACGGTCTTGGAAGCTGACTTATCGCCTACGGTAAGTGTCACAGTTTCACTTTTCCGTATCACGTCATGCAGGATATGTCTTCGTCCTCCCATAATCAGCCCTCCTTCGTGTTAAGCCAGGTTTCATTCCGGGCTATGAGTTTCTTCATGTTCTCTTTCACCCTTTCACTAAGGTCGGAAGTTGCAATCAGGCGCTCAAGCTTCCCGGCCACCATCCGCTGAGACTCCATCGAGATGTTTTCCCATCCGCTGCTTTCAATCTTACGCTCCATGCCTTCACGTATCTTCATGCAGGAGCGTTGACCGATAAGCTGCTCCAATCCCGAAGGTAGTTTAGTTTCCATAACTTCTCCCGCATCTCCCCGTTTCACCAACAAGATGCCTGGTAAATATCGAAGGACGGATTTGCCAACAAACGAATTCAACTTGATTTTTTGCATCTTGGCACTCTGCTGTTTGCAGGTGGTGAGGAAGTTGGTCATTTGTGCAATCAAAGCTTGCGCATTGTGCTTGACGTGTGCGGCGGCAATAGCCTGAGAAGTGGACAAAGATTCGGTTTGGTTGACCGGTACAGAAGCTATCTGATAGTAGACGCGGTTCAGGGTGTCCGTTATGTCCTGCTCACAAAAACGAATGACGGGTTTATCCAGCTCATGAATACGATTGTGAAGAGCTGTGTCCAGTCCTCTGAACAGTTTGGAATAACGCCCTGTCAAAATCACAAAGTCATCATCCATTCTCTTTTTCAAATCAAGCAATGCGCCCCCCTGCTCCTCCAGTTCAGAGAAATACGCATTCACAGCGCTCAATGCCGTAGCATTTTTCTGTTCTATCTGCGAGGCGACCAGTGAGAAGAAGCCTTTATTCAGCCTTTTGCATAGTTTGTTCGTAGCATCCCTCTCAGCGGCTATGACTGCTGCCTCCATAGCAACAACTGCTGTAGTGACCCCGCTGACCTTATTAGATACGGTATCTATCTTATTGGCCATGTCGCGGGTATCGACTGTAACATCATATTTTGCCATAATCTTTAATTTTCAAATTTATGAATGCTATTTATCTTTTTCAAGATCACTTAAATCGTCCAAATCATCCAGATCGCTCAAGTCATCCAAGTCGTCCAGACCACTCAAATCATCCATTTCATCCGAAACCTCAGGAGTTGCAGGGACTTCAGGGGTAACAGAGGGGGTGGGAGTAACAGGAGCTTCGGAAGCAGCAGGAACTTCGGAAACAACAGGAGTCTCAGATTCTTTCGGAACTTCCGCTTCCTCTGAAGTCTCTGACATTTCAGGCTTTGCCGCTTCTACATCAGGGCTCATTCTGATTGTTTTTTCAGCTTCTTCCATATGTTGGGGAGCATACACCGAATATTCCATCGCATCGCTATCATCCACCAGTTCAGCATGATAATCCAACGTTGCCTCCTGGCTGTTTTCTGCAATTTCCTGCAAGGAATCGGTAGCTACCCGCGCTATATCCAAAGACATATACTCTTCCACACATTCTTCAACGGCAGGAGCCGGCGGCATATTGGAAGCAAATGCATAGAATGGATTGATACTTGCCAAAGGACGGCGCCGGTCATCCAACAGGGCTACATTATCATTGGCGTCCACTATTTTCTTTGCCATTCCGTCACGAAGGCTGGCATCGAAATACTCAATATATCCATATTCTTTAGCCTTCTTATTAATATCACCCTGCAAAAACTTCATGTACTCTTTAAACTCTTCCTGAATTTGCTTGAAGTCATCGGACTGCTCGGCAAACCTTCGCGAGGTGTTTTCCAACTGATCTCCGGCATTTTCTTCCAACTCCTGGGCATCTCCATCCATCATCTGTTGCAGCATGCGGGATTTCATCCGGTCGAGGCGTTCAAAGGTGGATTGCGCAGCAAGAAGCTTGGTCAGATTACTACGCATGATGTTGATGAGGTCGTCACCCGAAGTCCGGTTACGTCCGTAGAAGTCCTGGGTTTCACGATGCCACTGGTTCAGATAATCACGCTTCTGATTATCAATGTCATTGTAGATATCCAAACGGTTCAAACGTGTCTCTGCCAACAGGTTTTGCACGATAGGCGCCACAATTTCCTCTTGTATCTGACTGATACCATAAGGCATTGTCGTGCGGCTGCCGTCTTCTGCAACCCATGAATGGTCTTTCATGTCATAACGCACACGCGAACTTTCTTTCAGTTGGAAAGGTGTATAGTTCTCAACCGTATCGCGGAAGTTAAAGTTTGTTTGGCGGATTTTCTCCAGTTCATCCTTTTCCAGCTTCGGCGAATAGTGATTATAAGAGGTTTTCAGAATGGTGAACAGCAATTGATTAGAACTTTCCACCAGCGAATTAGTAGATTTAACCTTCGCTGCCGCAATTGTCTGCACCGCATAGCCCACATTTGAAATCAAACGCCGTAATACATCTTCAAATTGCTCGCTTTGGTCAGACAGCGAATGACGCATGGCATTCAACGAATTAAATTGCTCTATTTCCTTATCATACGCTGCCGTATCAAATACATTCAGCACAGGCGCTCCCGACGGGTTGGCCGTACCATATTCATTCAAATAAGAAATAACCGGCGAATCTGGAGGAATGACAGGCATGCCTACAGAAACAGTATGCAAGTCCGACAAGAAATAAGCACTGTCGCGCAGATTACGATCCATACGTCCAAAGTAGTCATAGAACTTCACTTTAGGTATAGATGTTGAATAATCTTCTGTGGAAACCTCTTCCACTCCCTTGCTTTCTTCTACCAAAGGAGCCGTAGTGGAGAGTTCATCCAGTTCTCTCAATTTCTCGGAAAGCGCTCCTTGGTTATTAACTAATTGCAGTTCAAAGTTCTGTACAGAACTATTTCCGGTATGATCTATCACAAAGCTCTTATTCTCGAAAGGAACCTGACTGGCAACAGGGACATAAACCACCCCCATCTTTTCAATCTTATAGTCTCTGAAAATCTGTTGATGCTTATTCTCCAGTTCTTTCAACTCCACTCCGACATCATCGATGGATTTACCGCTGGATTTAAACAGCTTATAGTTTTTCATCCCCCAATAAAGACCGGCTACTGCAATAGCAATACTTAGCCACCCAATTACCGCTATCAATGCAAGACCGACAACAAGAATTCCCAATCCTACGTACATCTGCGTTTGGGCTTTTTTCTTACCCGTAGCATTCATAGTCAACGAATTCTTTAATTCTCCCATCTCCTTTTCTAATTCTTCTTCTTGCGACACTATTTTTTCTGCCGCATCTTTATAAAAATCAAAAAGGATTTTCGCTTGATCCTGATACAAATCTTGCGAAGAAGAAAAAACCTTTCCTTTCATACCTGATATGTTTTTATAGTAAATAAATAAAATAAGATCTGCGTTTCTAATTGTATCCTAATTCCAGCAGTTTGCGTTCAGCCAGCGCAAAGCCCTTCGCCTTGGATTTCCGATACCACATAACGGCCTCAAAGATGTCTATACCAACTCCTTTTCCTGTTTCATACATGAGGCCGAGGCAATACTGCGCTTCTGCATTTCCGGCATTGGCCAAAGATTTATAAATATCGAATGCTTTCTTGTAATCGCCATTCTGTGTAGCTTCCCGAGCTGCTTCCAAAGAGTTGGTCTGAGCTTTTTTCTCTGCTTTCTCAGGTTCTGCCTGTTGTTGAGGTTCATTCACGGGAGTCTTTGCCTCCGGCTGAGCTTTAGGTTGAGGTTGTTCTTCTGCTTTAGGTTGCTCTTCTACTTTAGGTTGCTTTTGCTGCTCTACAGCTTTAACCGGAGTTTCCTCAGGAGTGACAACAGGCGCCACAGTCGTGGTATCCTGCACCACAGTAATAGTGTCAGCAACAACAACCGGAGGTACAACAACTGGCTTAGGTTTGGATGCAAACACAAAATACAAGCAGATCAAAACCAAGATCAGAAGCACACAGCCACCTATTATATAAAGAGATTTTCCGGATTTCTTTTGAATAGCAGGGGCCTCTTCTTTTCTTTCCGGATCCGGCTGCTTCACTTCAGGCTCTGGCGATTTTACCTCCGGTTGAGTTGATTCAACAACAACGGGATCACTTTGCTTTATTTCCGGTTCAGCCTGTACTACTTCCGGTTCAACCTGTTTTACGTCTGCTTCTGCAAGTTCTGGTTTATCCTCAATAGGTTCTGATTTTACTTCAGTAGGTTCGGAAACAACTTCAGCAGGTTCACTCTCTACCGATTCTATTTCCGGTTCTACTTGTTCGATCTCCGGTTCCGTTTGTTCTATTGCCGGTTCAACCAATTCATCCGCAATCTCAGTATTTTTCTCTTCTATCTCTTCTTCCTGAATATCCACTGATTCCACAACCGGAACACTTTCTTCAAGCACTACCTCCTCTATCCCTTCAAGAACTTCTTCCGGTTTTTCCTCAATAGCCTCCACTTCCTCTGCCTCTGGTTGACCTTCCTCAATCAATGATATTTCCGCTGGAATATCCAGTACAATAGGCTCTTGCCCTGACTTTCTATAAAATGCATCTAAGACACCCCGAATAATACTAAAGTAATAAACTTCCTCCTTAAACAGTGATGGAAAATTCAAATACAACTGTTCAGCCATCTTCCAATACAGTTCTTTATCGGAAGTATTGTTACAAGCATCAAACAAACCATTCGCTTCCTTCAGTAAAGGTAAGAACCGTAAATTGATTCGAAGCACTTTCAATCTAAGTACATTCAGGAAATTCGCCTCACATAAGTCAGCATATTCATTCAGGTACTTCACCAATTTAGGAACCTTTTCTGCATAAGGTTTTATTTGAGTACGCAACTTGTTAATGGCCTGTTGACACGCCTCACTATCTGCCTGAGGCTTCTTGAAGTTTTCAGCAAGTACAGCCAGTTCCGGAGCTATTTTCTTTAGAATAACATGTTCCGCATTCTTCTGAAGGGCAGACCGCAAAAGCTGAAAGCGTTCTGCATCTTTCAAGTTTAAAACAAACTTCTGAGGGAGCAGATCTTTCCTGATTGCCTCCAGCATAGCCACCAATGAAACATTATCCATTTCCAAAGCAGCAGCAATGCTTTCGCACTCTTTTAAAGTAAACTTTCCACTCTTTTCAATAATAACCCGACGGATTTTAGTTATCTCATCCAACAAATATGTTCTATCCATAATACCAAATTCATAAAAAGTCTCTAAAAATACATATTATTTTCACCAAAACAACTCTTTTCACGACTTTTTCACTCGTATATGCCTATTTATCACGGTTTTCCGTGACAAACTATATTTTACTTTGGAAAAATTAATAGAATCTGAGAGAACATTTACAAGATACCAAACGTTATATTAACAAAACCATAATTCAAGACAAATTATGAATACGTTATTAACATCTTTAATGCTTATAATTATGACTCACGAAATGCCGAAACTTCCGTATGCAAATAATGCATTGGAACCTGTAATCAGTCAGCAAACCATAGATTTTCACTATGGTAAACACTTACAGACATACGTAAATAACCTCAACAACCTGGTACCGGGTACAGAGTATGAAAACAAAGATCTAGTGACTATAGTAGCCACTGCACCGGATGGAGCAATTTTCAATAATGCCGGACAAGTATTAAATCATACCCTCTACTTCCTGCAATTTTCACCGAAACCCGCTCAAAGCGAACCTACTGGAAAATTAGCAGAAGCCATCAAACGCGACTTTGGAAGCTTTGATAACTTCAAGAAAGAATTCACAGCTGCAGCTGTAGGATTGTTCGGATCAGGTTGGGCTTGGTTATCAGTAGATAAAAATGGTAAATTACATATTACCAAAGAAGCCAATGGCAGTAACCCTGTACGTTCAGGATTTACCCCCTTGTTAGGCTTTGATGTTTGGGAACACTCCTACTATCTCGATTACCAAAATCGCCGTGCCGATCATGTAAATGCTCTTTGGGGTATCATTGATTGGAATGTAGTAGGCAGCCGGATGAAATAACAACAACATCATAAACTCTTTTTCAAAAAAACGCACCTGCGGGAATTATCAGTCCCCAAGGTGCGTTTTGCATATCCTATCTAACATATTTTAAAGAAAAACGTTGGCTACTGAAAGCTTTTATCATTAACTTTGCTAACATAAACGTTTATCAAAAGAAATGAAGCTCATTGTAGTCACAGCACCCACATTTTTTGTGGAAGAAGACAAGATTATCACGGCACTCTTTGAAGAGGGGTTGGATATTCTACATCTGCGAAAACCGGAAACACCTGCAATGTATTCCGAGCGACTTTTAACGTTGATACCAGAAAAATATCACAGGCGTATCGTCACTCATGAGCACTTTTATCTAAAAGAAGAATTCGACCTCATGGGCATTCACTTAAATACGCGCAATCCGCATGAACCGCATGACTATTCAGGGCATGTCAGTTATACCTGCCATTCTGTAGAAGAAGTAAAAAGTAAAAAGCATTTTTACGACTATATATTCATGAGTCCCGTTTATGACTGCATATCCAAGGAAGGAATTCTTTCCGGCTACACACCCGAAGAATTGCGTGCGGCAGGAAAAGAAAGAATCATTGATACTAAAGTCATGGCTTTAGGCGGAATTACTCCCGACAATATTCTGGAAATAAAAGATTTTGGATTCGGAGGTGCGGTAGTACTCGGTGATTTATGGAATAAATTTAATGTCTGTACAGACCGGGATTATCTGGGCGTTATCCGCCACTTTAAGAAACTAAAAGAAATGGCAGATTAAAAAGTTAAAAAGCATCCATATTAAAATTTCCCATATTCCTTATACTCTGCACTGGCAGGTAAAGTAAAGTAGAAAGTAGATCCTTCTCCTTTTTTCGACTCTACACCAATGCCACCACCATAGTGCTCTACAATGGATTTTGTGATGGAAAGACCTAAACCTGTACCACGAATATTATAGTTCATCTTCACAAAGCGCTCAAAAATAGCACGGCGGCTTTCTTCATCAATACCGCAACCTGTATCAGCTACGTAAAAGTAAAAACTATCATTACTCAGACGGCGGTATCCAATTCTGACACTACCTTGTTCTGTAAATTTCAATGCATTCTTTACCAGATTATTAATCACCTGCGCAAAACGTACCCGGTCAATCATTAAACGACATTGAGGCAGTTTCTCTACAAACTCGATCTGAATACCCGATGGCCGGGGATGTGCATTTTCCGCAGCACATATTTCCTGAATCAATGTATTCACATCCACATCTCCATCTTTATATTCCATTGTATTGGCCTCTATTTTCGAGAAGTCCAATAAATCATTGATCATCTGAACCAGGAAGTTTTTATTATCATTGATTTCTTTTAGAAAAATCATCCGTTCTTCCCTGCTTAAATTATCTGTTTCGGCAAGCACATTTGTAAACCCAACGATAGCATTGAGCGGCGTACGTATTTCATGCGTCATATTGGCAATAAAAGCATTCTTCAACTGATTGCTTTCCTCAGCCACTTCATTTAATTGCTGCAATGTTTTCAAACGCCTGGTTTTATTGATAGACACAACAATCATTATAACCAGAAGCAATAAAATAATAACTCCAAAACAAAGCAGCAGTATTTCATTCTTCTGAAAAAAATCAGTAGCCCAAAGAACATATAATGCAGAAAAATCCAGATTCATAAAGTTGGTGATTAAAATATTAGGTAATCAGACTGTTTTAAAGTGCCGACAAAGATAGCAAAGAAAAAACAAATATTTGATTATTAGATACATGTTTTTCCAAAAAAAATAGGCTGTAAACCTATCTAAAAAAGGTTTACAGCCTATAATTATGAGATTTTAGAGTAATATTTTACTTCAAATCTTCAATCGCCGCCTGCGCCGCAGCCAACCGTGCTATGGGCACTCTGAACGGAGAACAGCTCACATAATTCAAACCAACTTTGTGACAGAACTTCACAGAAGAAGGCTCACCACCATGTTCACCACAGATACCGCACTTCAAATCCGGACGAATAGCACGACCTTTTTCAGTAGCCATACGTACCAGCTGTCCCACACCGTTCTGATCGAGAACCTGGAACGGGTCTACTTTCAAGATTTTCTTTTCCAGATAAACCGGGAGGAAGGAAGCGATATCATCACGTGAATAACCGAATGTCATCTGTGTCAAGTCATTCGTACCGAACGAGAAGAATTCAGCAGAAGAAGCAATACGGTCGGCAGTCAAGGCAGCACGAGGAATTTCAATCATTGTACCCACTTTAAAGTCAATACTGTCACCCACTTCAGCGAAAAGTGCAGCAGCTTCTTCACGAATCACCTTTTCCTGCTCTTTGAACTCATACAAGATACCAGTCAGCGGAACCATGATCTCCGGATGTGTTTCCACGCCTTCCTTCTTCAGTTCCAAAGCAGCACCAAGGATAGCACGCGTCTGCATCTGAGTAATCTCAGGATATGTATTACCCAAACGGCATCCACGGTGTCCCAACATCGGGTTATGTTCGCAAAGCGATTCTACACGTTGCTGGATATAATGCAGGCTAACCCCCATAGCATCCGCCATTTCCTGCTGACCTTTCAAATCGTGAGGCACGAACTCATGCAAAGGAGGATCAAGCAGACGAACAGTTACCGGACAACCTTCCATAGCCTGGAAGATGCCCTTAAAGTCAGCTTGCTGGTAGGGCAATATCTTAGCCAACGCTTTGCGACGTCCTTCTGCATCTTCCGCAAGAATCATCTCACGCATAGCCTTAATCTTTTCACCTTCAAAGAACATGTGTTCCGTACGGCAAAGACCGATACCAATAGCACCAAAGTTGCGAGCCACAGCAGCATCATGAGGAGTATCCGCATTGGTACGAACCTGGAGTTTCGTATACTTATCAGCTAGATCCATCAGTTCTGCGAAATCTCCTGAAAGTTCAGCCGCCTTCGTTTCTACCTGACCTTTATAAACCACACCTGTACTACCATTCAATGAAATATAATCGCCTTCTTTCAGCAGAACGCCATCTATTTCTACCGTACGAGCCTTATAATCAATATTCAAAGCACCGGCACCCGACACACAACACTTACCCATACCACGGGCCACTACTGCTGCATGAGACGTCATACCACCACGGGCAGTAAGAATACCTTCTGCAACTGCCATACCGGCCAAGTCTTCGGGAGAAGTTTCGATACGTACCATTATAATACGCTTACCGGCAGCATGCCATTCTGCAGCATCATCTGCAAAGAACACAATTTGTCCAGTAGCAGCACCCGGAGATGCAGGAAGACCGCGAGTCAGAACTTTAGCTTGTTTCAAAGCAGTCTTATCAAATACAGGATGAAGCAATTCATCCAATTTATTGGGTTCACAGCGCATCAAAGCTGTTTTTTCATCAATCATACCCTGATGCAGCAGATCCATTGCAATCTTCACCATAGCTGCACCGGTACGTTTACCGTTACGCGTCTGGAGGAACCAAAGCTTACCTTCCTGCACAGTAAACTCCATATCCTGCATATCCTTATAGTGGTTTTCCAATTTAGTTTGCAGCATATCCAGCTCCTTGTAGATTTCCGGCATAGCCTCTTCCATGGACGGATATTTTGCTGCACGCTCTTCTTCGCTAACGCCTGCAAGTTCTGCCCAGCGTTGCGAACCGACCTTTGTAATCTGTTGCGGAGTACGGATACCTGCCACAACGTCTTCACCCTGTGCGTTGATCAGGTATTCACCATTAAACAAGTCTTCACCCGTACCGGCATCGCGGCTGAAGCAAACACCTGTAGCTGAAGTTTCGCCCATATTACCGAATACCATTGCCTGTACGTTGACAGCTGTACCCCACTCATCGGGTATACTTTCCATCTTACGATACAGAATAGCACGTTCGTTCATCCAGGAGTTAAATACTGCGCAAACAGCACCCCACAACTGCTCATAAGCACAAGCCGGGAAATCTTTTCCGGTTTGCTCCTTCACGGCAGCTTTAAACTTCTTCACCAATTCTTTGAGGTCTTCCACTTCCAATTCGTTATCCAGCTTCACACCTTTCGCATGCTTCACTTCTTCAATGATAGCTTCGAACGGATCGATATCCTCCTTATTAGTTGGCTTCATACCCAAAACCACGTCACCATACATCTGTACGAAACGACGGTAAGAGTCCCATGCAAAACGGGCATTGCCAGTTTTACGTGTCAATCCTTCTACCACTTCATCGTTCAGACCCAGATTAAGGATTGTGTCCATCATACCCGGCATGGAAGCGCGAGCACCGGAACGTACTGAAACCAGTAAGGGATTTTCTATATCACCGAACTTAGAAGACATCAATTCTTCCACTCTTGCTATGGCGCTTTCTACTTCGCCTTTCAACAGGGCAACCACTTTTTCCTGCCCCATCTCATTATATTCGGTACAAACCTCAGTCGTGATTGTAAAACCGGGAGGAACCGGAACCCCAATAAGGTTCATCTCGGCAAGGTTAGCGCCTTTACCCCCCAAAAGATTCTTCATGTCAGCCTTTCCTTCTGCCTGACCATTACCAAAGGTATAAACTCTTTTTTTGTCCATAATATAAATTTAAGTTTCTCAATTGTGATTTTTTTCTGTTCGCAAATCTAAGTATATTTCGCATACTAGAAAACTTTTTGAGAAAAAACTTTCTATCAAAATGCAATTTCGACATTGCAATCTTTAATATTTCACTTCATAGAGAGAATTCCCGAAAAAATGTCTATTTTTGCAGAATAATTTATTAGACTGGTGTAAAAGTGGCAAGAAATAGAAAAGAGCTTCCTCTACTGGAGAAAGTGACAATAACGGATGTGGCTGCCGAAGGAAAAGCCATCGCAAAGGTTAATGATTTGGTTATTTTCGTACCTTATGTCGTTCCCGGAGATGTAGTAGACCTGCAAATTAAGAGAAAAAAGCATCATTATGCTGAAGCTGTAGCAGTGAAGTTCCACGAATATTCTCGTGAAAGAGCTGTCCCATTTTGCCAACATTATGGCGTATGTGGCGGTTGCAAATGGCAAGTTCTTCCCTATTCCGAGCAAATCAAGTACAAGCAAAAACAAGTAACGGACAACCTTACCCGCATCGGAAAAATCGAACTTCCGGAAATTTCTCCAATCCTCGGTTCAGAGAAAACACAATTCTACAGAAATAAACTGGAGTACACTTTTTCTAACAAACGTTGGTTGACGGAAGAAGAAATAAAACAGAATGTGGTATACGAACAGATGAATGCCGTAGGTTTCCATATCCCCAACGCTTTCGATAAAGTACTGGCTATAGAGAAGTGCTGGTTGCAAGATGACATATCCAACCGTATCCGCAATGCCGTACGTGATTATGCTTACGAACACAATTATTCCTTCATCAACCTCCGCACACAGGAAGGCATGTTGCGCAACATGATCATCCGCACATCTACCACCGGAGAATTAATGGTTATCCTCATAGCTAAAATAGAAGAAGAGGGAGAAGAATTGAGATTATTCAAGCAACTCCTGCAATATGTATCAGATACATTCCCTGAAATTACCTCTCTCCTATACATTATTAATAATAAGCGTAATGATACCATTACCGACCTGGATGTGTACACTTTCAAGGGGAAAGATCACATCTTCGAAGAGATGGAAGGATTACGCTTCAAAATAGGTCCTAAATCATTCTATCAGACAAACTCCGAACAAGCATACAATCTTTATAAGATAGCACGCAACTTCGCCGGACTGACCGGTAAGGAGTTGGTTTACGACCTTTATACAGGTACAGGAACCATTGCCAACTTTGTTTCCAAACAAGCCCGCCAGGTTATTGGTATCGAATATGTACCCGAAGCTATCGAAGATGCAAAGGTAAATGCAGAAATCAACGGGATTAAGAATACATTATTCTTTGCCGGTGATATGAAAGACATGCTGACTCAGGATTTTATCAACCAATATGGTCGCCCGGATGTTATCATTACCGATCCTCCGCGTGCAGGAATGCATCAGGATGTGGTAGATGTTATCCTGTTTGCCGAACCGAAACGTATCGTATATGTAAGTTGCAATCCTGCCACACAGGCACGCGACCTGCAACTGCTCGACGTAAAATATAAAGTAAAAGCCATACAACCGGTAGATATGTTCCCCCACACCCACCACGTAGAAAACGTAGTGCTTCTGGAATTAAGAAATGAAGACTGAGAATTTTATCATTAATCACTAACCATTAATCACTATCAACGTGGCAAGAGGAAAAATAGTGGCGAGAGCCCGCACCCAATATACGGACTACACAGTAAACGAACCGATGGAACTTATGGAGTTTCTGGCAACCAAGATGCCGGATGCCAGCCGTACCAAACTAAAATCATTGCTCAACAAGCGAGTGGTATTCGTAGACAGTGTGATAACCACTCAATATAATTTCCCGTTAAAACCGGGTATGAAAGTACAAATCAGTCGTGATAAAGGCAAGAAAGAATTCCATAACAACCTGCTGAAGATTGTATATGAGGATGCATATATCATAGTGGTGGAAAAGATGCAAGGCCTGCTGTCAGTCAGCAGTGAACGCCAGAAGGAACGTACAGCATATCATATTCTAAATGAATATGTTCAACGCTCTAATGGACGTGGTAGCAGCGTGTACATCGTTCATCGCCTCGATCGTGACACTTCCGGACTGATGATGTTTGCAAAGGATGAAAAAACGCAGCGCACATTGCGCGACAACTGGCATGAGATTGTAACCGACCGTCGCTATGTAGCCGTAGTCACAGGAGAAATGGAAAAGAATGCAGGTTGTGTCATATCCTGGCTTACTGATCGTACGCTTTATGTTTATTCCAGTCCAACAGATGACGGAGGGCAGAAAGCAATCACACACTATCGCACAATTAAGCGTGCCAACGGTTATTCTCTTGTAGAGTTGGATCTTGAGACCGGTCGTAAGAACCAAATTCGTGTGCACATGCAGGACTTAGGGCATCCTATTATTGGTGATGGCCGCTACGGAATAGAAGACGTAAACCCCATTGGACGCTTGGCCCTTCATGCTTTCAAGCTTTGTTTCTACCATCCGGTTACAGGAGAGTTGATGAAGTTTGAAACGCCTTATCCGAATGAATTCAAGAAGTTATTTCTGAAGAAATAATATAAAAAAACGCAGATTGAAAAGTTTTACTCTCATCAATCTGCGTTTTTTATGTAATAAAATATAATTTATCGAACACGACGCATATAAAAGCTTTGCCCATTCATATCGTCCTTGTATTCCCTCCAACTATTATACCAAGTGCCGCTAAAAGTATTGGCATCAGCCTGAGCTCCCCAAATATAAGCCATACTACCGTCATCCAAAAATTCCAATTCCATCAAATTATACACTCCTTCAACCCAGTACCATCTAAAAATAAGATAGTTCGGGTCACCTTTTGAGCCAATAGTACCTTGATATCGCTCATTAAATGTCATGACTGTTCCTCTCCCCCAAGTGTACGCTCCAAAATCAATCTCTTCAGAAGTATACCACTCACCTGGTAAATTGTATTCAGTCTCTTCCTGATCATCACAAGCTGTAAGCCCAATGAAAAGGACTGAAAGAAAAAATAGCTTATAAATTAAGCGTTTCATAAGGCATTATTATTAAAAATTAGTACCTACCATCATCACAATCATTCCATTCAATTTGCCGGATAAATAGTTCTCACGTACCCATACATTATCAAAGTACTTTATTTCACCGGCACCATAGTTCAAAATCAAACCCTCCATTGTCTTATCTATCCATTTCCACGTAAAAGTACGTGAAGTTGTTTCATAAGGGCGACTTTCTCCACTACGATAATATTCCCAAATCTCTTGACCAGAATAATCAGCCTTAGCAAATTTTAATTGATGACTACATAACACTTCAACACCGTCTTTGTTCTCTGTTGTGTATTCTTCCACCCATTTTTTTGCGCATAGTTTTTCATCACTGTTTCTCAAATAATCGTCAGTGTAATACTCATCACCACATGATGACACCCCCATGACAATCATCAGTAAAAAAAGTATTTTTCCAACATTCAAAGTTTTCATAATTCGTTTCGTTTAGTTAATACTTGCGGACAAAAATACGAAAAGATATTGAAATGTTTTAATATTTCGCCTGATATTTCTTGTAGAAGGTCAGAAACAGGATAAAACCTACCATAGCGAAAGGCACTCCAGCCAGTGCCGGATAACGGTATCCACCACTAATGGCTAATCCTCCCACATAGGCTCCAATAGCATTTCCGAGATTGAATGCTACCTGTACACAGGCTGCTCCCAACATCTCTCCCCCTTTTGCCACACGGATTATCAGCACCTGTTCCGGACTGGAAACCGCAAACAGACCGGCCGTACAAAGACACATCAGCAATGCAGATAACCACGGGTAAGGAGACAAGAAGAATATCAACAGCAATACAATACAGATCATAGCCTGCACAGTAGTCCCCACTTTCCCGGGAGTATAACGGTCGGAAAGCCGTCCGCTAACCAGATTACCTACCACCATACCAAAGCCCGCCAATACCATCAGCGCGGTAATGCTTTCCGCAGTAAATCCGGATACCTCCGTCAACAACGGATTGATATAACTATACCAGCAGAAAACACCTCCGTTTCCTAAAGCCGTTGCACCCAAGATCAGCCAGGGAGCCGGTGTTTTCAGAAATTGGAATTGCCCCTTGAATCCTGTATCTTTCAATCCTTCCACATGAGGCACCCAACGCCAGATATAATAAAGTATAATCACACCCCAACAACCTACCAATAAGAAAGTGACACGCCAGGAAATGGAATTACTCAAAGAAGTACCCAGTGGAACTCCGAACAGATTGGCTATGGTCATCCCAGCTATCATTATTGATACAGCCTCGGAACCTTTTCCTTTATCAGCCAACTTTTCCGCCACAATAGAGGCTACTCCGAAATATGCACCATGAGGAAGTCCGGAGATAAAGCGTGCCAGCAATAATACCCAGTAGTTAGGTGCCAGTGCCGCACAGGTATTTCCTATCATCATCAAGGTAACCAATACCAGTAAAATATGTTTTAATGGATGCTTACGGGCTAAGATCAATACAGGTGCACCTACACAAACTCCCAAAGCGTATGCGGAAATAAAATGCCCCGCAACAGGGATACTGATACCTAAATCTTTAGCCACATCGGGCAAGATACCCATCATGACAAATTCGGCAATCCCTAATCCCAAGGTGCCGAATGCTAATGCGATAAGACTCTTCTTCATTCCTATTTTTACCTACAAAAAACTAATCTTTTACCGGGGCGCAAAGGTAGTGTTTTTTTTATTTCAATGATAAACTATTTGAGTCTCCGTTTTGTTTTTATAGATAAACAGAATATAAAGATGAAAACAATTATTATAAGTATTTTTATGGCAATGATGGCAATAGCTGCTCAGGCACAGCAAAAGAGTTTCTACGACTTTACAGTCAAGACCATTGACGGAGAAGATATATCACTTTCCACCTTTAAAGGTAAAAAAGTGCTGGTAGTTAATGTCGCTTCCAAATGTGGATTTACTCCGCAATACGCTAAGCTCGAAGAGTTATATGAGAAGTATGGAAAGGATAATTTTGTAATAATCGGCTTTCCTGCTAATAATTTCCTGAGTCAGGAGCCGGGCAGTAATGAGGAAATCAAAGAATTTTGTACATTGAATTATGGAGTAACCTTTCCTATGATGGCTAAAATCTCTGTAAAGGGAAAAGACATTGCTCCTTTGTATAAATGGTTAACCCAGAAGAGCGAGAATGGTGTGCAAGACGCAAAAGTCGGTTGGAATTTCCATAAATTCCTGATTGATGAAAACGGAAAATGGGTAGCTTCTTATGGTTCAAGTACCAATCCGTTATCGGAGGAAATAGTGAAATGGATTGAAAAGTAGCTTTCCAGTCTACTAAAAAATAGCCGGGAGTGCAAATCAAATGCACTTCCGGCTTATTTTAAACAGTTCTTATCCTTGCGTCATTGCCTGTACTCCGATTACACCTGCAATGGCAGTGGCTACGGCAATAATCACTTTTAATATCACATTCCAACTCGTTTTCTTCATAGAAATCTTCTTTAGCTTTAATTATTAGTTTTCGTTAACCGAGAGGATTTTCATCCAGTCCTCCGCCGCCCGGGTTGTCTCCCGAACCACTATCCGAACCACCTCCCGTAGGAACATTCGATAACCCTTTCAGATAATCGTCCAGACTGACCAGATCCAACTTTTCACCGGCGCGGGTAGCAGCCTTGGTTATCTTCAACTCCTTATTGGCTTGGAAGCAGATACGGACACTATCCACGCTCTTAGCTGTAATATCCTCCGCCTTATCCGATCCTTTCGACTTGGCAGCCAGCATAAATACGCCCAATCCGGCAATATTCACCGTCTTACCTTCCAACAACTGTTCTTTCAACTTCTCTACAAAGTTCTGTACTACACTTCTGATATCACCGATAGACAGCGATGAACGATCCTGCATCTTTTGGGCAATAAATGCCAGATTCACACTTTGTCCTAAAGTTACTAATTGCGGGAAATACTTTTTGGGAGAATTCTCAACCCGAGGGTCAGACGGTCTCTCCACCGTTCTAAAAATTACACTCATTCTACTTTTTTCATTTAGAGATTTAAATTCCGTTTTAATTCACTTCGCTGATCAACGATAATGCAAAGGTGAGGATTAAATCTCTAATAAAAGAAGGAAAAGGAGCAGTGAGAGCAGTTTTTCTGAGAAAAGTTATAAGTAACAATGAATCAGATCATAAATCAAACACCGAGAGCCAGAGAAACTACAGTTACCCCGTAATCGTATTCAGATGAGGTCCAATATATCCAATATACACTTTCTTCACACAGTCATCTGCATAAAAATGAAATCTCAAATCACCTGTTTTTATATGTAATTCAAAGTATTCAGTATTTCCATCTGGTAATTTACATATTCTCTCATTACCAAACTTGCTCATTGTTTTATCCGATTCTGGAGAAATTCTCAATGAATAATTAGCGTTAATGGTCTTATAACTAAACGAACCTTCTTTCCATAGAGAGACAGCTTTATTAAACACCACAAGCCTGTCTATGATTTGATTAAAATAAGAAGAATCTCCAATTAGTAATAATTGTTTTTCTACATCTTCACAAAATATTAAATTTGGAAATAATTTCTCTTTCTTACTCCACATATTTCGATAGGTGACATTCCACAAATCATTCTTTTTTATGAGTTGAAAAGTGTTATTATCTATTATTTGTTTTTCTCCTCTTATACAATCAATCAAAGAAAAATCAATTCCAAGAAAGGCATTTAGCTCATTCGGGAAAAAGTTATCCAAACTTTCTTCATCGCCCAAATAGACTCCATTTTTTGAAGTTATTTGCATTAAAAATTGAGAAATAACTTGTTCTTCTTGTCCATAAGTCGAAAATAAAATTTCAATAACTCTCAGATTCCATACATCATCATGCTTCCAAAAATTATCATCATTTTCTTTTTCTATAGCATTCAACTCTAGCATTCCCTCTTTAAAAGCAACAAAGTCAGCCAAATCAATTGCTTCATTCAATAAATAGAAATTATTCATCGCTTTCGTAGTCTAAAAAGTTCAGCAAAATCTATTTGAGTTTGATCAAAAAAGCCTCGAGGCCAGTAAGACAGTTCCCCTTTCTCATTAACAGATATAGTTTCAAGAATGGGTTGATCTGAGTTTTCATTATGAGTAAAGTAATTAACAGAAACACTTGATGGTTTTATTTCACATTTTGCACAAGCAATCTGAATCCCATTTAATACATGATCACTATGTGTTTCTACAATGACACTCACACCAGACTCTGCAACCATTGACAAAAAGCGACCAATCTTTGATTGTGCAGAAGGGTGAAGATGCGCTTCTGGATTTTCAACAATTATCATACTTCCCTTTTGTGCTATTAATCCTGTAACAATAATTGGCAACACATAACTTATTCCGAATCCAATATTAGGAGGTAAAACTGTTCCTCCTGAAGAGAAAAAATTATCCATTGTTATTTGCGCTGACATTGTTGACCTATCATATTTTGAAGAAACTGAGACCCCAGGCATTAATTCATTAAGCCAAGCATTTACTTGTTGTTCCAGTCTTGGACTTAGCACCTTAGGATGTCTTCGCAAATCTTCAACTTTAAACGAATAACTAAAATCAGTATCGCCCAGTAACTGTGCAACATACTCTCCTTGAAAACCAGTATTGGGAAAATCAAAATACCTGATTTCTTGCTTAATACGAGGTCCTAATCTTTCTGCATTTAAATAATGAAATTCATGTTGAAAAAGAATCAACGGACGCTTACGATTTGAAACAACAAATGGACGCAAATATAAAGAATCACCTGACGCATCATATTTTACTTCAAAAGATGATGTCATATCAGAAAACTCCAATTCAACTATAGAATTATTTGAACTATGGGATATTACATGTTCACAATTACCAAGATTTAAACAATATTTACCATTTAATTCTATAAAAGTAAGACCTTTTTCTTCAGTCTTCTCATATTCATGTTTCTGTATATTCAGTTTTGAACAACGTTCAATAGTACTACGTAACAACAACAGTGCTTGAATAGATGAACTTTTACCATTTCCATTAGCGCCCGCCAAAACAGTTAATCCATTTATGGGCAATCTAATATCTCGAAAACATTTAAAATTCTTTACTTCCAAATACTTCATAAACAATCATTTTAAAAAATCTTCAATTATCATGCTAGCTTTCATAAAAGCATACCTAACATTAGCTTTACCATTTGTGCCTGAAGACAAATAATATAAAAACTGTTGGTCTTCGGTTATTTCTTTAGCCAATGGCATTAATAGAGCTTGAACAGAATTACGCTCTTCAATTAATACAGGATCGTATTTTGACAATAATACCGACCAGCTAACAAATAATGCTTTATTAATTAATTGTTTATATGCTCCTGGTTCAATATCTTTCAGTTGAATTTTGCGAAATGCATAACGAGAGCCAAATAGATAATAGGCATTTTTCATTGATTTAGAAAATAAGTCCACATAATGACTAAGATCCTTCTCTTCTTTTTTCACTAATCGTTCTGTTATATCATCCATTAATTGTTCAATATAGCCAGTATAATTATCCAATGTCTCATCTTCATTAATAAGCTCATGAAACAATATAAACCGTAATGCAACTTCTTGATCGTCCATTCTTGTAGACTTAATACTGTGGTCTGTTGCTCTCTTAAATTCTGGTAAATTAACCATCTTTTTAAGTGTTTCTCGCAACCCCTTTCCTGCTAAGCAATTCCTTATTTCTTGATTATTAAGAGGTTTTCCACCTGTATTAATTCGTCTAAAAATATCATACTTTACTTTTGTGGGAGACGAAGGATCTATTACATTGCTAGATAATTGAGTTAAATTAAACCATCTAAAATATTTTGCATCTAACCCCTTTTTACCATCTTCTTCTTTATAATAGCGTCCTTCACAGTTTTTATTCAAATATTCCAATCCCCAAAGAGGAAATTTATTATCCATAAATTCATTGATGGTTGTAAGACGTTGCAACCCATCAATTACAACCAATCTCCCTTCATCATCCTCAGAGAAATAAAACATTGGCAACGGTATTCTCAGAAGTATAGATTCTATAAGCCTAGATTTTTGTCCGCTATTCCACACAAAATTACGCTGAAAATCAGGACTTAAATCAACATCACCACCATCAATCATATCTTTAATGAGCTTTATACTAAATTGTTTCGAAGACACTTTTATTTTGTCAGGATCATAAGGATCTATTAGTGGTTCAATGGTCGTTTCTGTATTTTCAGTCCCCGACTGCTCTGATTCTATAACTTTTAACAATAGCTGATCTAGTTTAGCATCCAAATTTTCGATAGATTCAGTTATTTCCTCAGATTTCTCTAATATTACAAAATTACTTCCACTATGCCGTAATTTCATCCACGGTTTATTTTCCTGATCAATCAACACATAAATTGAATTATTGTCAGAGTCTATTTCCTTTAAAGGAGTTAAATGAATAAAATTACTATCTCCTACTTGTAATTCTACAACCATATTGTTATCATTTTTACTTAATATTATTATTATAAAACAACAAGATCAACTATTTATCTATTTCCCTATTCTAGAGAAAATGATTTAATAAAAATCACATCGCCGTTTTTTACATTTCTAAATATCTGTATAATTCTGGAGCTTCTAAAATATTCCACCCAATACAAGTTACTCCTCGATTGACAAATTCTTGTGATACATCTACATTGTCAAAATTAGTACCAATTTCAAATATAGCCATAACCATTAATTAAAAATACAATATTTTGCCTAATCACTCTTTTTTCTTTCGAAATAATCAATGCAAATTACAAATATTACGTGAATAGCTATTTTTTACAATTGTATCAATTGAGAACAAAGTTATAGTTTTTTTCTATTCAATAGGTATATTCTTTAAATTATTAGAGTTCACAATGAAATATTTTTCTGAGCATTGCTTGCAAGTAACTGCATTGCTACCAATATTAACTATAATCTTCCAGCTTAAAAATAGAAAATAACCAAGCTATCCCGCCCCCTGCAAATAATAAGAAGGCAGTGGATCTGTCCACAAACAAAAAAGGCCACCATCCGAATGATTTCCGGATAGCGGCTCACTTGCTTTATTAGTCCAACAAACTTTAATATTACTTATGGCATTCTGTTGGTAACAGCACTGGAATATCTGAATACTGATAATCTTTAATATTCCGTGTTATTACACCTTCAACTGAAGCATCTTGTAACGCAGCATAATGCCGTATAGCATCTTCATAATCAGAAAATTCAGAATACAATGCTTTTCTTATATCTTTCTTCCATCTCCTTTTTATAGTCAAAATCCTTAGGCAACTTTACAACTCCACGTAGTTTAGTAGAAACCGGAGTTGTTTTTCTCTTTGATTGAATCTGCACCAATTTGCGCAACTGTCCCTCTAATATTTCAGATACAGTTCTTCCTCTGCTTTTAGCGTATTGGTTAAGGCTTTCCAATAAGTTATTGTCTAACTCTATTGTTAAATTCGTTGTCATATCTCGTTCTCCTTTCTACTACAAAGATGCCACTATTTATTCAATCCGCAAGATTCCACAACTACTTTTAGCAACAGCCTTTTATCTGTTCTACAATATAAGCCACATCTTCATCCGTCACCCAAGGACCGGCAGGAATACATAAACCCATATTAAACAAACGTTCAGAAACACCATTCACATAACAAGGATTAGCTGCATAGACAGGCTGCAAATGCATAGGTTTCCACAAGGGACGGGTCTCAATTCCCTGTTCATCCAGGTTACGGCGGACCTCATCATAGTTAGTACCGGTCTTCACAGGATCTATCAGAATAGTAGACAGCCAATAATTAGCGTTGAAACGACCATCAGGATTAGATTTCAAAGTAATACCGTCCACACCTTCAAAAGCCTTCTCGTAAAGAGCATGCACATGACGGTGATGCGCAATATGCTCATCCAATACAGTCATCTGACCACGACCGATGCCGGCACAAATATTACTCATACGATAATTGTAACCGATCTTTTCATGCTGGTAATGAGGGAAAGGTTCACGAGCCTGCGTAGCATAAAACATAGTCTGCTTCTTGGTGCTTTCATCAGGAACAATCAAAGCGCCGCCACCCGAAGTCGTGATCATCTTATTACCATTGAAAGACAACACACCAAAGGTACCGAACGTACCGCACTTCTGTCCCTTAAACTCAGAACCCAAAGCTTCCGCAGCATCCTCCAGCACTGAAATATCATATTTAGCGGCTATCGCGCAAATCTCATCAATCCTGGCAGGCATACCGTAAAGATGAACAGGAAGAATAGCTTTCGGCTTCTTACCTGTCTTTGCGATTCTGTCTTTGATGGCTTCCTCCAGCAAAGCAGGGTCCATATTCCAGGTATCCTCCTCACTGTCGATAAATACAGGAGTCGCCCCCTGATAAGCAACAGGGTTGGCTGACGCACAGAAAGTGAATGACTGGCAGATCACCTCATCGCCGACTCCAACTCCTAATTGAATTAATCCCAGATGGATAGCTGCCGTACCCGCAGATAAAGCAACAACTTCCTTATCCTGTCCTACAAAATGTTTCAGTTCTTCTTCGAAAGCATTCACGTTGGGGCCCAAAGGAACAACCCAGTTAGTATCGAAAGCTTCCTTTATAAAAGCCTGCTCCTTGCCGCTCATGTGAGCAAGGCAAAGATAAATTCTCTTGTCCATTAAATTATATGATTAAAAGAAAATGATAATATGAAAAGTAAGCGTATAAGAAAAAAAAGGCTATTTACGCCACAGATAATAAGGCACAAATAACCATTTTATGATATTACAAACCTTTTCCAAATATTGTATAAATAATGATTTTAATGTCATCTCCCAAAGACCAATGATCCAGATATTCTATATTTATTTTTACTTTATCCGGAAAAAGTATTTTGTCATTATACCATTGGGGATCTTCCTGCTCTGCCAACAGTTCTTCTTCATTCCTATATTTCAGACTTGCTGGTCCGGTAATTCCCGGTTTCAGCAGCAGCATTCTTCTATCGTCACCCTCCAGTTTGTCCGCATATCCCGGAACATCCGGACGGGGACCGACAAAACTCATGTCACCTATCAGCACATTCCATAATTCGGGCAATTCATCTAATTTATATTTCCGCAATTTCGCCCCCAAAGGAGTGATACGGCTCTCTCCTTTCACTGAAACAGAACTACCGGAATGACTAACGGTCATAGAACGGAATTTGTACATGGTAAACAACTTACCATGTTGTCCAACCCTTTTCTGCTTGAAGATAACAGGACCACCTGGCATCTTGATACAAATCAAGAGGGCTACAACCAATAAAACAGGAAACAAAAAGATAAGACCGAAGAAGGAACCTCCACGATCGAAAAGAGATTTTAATAACATAATAAAAAATTCATCAATACTTATTTCTTCGCATTGCTTCCATATTCAAAATAGCTTTTACAGATTGAACAGAAATCAGCTTACGAAAGGGGAATAATATGTTTATAGCAATTTTCATCCACCATTGGTAAACTATCTGCAATTGACAACAAGCTTTTCTAAAATGGAATTTATCTATCAAAAAAGACTGAATATTTGAGTGTTCTGTAATACTGCGAGCGCCATCACTTACATACTTAAATCCCAATTCTTGTAAATAATAACGATTCATTTCATAGATAAGCCCATAATAAGGATAAGTGGAATTTCTCAAATAAGCTGGATCGGCCTTCATTGTATTATACTCACAACAATCCTTATGAAGCGTATTAATGGCTAACGCTACCGCTTTATGAGTTTCCTTTGTATATACACACCAAAAATCAACATTGCCCACTTTTTCACTTTGCTGTATTCTAGTTTCAAAAGCTTCCACAGTTATCCGAGCAGCTTTCACCTTATAGTTTTCTACCGCTACTTGAAAAATAGGGAAACCTACCCGAAGCATCTCACTTGCCGATACACGACACACATCGTATGTCTTCAACGATTTCTTCACTTGATTTCTCATTTTTGAAGACAGCTCTTCCATTCCTCCAAAAGAATCTTTTATGACAAACCAAAATGAAGTTTCATGCTCGCAATCCCAGCCATAAACATTTCTTAACAAATACCCCCCCCACTTAACAATTTATCACATTCGTCTGTTTTCAAATAACGACTACTATGTGGAGGACATTTACTCAACCAACACCCCTTATATAAAGTAAAACTATTTTCCATACTTCAATACACTAATTATACCATTTAAAGATCCCCACCCATACGATAAATGCAAAACAACAAAAGCCATCATCAAATAACTGAAACACAGTTTTTTTTTCAAAGACAATGATAAACTGATTACAGAAATCGAAATGAGGTACAATAATAAGGAGATTAACGAAATAATTACAGCCGAAAAATAGAAAAGCATCATAACCAATGGAATAATCAAAGACAACAAAAACAATAACGGTACAAAATGTCTTATTGAAAGGGATTTCATTTGTTTTGTATAGTACACTGTCAATATATTCCATTTTCCATTTCCAAAATTGTTCTTCGCCAGCCCCTTGAATGTCTCACGAGCTAAATAAACACAATACGTATCAGGCACAATATAAATATGTCCTCCTCCACGTACTATACGTTTGTTCAGTTCTATATCCTGATTTCTTATCAAACGTTCATCATAAAAACCATATTTATCAAAAATCTCCCTTTTCCAACAGCCAAAAGGAACTGTGTCTACTTCCATCACCTTGTCAACCCCTAAACGGAATGTGGAATTTCCTACGCCAAATCTATTACTTAACACCTCTTTTATGGCTAAAGTTTTAGCCGTCTTATTAAGCACATCCGTCCGACAAGCAGCCCCTACATTATCGGCATCCAAAGATTTCAACGCTTTCACTAATGCCGAAAAATAGTTTGTTGGATATTGTGCATGAGCATCTAAACGCATGATAACATCTCCCTTTGATGCTTTTATCCCAATATTCATAGCTATCGGCACTATACGTTTTTCATTATCAAGCAAACGGATAAAAGGATATTGCTTAGAATAGCTACCCACTATATCACGAGTACCATCCTGGCTCATGCCATCCACAAATAGCACTTCCAAGTGTTCTTTAGGATAATCTTGAAGCAAAATAGATTGAATGCACACATCAATATATTTTGTTTCATTATAAATAGGGCAAATAATAGAAAGCATAACTCTTACAGTCTTCCGTCTATAATTTCTCTATCCAAAATGCCCTTTACATCATACACTACCCCATCCTTATTTTTCAAGAAAGAGCGAATGTCTTCATTTTTAAAAGCACCATGGGCTACACCCAACACAACAACGTCAAATCCCCCACGCAACTCTTCCAAAGATTTTTCTGTAAGAGAAATACCATATTCATGGTTAACTTTAGCAGAATCCGCCCACGGGTCGTATACAACAATGTTTTGAGTATATTCAGACAGAGTGCTATAAATATCCACAATCTTTGTATTACGGATGTCCGGACAATTTTCTTTAAATGTTATACCTAACAATAAAATTTTTGCCCCTTTTACCAAAACACCTTTTTTATTCATCAGCTTAATCACTTGATTGGCTACATAATCCCCCATGCCGTCATTCAATCGGCGGGCAGCAGACATCACTCGTGGCAGTACACCGTAAACTTGTGCTTTCTGTATCAAATAATATGGATCTACACTAATACAATGTCCTCCGACTAGTCCGGGTTTCAGCTTTATAAAATTCCATTTAGAGGCAGCAGCTTCTATCACATCATTTGTATCAATTTCCATTGCATTGAATATTTTTGCCAATTCATTCATAAAGGCAATATTCACATCTCGCTGAGAATTTTCAATAATTTTAGAGGCTTCTGCTACTTTAATACTTGGAGCCTTGTGAGTACCGTTCACCAAAACTGAATTATATATACTATCCACAATGTCTGTAATTTCAGGAGTTGATCCAGAAGTTACTTTTTTAATCTTTTCTACAGTATGTTCTTTATCTCCCGGATTAATGCGTTCCGGAGAATAACCAGCAAAAAAATCGACGTTAAATTTCAAACCTGAGACTTTTTCTACAACCGGCAAACACTCTTCCTCAGTGACCCCCGGATAAACCGTAGATTCATAAACTACAATATCCCCCTTTGAAATTACTTTTCCAACAGTTTCACTGGCTTCCCATAACGGCTTCAAATCCGGACGGTTATTTACATCTACAGGAGTGGGAACTGCAACAACATAAAAATTGCAATCTTTAATATCTTCCAACTCTGTTGTACAGATAAAACCATGATTTTGAATAGCATCTTGAAGCAACTCATCTGAGACCTCCAATGTAGCATCGTATCCTGCCATTAAAGCATCTACACGCAACCGATTCATATCAAAACCCACTGTTTTATACTTCGTCGAAAAAAGGCGGGCCAAAGGAAGCCCTACGTAACCGAGGCCGATTACGGCAATTCTAATCTGATCCATGAAATATTCTGCTAAAAATTAAATTCTTTTTTTTACAAACTTGGCAGGAATGCCTATATAAATAGCATCTTCACACGCTTCCTGCAAATGCTTTGTTAATACAGCACCTGCAGCCAATATAGAGCGTGCTGGTAATACGGAACCTGGTAATATTACACAATGAGCTGCAATCCAACAGCCATCTTTAATTCTGACTTCTTTCTCTACAGATGCACCGTAACGATATGAGCCATTCCCAAAAGTATGATTTCCAGTAGTCAGTAAACAGTCAGGACCAAACATTACATTGTTTCCAATAATAGCTTTCCCATGAGCATATATGATATTTCCCATTGCCAGATAGACATTATTTCCAACAGTAAGTCCTTCAATAGAATTCAATATTACGTTATGAG
Organism: Bacteroides cellulosilyticus; assembly: GCF_020091405.1. Taxonomy (NCBI): domain Bacteria; kingdom Pseudomonadati; phylum Bacteroidota; class Bacteroidia; order Bacteroidales; family Bacteroidaceae; genus Bacteroides; species Bacteroides cellulosilyticus. Next base: position 5,497,139 of record NZ_CP081903.1, read on the forward strand.
CTACTTGAAAATTACTTCCACATGAAGGCATTCCTAAACTATATAAGAATCCCCGAAATCTCATAATTAACGGAATGTCAGGAAAAAAAAACAACACAGTTTTAACCAGCCAAGAATATAATAACAGTAAACGATGCTTCATACAGTCTTTATCTTATCATATAGGAGATCTAATCTGTTTTTATCTGATTTACCCCAAAAAGCATGCAATATCCTTTTTTTATCTTTATCATCAATTTCTAGAATATCATCTGATGCAATAACAGATAAAAAATCTGTCATAGAATAAACTCTTTTTCCTGGTGTATATTCGTCGTAATCAAAAGCCAAATCATTACTATTTTCTATGAAACGTTGTTTATCAAATGGATACAATAAAATACCTTTGTCTAATAACAAGAAATCATAATATATAGATGAGTAATCTGTTATAAGAATATCAACAAAAGGAAGAAGAGGATAAATATCTAATCTCTTATCTAAAAAACAAATATTAGAATACTCCTTTTCATTTACATTCTGCAATATTCTTACCGCAGGATGAAGTTTCAATATAAATAATCTATTCTGCTTTACTAAAATGTCATTCAGCTTTTCAAAATCAAAATTAGCTTCATGTATAAAATCATCATTCAAGTTACCTCGCCAAGTCGGCATGTAAAGATATACTTTATCATAATTAGACAGTTTAGCAATCATTTCCCTCATTGATTTGGGTTCATATTTATCAATAAATGAAAGAATTTCCTTCTTAGATTTACACATATAATAGCAACGGGGATAGATTGCATCAAAAATAACCTTATCATCCAAAGAAAACATTTGCTTAAAATGCTTATCCATCATATCGGAGGTAGACAAAAACAGAGTATTCTTTTCATACATATGCGGAAGAAGTATTTTTGTTAAATAACTACTATTCTTCTTCGAAGCAAAATTGTTATCTTTTTTACCTCCATTTCCCCCTTTAATTCCAACACCATGCCATAAGTTAATCTTGCACACATTACCAGAAGTAAAAAAATTTATATCTTTAGAATGATATGTAAAAACATAAACATGAGCTGTTAATGAGTGATACAATCCTTTTATCGAATACTTAAGATATGCCTCAAATCCCATTTTATGAATTCTTTCTACATCATCTTTAGATGATGTTATCCAAATGGGACGAATTTTGTCTTTCTGTTCATTGGTATATATAAATAAATATTTAGCGTTATCTACAAATCCGACATTGGTTCCAAATAGCCATTTATTTCTGTCACGAACACACAAAAAGGAGAAAACATATAAAGGGTATCCTAATACAACTTCTAGCAATCGATTTAAGAGATATCGTTTGCTACGCATCTTCAGAAATGTCTCCAACAATTTTAATGTCTTCATTTTATATTGATTTTAGCTTTACGTCTATTACTTGCCCGGTTAAATCAGAGACTAAGAGTTTAGCTGTTACTACTGCTACATCCATTGATTTCAACAAAGTATCTTCAGGTTCTATTCCAAAGTTTTTGGTACGCATAGGAGTCTTTGTCCGCTCCGGATTCACGCAATTCACACGAATTCCCAAACTTCCCCACTCTTCAGCTAAAGCCTGCACAAAATTTACAGTGGCGCATTTCGTAGACGAATAGATACTATAATTCATGCGACCACGTGTATAAGAACTGGAAGTATAGAATACTAATTGCCCACGACTCTTTTCAAGATAGGTATACGCCTCTTTAGCCACATGTACCATTCCCTTATAATTGATGTCTATAGCCTCCTCTATCCGCTCATAACTAATGTGAGCCAACGGTTCTTTATAAAGAACGGATGCTGTATCAACAACATAATCTATCCTATTCATCTCTTTGGCAACTAAAGAGAAAGCAGAACGCACACTATCCAAATCTTTAACATCTACATGGTTCAGACTTCTGCTGAAACCATACACAACAGCTCCACAATCCCGACACAGATTCATTAAGTCAAAACCTATACCAGATGATGCACCGAAAAGAACAATTACTTTTCCCTGCAATTTTTCTTTTTCAGAATTAGTCAGTACATGCTCCTGAAAATTGGTCATTCGTAATTGGAACAACTTCTCTATCAAATAGAAATCCTCTTTATAAGTCAACTTCATATTGCTATCTTCCCCCTCTACCACACATATTTTTGTTTCAGGAAGATACTTCAACACCACACCACAATCGTCTGTAGTGATGAAGTCGGGATCTTTTAAAGCTTTCTCATAAGCGGTTTTTATGGTGTTCAAACGGAATCCTTGAGGAGTCTGCCCTCGTCTTAACATCCGACGGAGGGGAATTCCCATAATTGTATTGTCACTATCAACCTGTATAATCGTATCGGTTGAGGGAATTGCAACATCTATCGCTTCATAATCTTGTAAAGCAATTATCACCCGGTCTATTATTTGAGAGCTTATTAAAGGACGAACTGCATCATGAAATATCAAATTACATTCTTCATCATTTTCATAAGCTTTAATGGCAGATAAAGAAGAGTAATGTCTTTCCGCACCACTCATCAAAATCTTCTTCACTTTAGAGAATTTGTTTTTCACAATATATTCCCCTATTTTATGATGATACGCCTCATTAGCAACAATGGCTATCTCATCAATAAGGCTATGACGTTGAAATGTTGATATCGTATGTTCAATTACAGTGAGCCCTGCAACTTTCAAAAACTGTTTTGGAATTCCTGCATTCAAACGGCTACCAATACCACCAGCTAAAATTATGGCTATATTCTTCATGTCTCTTATTTTACCAAATATTGTTTATACTTAAATATGCTACTAATATATTCCCATTCTTTTCTAATATTTTTAATATTCAGCAACAGAGGAATCTTTAATAAGAAATAGGCTATCTGAAAAAGGAAAAATTTTAAATGGCTATTTTCCTTTTCTATACAATACATTAGAGAAGCGGTATTGTATACTCGTGAAAATTGGGATGTAGAACTAGATTTAACAAAATGAATAATTTCAGGTCCTGGAATAAGATAGGAACGATAACCAGCATCGTGAAGACGTTTACATAACTCTACATCTTCAAAATACATAAAAATGTGTTTATTAAACATACCTATTTCTTCAAACAGCTCTTTTCTGATAAATAAATCTGCTCCTATCACGTATTCTACTTTGCAGGAATCATTCGATAACGGGATTTCTTCATTGGAAGGAACAAAAAAAAATCTTTTCACTCCCATCATGAGATATTTGCTCATCGAATAAAAATTGCCACCACTTTTAGTGTAAACCCTATTACCATCTTTCAAATAAGCACCCAATGCACCTATATTTTCCCTTCTATGAAGAAACTCAAAAAAATATGAGAAAGGGTCATTCCTTAATACCGTATCTGAATTCAATAAAAACAGATATTGTCCAAAGGCATGCTTTACTCCCAAATTATTGGCCCGTCCAAAACCTAAATTAGAATCACTCGCTACTAATTTAACAGATGATGCGTATCTTCTTTTTATTTCAATTATAGAATTATCCGAAGAAGCATTATCTACCAAAATAACCTCAAACTTACAAGAATGAACATTTTGGAAAATTGAATCTATACACGCACACGTCAAAGGACATGTATTATAATTTACTATAATTATGGATACTAATATATCATTCATCTTTCAAGAAAAATTGGTATAACCCTTTAGGAGCACAAGAAATCATTAGAGATTTACCCCAAAATGCAGCTCCTTCCGGCTCATTATTCAAAATACCCTGTACATCTATTATTCTTTTTATTTCTTTCTTTTTCAAATCTATTATAACAATAGCCTTTTCTTTGCCATATTGGACTTGACTATCAGCAGAAGCACCTGATGGTAAATAAAGAGTATGATTATATATTACCCCTCCTTGCAAAATATGAGGAAAAAAGACTTCAAAAGAATCCTCTATATCAACATCGCTCAATATTACTTCTTGTGTATTAATAGATGGTAAACCAAATTTTACAATTTGAGTAGCGAACCCATTCCGTTCTTTATTAAATGGATATAACTGAGTAATAGCATAAATATGACCAGTTTCTCTGTCTACAATCCAATCATGTACTGCTTGAGGTTTATTACCTATCCGAAATTGTATTATCTGAATTAAACGAGATTCATATTCCGTAACATTCTCTACATAACATCTATATGGAGCTTCACATTCAGAAATATATAATGCAGGAAACTTATTATTATCCTTCGAATATTCAACACCAAAACAAGCATTGTTTGCATGGTTTTTCTCATGAGCAGATGCTAATATTAAGGATCCTGCAAACACCCCCTTTCTCATATCATAAATTCTACATAACCCTGTATTAGTCAGCAGAAAAACATATTGTCCATGTATTGCCATTCCTTGTCCCCATTTCTTTTGAAGATTGGTTTCTACAGGAAAGTATTTAACATTTCGTAAAGAAGTGCAAGAGTACCAGAAAGAAGCGAAAATGAAAAACAGTATCATAACTCCTATCTTTCTAATTTTTCTGAGACAAACGAAATTACTCATTAATCGCTTTTTTAATTATCGTTTTACGGAAAGATATATGCAGATACATGAATAGTGTAAAAAATATAGTAGACAATACGGCCCCCATAAAAGTAAAGAAATTATCACTAAAAAACTGAAATACTAAAACATAAAAGAAATTAGCATACAAAACCCTAAACATTTGATAATTACGTTTCGCATATTTATATAAAACACCAAAAAATGTACCCAAAAAAGTAGAGAAACAAAATATACCAACAAAACCATAATCCACATAGAAATTGAACATAATGGTATATACATTTACAGGCAAAGGAGTATAAGTCCAGTTATGCAAATTGAATGAATCTGCATTTACCTCTACATCAAATCCTAATAACTGTAAGCAAGGAATAAAAAAGCGGAAAGTATATTCTCCATTAAATGAGGAAATATAATTATAATGATTATTCAATATATTATCAAATCCAGGAAGAGGAGACAATAAATAAACCGAAATAAATTTCACTATATCAAATTCAGAGCTATCCTTACTTCTTAATAGATGAGCTGCAAACATCAATAGTACGAATCCTGCTAGATATATAAGTATATTCTTAAAAGAAATTTTTCTACCTAAACAATGAACTACCAATAAGGAAAATATCAACTGAGCTATTACTGATTTATTACTTCGGAAAACAAAGAAAAGCACTAATAATAGTGCAAAAAGAATATAGTATTTTTTTTTCTTTTTGTCATCGTATAATGCTAAAAAAACAATTAACGAATAACTTGCAATTGTTGATGGAATACGAATGTAAAACGGTAATTCAAATGTTTCTTCTTCTCCATTTAGTAAAGCAACTCCCGCAGCCCGTATTCCATTAAAAAAATTATCTCCATTATAATATAGCCCTTTTGTATATAATCCATATATTGCAACAATAAGCGAAACAACCATAATTGGATACAATAAGTTTACGCAATAATTATGCTTTTTTGACAAACAATGTGCAAATGCAAAATCAAACTTACAAATAAGAATCGACGATAAACTAAATGGAATTATCCATAATAACAATGCCCAATAAAATCGATTGGATAAATCATATAGTTCATGGTCTGTAACATTATATATCAATACAAGTATACACCATAATAACAAAGTAACAACTGCAGGGTGAAAAAAATCTTTCACATAATTATATATCAGCAGCAATAAAACGAATAAAAAGAAAAAAGTAAGTATGCCCATACAATATCTACATAGTTTTCCTTAAATAAAGCAGAAAGCACAAGCCATATAAGATTCCATAAGACAATATTGCAAGACACATTTCCTGTAAAGACAGAATAGATCCTAATACAATTACCAATAGTATATAAATAAATGTACAGATTGCAATAATTTTAAGAAGATAGTGTAATAACCATTTTAATGAATAAATTGAACGCAAATAATATAGTAACAACATATGTACCACCATCTCGGTTGCCAACAAACTGATAGCAGCTCCCGTAGCTCCATATTGGGGCATCAGCAAAACATTTAGAACTAAGCTAACCAACGCCCCTATAGCAACACAATTTAAGAAGATCTTCATTCTATTTAGACTCACATAAATTACATACAGACTGAGGCCAGATGTAATCAAAGTGGGTGCAACAATTTTCATAACCATGTCAGCACCTTCAAATGCTTCAGAAAAAAATATGTCACATAATGGCAATGCTACTAACTCTAATAAAAAAAAGGCAGGGACACTTATTAATAATGAATATCTAAATAAATCCTTCGTTTTATTCTGATATTCTTGTTTCGACTGATTATGATGTAAATAGGCTAATCGGGGCATCATTACAGTACCCAAAATTCCTATAAAAGTAATGCCGATACGTACTAGCCTATTGGGATAATCGTAAATTGCAACTTCATCTACACTTGACAAATATCCTAGCATAACTTTATTTAAAGAGAGATACAAGGAGGTAAAAATACTTGGAATAAAAACGAATATCGCAGGCTTAAATATACTTTTCAAGGAGAGAGTTAACGATGAAAATCGAGGAACAATCTCCAATTTATCCAACTCAAACCAAAAAACAACATTACTAATTAATAAAACCCCTTGCTGAATGATAATAAACAAGGATAAATCTTCCTGTTGTTTTACAAAAAGAAAAATGAGTAAAGTACCTACAATTTTAATTATTAAGTTCCGAACAGCAATTAAATCAAATCTTTCCATACCGGTATACGCCCATGAAAGATCTGTCATAGAGGTAAGAATGATGATATTAAACAAGAAATATATATAATCTCCTTGAAAAATCACCCAACTATTATATAAAAGAATAGCTATTAGATTGAAAAAGAATTGATAAGTTACACATTCAGCAAATTTCTGTTGTTTACTATTCTTATCATCTCTACGTTCGGCAATTGCTTTAGCACCATAAATGGTGATTCCCAAGTTCCCCAACAATACGAAATAACCGACAATAGCTTGTCCAAACGAATTGATACCAAGTGCATCTTTGCCCAGTATTCGGGTAATATATGGCATTAATAGCAGGTTCAACAATATACTTGAAGTCTGAACTGCACCATTATAAAAAACATTATTTAGAATACTAGCCTTTGACAATGCACTAACAATTTTCTATATCAATTATTGGATATAAGTAAGCACTCAATTAAGGGCATACATTCTTTTACAGTGCCCAAAACTAAGTTTCGTTAATAATTTGTTTTGAATTTAATATTGACTTGTTGCCAAATTGATTTTAGTGGTAGAAGATTAATGAAGTCCCTACACACTTAAATACTTTTATGATGGTGACATAGTTAAGCTCTATAATATCATCATAATTTGATGACTTACAAATCAACATCTTTCAAAACTGGATGCAGTCTATCTTTTCCACTCAAGAGAACTCTATTGGCAGGTATTCTCCAGTCTATTCCCAAATCAGGATCATCCCATGCTATTCCTCCCTCATATTGAAAGGCATAGAAATTATCACATTTATATTGAAAGATAACTTCATCACTCAAAACAGAGAAGCCATGAGCAAAGCCTCGTGGAATAAAAAGCTGACGATGATTATCTTCTGTCAGTTCTACTGATACATATTGCCCAAAAGTCGGAGAACTTTTCCGTATATCTACAGCTACGTCAAGGACAGCACCTTTCACAACACGAACCAATTTACTTTGGTCAAAAGGCGGCTTTTGAAAATGTAATCCGCGAATAACACCGTAAGACGATTTGGATTCATTATCTTGTACGAATGTCGTTTTACAAACTTTTTCTTCAAACTCTTTCTGATTGAAAGACTCAAAAAAACAGCCACGACCATCTTTAAAAAGACGAGGTTCAATGATTACAACACCTTCAATTAATGTTTTTAGAACTTCCATATTATTAAAAGGCAACTTTTATTCATCAATATATTCCCATGGATAAGGATTATCCACCACATTCTGAAATTCCTCAATAGCTTCTTGCTGTTCAGCAGTGAGTGATGCAGAATCCCAGGAAGCAATGATAGTACGGCCTTCATCCGCCAAAGGCTCATCAAACACCTCTCCATAACAGGCAGTGAGCAAACGAAGTTTCAGCAACGAAACAGGAAGAGCATCAAGAATATCCCAACAATGATCCAAGACCTCCTGGATATGCTTTTGCTTTTCACCGTGATCTACAAATGAGGCACTATAGCCCATCAGAAGAGCGAGACAAACATTAGCCTGTTCTTCAACTGTGGAACCTTTGGCACCGGAATTATACAAAGCCGTAGTCAGGCGATAAACTTCACCGTTACGACGGGAAAGGTCGTCGCTATAGATCGGATTACCGTCCATACCTAAATACATCAGATCGTGCGCTGCACGCTGAAGAGCAAGTGTTTCTTCAGAAAGAGACATAATGATTTATGATTTATAATTTATGATTTATCAGCTGTTCAATGGCAACGGCCGATCGTCAATTATTTGATTACTTCTATGAGATCCGGATGAATGGTAGCAAGCGCAACGGCAATAACACCTTGTATCTCGATAACCACACGACGATCACGTGCGCCTTTTACTTTCAGGAAAATGCCTTCCTGGCCCTCAAAGTCACCGCCCGTGATACGAACTTTTGTACCTTTGGACAAATTCAGTTCATCAGGTTGGAAATACATGAGATGATCATTGTAAGTACCGGCTACAGCAATAAAACGCTGCATCTCACCATCGGAGATAATGATCTTCTGACCGCTACGGGTATCCGTAATGTATTGCAAATAGCTTACCTGTGATTTGATACGCTTCACCTCAGAAGGACGGGCATGGACAAAAAGCAGGTTATGTACAACGGGAACTAGAGCACGGACTTTCTTACCTTTCTTTATGCTGATCTTATATTGCATGGGAACGAAACAGCCCAACCTTTCTTTTTCAAGCAGACGCATCGCATCAGGCTCTCTACGGTAGGTGGCACGCATGGCGTACCATATTTCGCTATCTTTATCCGCTTCCATTCGATGATTTCATTCAGAAAAGGGTGTTCCTTCGGGGCTTTGACACCCTCGCATACACTTGAGTTTCAATCACTTGCGAACACTTTATGTAAGATACGGCAAGTTTTGTGTTCCTCTTGCCAATTGTTTTTTCGTAGCTGTTCATCACCTCAATTATCTTGCAGGTAAAGAGCTATAAACGAACTAATTACAGACAAAAAGCGTCTTTTTATCGTTCGTTTAATGTGCGTCAAGATTTAGAAAATTCGAAAGAAAGAAATGAGAATAAAATGAATAGATATTAACTAATATTTTCAGAACTTTTTTATCGCTTATAATCAAATAGTTAGGATAATTTATACCTGATTAGAAAAAGATTTTTTATCAAACATTTTGTCATTCAAAAAAACACCTATATCTTTGCGCACATTAAACGAACGTTTTTTGGACACCTATAAAAAGCACAAATAACATACTGTTTTTCAACTAATTATCTTCATTTTAAAACTTATTTTATCATATTTTCTCCCCATAATCATCTGTTATTCAAGTTAATTTTATACTTTCGCAATTTTTAACCATGTTAATATCAATTAACGGGTATATAATCATTAAAACCATGACAGAAATTAAAAAAGCAAAAAGCTGAACAAGAATCAGCAGAGAAGTAAATCATACAAATCTGGAAATCAGAGAAAAGGCAAAAGTAAAAAACAAAACAAAGTGAGTATTATAGATGAAAGTTTATTACCTCTTCGGGTATATTACGGCGATAATACCCATCTTTATATAGGTTATCTGAGACACTTTAAATTAGGTGGATTTGAACACATGGGAATCAAAACAATCACCGATTTAACTAAATGGATATACGATTTGGGAATAGTGGAATGCGAGAAAGGAGAGCGTAAACCTCTTAAGTACAGCAGTCTAGTTACGGAGATTGATAAGGTGTGGGCAGTGATACAAAAGGAAGATGCCGAACACATAGACGCATACGGATATGATGTAAGAATAAATCATTGATAGTTTACTCCAAAGAAAGGGCATAACTTTGCCCCCGTCAATCTGAATGTGGTAGGGCTATACCCTTTCACCCGGATGGTGTAGCCCTAACCACAAAAGGGTGTAGCCATCCGGAGCAAAGGGTGTAGCCATCGCAGAAGATTGATTATTAATCATTTATAAACTACTAAATTCATTAAAATGAAGAAACAAACGTTGGGGCACCAATCGAATCATGTAACGAAAAGCGAAAGAGTAGAAAATCTATGGAAGAAACTGATCAGGCAGGAAACTGATTTATCAGATGGAACCATCGCATGGATGACAAAACGAATACTATTGCTGACAGAATACATGCCATACGGATGTGCATTGATAGCCTATCGAAAACAAAATGGAGATTTTTACATGGGAAGAGGAACACTGATACATTACGAAGCCGATTTCCACCGCAAATACGACATCGGGCGTATTCAGAACCATGTAGTGTACTGGGATATAGAGCAACAGGGATGGAGAACGTTCCAGATTGAGAACTTCCTGGAATGGAGACCGATGATTTAAATGAAGAACGAAAAATTAAGAATGAAGAATTATGGACTCATATCTATTACATGATGCCAATGCAGGCAATAATTTTAAAATAATGATGATGATACAGAAAGAAGGAATGAAAGGATATGGCATCTACTGGATGCTGTTGGAATTTCTAAGATTACAGGACGGATATAAGGCAGACTTAAGAGTATTGCCCATACTGGCACAGAAAATGAGAGTTATGGTAACCACCCTGAAGCGGATCATATACGACTATGCACTCTTCGAGATAAACGGCACAAGCTTTTCATCGCCCGGACTCACACTGCGCATGAAACCATGGGATGCCCAACAGGACGCAAAAAGAGAGTCAGGCCGTCGTGGAGGGTTGGCTAACCAACAGAAAATCAGAGATGCCAAGGCAAGCAACGCTTTAGCTATAAACAAAGAAAATAAAGAGAATGAAACAATCCCCTCTATATCTCCCCAGGGAGACACGAGGAAAAATGAGGAGATTCTTCTTGTTCCACCGGAGTATGCGCTCAACAAGCAGACACACAACTACGGAGGATTGATAGAAGAACTGGAACGGCAAAAAGTGACATCCTTAAAAGAGAAAAATGCCATTCTCAGACTGACCGACTTTGGAAGACTGGGAGGCAAAATATGGAAAATCATCTATGACATCAACAATTCGCCACAGATGAAAGCAAGGATTGTGATGCCTGGAAAATATATTCTGAAGCTGTTGCAAAATTAAGTAGATGATCATAATTAGCTTATACTTTGCAAGTATAAGCTAATTATAACATACCTCCCCCTGATCATCCTACATAAATATCAGCTGCTTCTTAAGCAAGTCCACAATATCGCTTTGCAGCTTCTGCGCATTGATAGGTTTAGAAGTGTACGCATCAAAACCACTGTTCAGAATGCGTTCTTCATCTTCGGCATAGACATAAGCTGTCACTGCCATAATCGGAACCGTCGGCGACATTTCGCGTATAAGCTGTGTAGCTTCGTAACCGGTCTTTTTAGGCATATTAATATCCATCAATATCAGATGGGGGTTGTATTGCTTGAATAGCTCCACCGCCTCTTCCCCATCCCAGGCATGGAGAATGTTGTACTGACGCTTCAGGATAGATTCGAACAGCAGGAAATTACTCTCATTATCCTCAGCTATCAGAACTGTGAGTTTACTCTCCACTTTATTCAACCGATGTTCCTTCTGCTCCCTTACTGATTTGAGCTCAACGGGACGATAAGGAAGAGTAAACCAGAAAGTAGAGCCCTTGCCGGGTTCCGATTCCACACCAATCTCACCACCCAGATTCTCTACAATACTTTGGCAAATAGAGAGTCCCAGTCCTGTGCCCTGCGAGAACGAATCAAGCTTTACAAAACGACCGAACACAGTATCTTTCTTGTCTTTTTCAATTCCATATCCCGTATCCGTGATATAGAAATAGAGAAAATCGGTATTTTTCAGATGATAACCAAAAGTGATGCTTCCACTGGGGGTAAACTTCATAGCGTTATTCATCATATTGGTTACCACTTGTGTCAACCTGTTCTTCTCAATGTTTACAAAACAATCCGGCATTTCCGGCAGATATCGAATGACAACCGCATCATTTTTCTGGCGGAGCCGGGCGGATTCTTCCAACTCCTGAAACAAGGCATTCAAATCTATATCAGAATAGACAAACTCAAGTGTTCCGGACTCAATCTTGGAAAGATCCAAAATATCTCCTACGAGTTGCAACAACAGGGTATTATTGTTCTCGATAATATTGATGTATTCTTCTTTTTCTTCCGGCTCTTCCGCATCCGCCAGAATACTGGAAAAACCGACAATAGCATTGAGCGGAGTACGTATTTCATGGCTCATATTCGCCAGGAAAGCAGATTTAAGACGATTGGATTCTTCCGCTTTTTCTTTTGCCGTAATCAGATCTTCTTCCATTTTCTTTCGCCCGGTGATCACGAGAGAAGAACCGATCAAAGTAATCGGATTGCCCTTTTCATCCCGCTTATCAACCGTGGCCTGAGCCTCAACCCATTCATAGCGCGCCACTCCATTCTTGCGGACTATCACACGATATTCTTCCTTAATTTTAGAAACATTACCTTCCGTCAGTTCCTTATAGGCTTTCTTTACCCGTTCCCTATCTTCCTTACAGATTTTGGCAAAATATTGGTAATCGGGCACAGAAAGCTGATCTTCGTTCATCATGCTATCGTCATGGCTAAGCTCCACCGGACGGTTCACATCACAGAGCATGGTACCCTTCTCCAGATCCCATTTCCAGGGAACGATATTCGCCACATCCAACGACATTGACAATTTGTGATTAGCGGAACGCAACATCTGTTGTGTCTCGGCCAGTTCGGTATTGTCTACGCAGAAAACATCAATGAATCCCTTATGCTTGGAGGGCGTCAGAATAACATTGAAATAATTACCTATATTTTCGTAATAGTATTGATAAGAAAGTTCCTTTTGAGTGGAAGTAACCATGCTATAGAGGTGGCACATCCTTTCAAAACCTTTCGGATCCGCCTCACTTCCTTTTTTGCCGATGACCTCACCCATGGATTTGAAGTATTTCTCAAAACGTGGATTGGCTTCCACAGTGATATAGTCCACAATCTTTCCCGCAGAGTCGTAAATCAGTTTCTGTTTCAAATAAACGATAGGCATATTCTCAAACAAACTGTGATAACTGGTCATCAGTCTGATCTGTTCTTCCTGCTTTTTTCTTGCTCTGGACAGCCACCCCATCCGCAGCCACATAAACAAGAGCATGATGACTACAATGGCAATTATAACGCTATATTTATGTTGTTCCCAGAAAGAGGGCGGCATCATATAAAAGACTGAATTAGGAGGACACAAACCAGGCGATAATCCAGCTTCCATAAGGTCGTAATAGTTGAACATGGGAGTAGGCATACCACAGTCTACGATACGGGCTCCTTTCTCGTTGACACCGGATAAAACACCGTTGGTGATCTCAATCACTTTTCTTCCAACAGTTTTTTCATCAAAGAAATAGCCGCCTACCAGACCGTTCCGCTGCAATCCGGTATTATCTAATGAGAAGATAGGTGAAGAGGAATAATAGCTCAGAATTCTGGAAATATTATTGGTTAATACGACATTCCCTTTTTGAGTATCCTGATACCATGAGCAAAAGAGAACTCCGCTGTTTGCCTCTGCATGGCTCAATGAATCCGCCAATGCATCGGTAGTCATTACACCGGCAACATAATCCTTTATTTCAAGTTCGGGAAAGTCCTTGCTCACAATCTCTTTTAAATCCGAACGGAATTGGGCACTTATATACCGGGCATCCGACAGAAATATCAACTCATCCATTTCAGGCATCAAATCCTGCATCAGCGAAATTGTTTCTTTGAGATACGCAGGTACATAGAATACAGTCAGCGACAAATCTCCTTTATAATCTTTCAAGGGAGTTCTCTCTTCTACCGGAATGGCGCGCCTCTCCAGATAAGCCTCTTGCGGACCGACGTAATCCATCTCCGTACAAAGAATCACAGGGACATCTTTCCATTGTTTTTCTATATCATCTCTCAGCAAGCCCCAGGAAGCACTACCTAAAAGAATCAGGAGTTTTGGAGGATTGTCTGCATATTTTCCAAAGAGACTTTCTTCATATTCCAATAATTCTTCTGCATTTTGTAAATGCATAAATTGACTGCCCATGTGCTCCACATCCACTACATAAGGAGAGTTTTTATGCTGATAAGAATTATAAATAGGGATAATGAAGTCGTTACTCCACCGAGAAGATCCACTGTATGCGTTGAGAATCAATATTCTATCTTCACTTCCCGGTTTAAATGCTGAAGAGATTTCGCCAAATACATTAACAGCATTTAAAAGAAAAACAACTAATATAATAAACACTCTGATTATTATTTGCAAATATTTCATCTAAATTACAGTTTAGTCTACAAGTGTACCCATTCTTTACCACACAAGGAACAAAAGGTCTACATCATAGAGAAATTAGACTGCAAAACTAATTAAAAATCAGAGAATTCCCAGTTTTTGGAAAAGAGATTTTTAAAGAGGATTGCGTATCTTCCATATTCTGCGTACTTTTGAAAGCATAAAACAATAAAATCAATGAAAATACTTCATACCAGCGACTGGCACCTGGGACATACATTATATAACTATGACCGTAGCCACGAGCAACAAGCATTTTTGCAACAACTAACCCGCATCGTAGCAGAAGAAATGCCGGATGCAATGGTAGTGAGCGGAGACATCTATCACTACTCCACCCCATCGGCAGCCACACAAAAGATGTACACGGATGGTATGCTCGAAATTCACAGGGCATGTCCCGGAATGACGATTGTGGTAACTGCCGGAAACCACGACAGCAGTTCTAAACTGGAAATAGACAGCAGTCTATGGAACCATTTTGGTGTGAAAGTCGTGGGAAACATCGAACGCACCCGGGAAGAGGTGAATCTGGAAAAACATATCGTAGAAGTAAGAGACAAAGAAACAATACTGAAAGGATATATCATTGCCGTCCCCCACGTCTATCCACAGAATTTCCCGATGCTGGACACTGAAACGCCACGCGAAGAACGGCAAGCACGCTTCTTCCAGGCATTGCTGGACGAAGTAGGAAAAATGAACACGGGAGGATTGCCCGTTGTATTAATGGCACACCTCTCCATAGAAGGCAGCGACCGGACGGGGCATGACGAAACCGTGGGTGGAATAGAATACGTCCCCATCAGTTCCATGGGCGAAGGATACGATTATCTGGCACTCGGACACATTCATTGTCCGCAGAACATCAAAGGAAACGGATGGCATGCACGCTATTGCGGTACCCCCCTACCCGTCAGTTTCGACGAAGTTTATCCGCACTCCGTATCTATCGTCGAAATGAAAGGACGGGAAGAGCCACAGATAAGGACAATAGAAATAGAAAATCCAATACCACTCGTCACCCTCCCCAAGGAACCGGTAGTCTTTGAGGAAGCCATAAAATTACTGGAAGAATATCCGGACGATAAACCGGCTTATATCCGCCTGAATATTCTGATAAAAGATTATCTGGCACCCGACTGCAATGAACGGGCATCGAATGCCGTAAGAGGAAAAAGCTGTAAATACTGCTATATCAAGCCCAACCGTGAAAAACAAACTTCAGACTACATAGCCCGGCACATCTCCATTCAGGAAATGCAGGAAATGTCTCCGCTGGAAATAGCCAGACTTTATTATCAGGAGACAGAAGGAGAAGAGATGGACGAGGAACTCTGTGAACTGATGAGCAGTGTCGTACAAAAAGTGAGAGAAAAGAATAATCTGCGCTAATCCGTGTAATCTGTGGTGAACTATGAAACTTCAAAAACTGACTATAAAGAATTTGGCCTCGATAGAAGATGCCGTCATTGATTTTGAGAACGGCCCCTTAAGTGAAGAATCCCTGTTCCTGATCTGTGGTGAAACAGGCGCCGGCAAAACAACATTACTCGATGCCATTTGCCTGGCACTCTATAATGAAACGCCCCGCATGGAACGCACAGCAAATGAAAAGTACCGGGATGTAGGGCAAACGTTTTCTTCTAAAAAGGAAGATGTGGCTATAAACGACAGCCGCCAACTGATGCGACGAAATACCAGTGAAGCTTGGACTGAACTGGAATTTATCGGATCAAACGAAATACCTTACATCGCCAAATGGTACGTAGCCCGCGCACATCGGAAAGCATCCGGTGCCATTCAGGACACTAAATGGACGTTGGAGAATTGCAAAACCAACCTCCAGCTCACCAAGAGAAACGAAATCAAAGCGGAAATACAAGAAGCCGTAGGGTTGAACTTCGAGCAATTCTGCCGCACCACCCTATTGGCTCAAGGAGATTTCACTAAGTTTCTTCAGAGCAAAGAAAGTGAGAAATCGGACATTCTGGAGAAACTGACAGGTACCGGAATTTATTCTGAAATAGGTGCAGGAATTTATGCCATAACGAAAGAAAAACGTGTAGACTATGAGAATCAGAACCGGAAACTGGAAGGAATCCATGTGCTGACTGAAGAAGAAATGGCCGGAATTAACGAAACAATGGCTGCGTTAAGTACCGAGATCAACGGAAATACCGGGCAAAAGAACATAGCAGCACTGAAACGTGACTGGCTGAAAAGAAATACTGAACTCACCCTTACTCAAGAAAGTCAACAGAGAATCTGGGAAGTGAAGAAAGAACAGTTACAATCGGATGACTTCCGGCAGAAAGAACTACTGATAAAGGATTGGAATCACACTGCGGATGCCCGCAATTGGCTCTCCTCTTTCAAACAACAGCAGTGGCAACAAGAAATCAATGCCAAACAAACCGAAAGCTTGAAGCAGAATTTCATCCGCCTCAGCAGTGGCTGCGTTTGGCTGAAGGAGAATATGAAAGAGCAACAGGCAAAACTAATTCTTGCCGAAGAATATCTGCAAACCCATGCACCGTTCCTGCCCATGTTCGAGCAGAGCCAGTCTATCGTCACCGATTTGAATGCCGTGCTCTCCTCACATTCCCGTATCTCCATTTACGAAAAACAGATAGTGGAATTGGTCCGGCAGCAACCTGCCCAAGAGCAAGAACGCACAAATAAGGAGAATGACTTCAATCTGAAAAGCAAAGAGAATCAGATCAAGCAACAGGAAATAAACCAACTGAACGCACAGCTTGATTCCATGAACCGGAGTGCCTTGCAAGAAAAGAAAAGCACATTGGAGACTATCAAAGAGAATTTGCAGAAAGCTCAAAATGCCCTGATAGTACTGGAAGATAAAAAGGCGGCTTTGGCCACAGCAGAGGAAAACGAGAAATCACTGGAAACCAATCTGCAAGCCGGCAAAAACCGGAACGAGAAACTTAAAAACGAATTCGACACTCAGAAGAAAGCGTACGATGAGCTCAAAGAGCTTTATGACAAACAAAAAGAAGCTGTGGAGGAATGGGCCAAAGAAGCCCGTGCCCGTCTGTCCATAGGAGATATGTGTCCGGTATGCGGCCAGAAGATAGAGGTGCTCAGCAAGGACGAAGATTTTCAGTCGATGCTTGCCCCTATCCGGCAGTCGCTGGAAGCAAAAGAGAAAGAATACAAGGAAGCGGAACAAGCATTAAACAGCAACCGGGCAGAGGTCAAAACTTACGAGAATATGATAGCGAACAGCCGCCTGGCAACAGAAAAGACCCGAAAAGGTCATGATCTTGCCCGAACAGAAGCAGAAGAGAAATGCGGTCGGTGTTCTATTCCAAGCATCTCCGACAATACCAAAGAAATACTGGAAAAGTTATTTCAGGAGAATAAACTGAATCTGGAGAATGTCAATGCCAAACTAAATGAAGTACAAACCCTCTCCAACCATATTTCCCGGCTGCAACATCTGAAGGATAATCACCAGAAAGCAGTGGAAGCCGCCCGGAATGCATTGGACACCGCCGACAAGAATCTGACGAAGCTGAAAAACGATATCACCAATAAACATTCACTGGCGGAAAGTGAAAAAGATATTGTTCGTACTACGCTGGAACGCGTCAGCCCACTGATTCTTTGGGAAGGTTGGCAAACGGAGTGGCAGACCTCCCCTACCGCTTTTATCGAACGCCTACAGAAATCCGCAGAGCATTATAAACTTGCACAGAACAGACAGGCGGAATTAAAAGCTGCCATCGCCCTCATCGATAAAGAACTGAGCAGCATATCCGCCACACAAGAACTGATCTGCACAGCTTTCCCCGAATGGAGGGATCTTCCGGCAAAGGAAAAAATGGAAATCAAGAATCTGGGAATGGCGTGGAATACGCTGAATTCTGAAGTCGGCGGATTGAAACAGAACATCCTGTCTGTCCGGAAGAATCTCGATGAGCTACAAACCAGCCTGACAGCATTCTATACCACACACCCGGATATGGACGAAGCACGCCTCATCGCTCTTTCCTCCTACTCCAACGAGCAAATAGAATCTCTACGTAGCGGACAGCAGAGGCTTAGAGAAGAAGAAGTGGCAGCACAGACAGCCTTCAGACTTACAACCGTACAACTGGAAGAACACCAAAGTAAGAAGCCGGAAATGGAGGAAGAAGAAACCCTCGAAAGCCTGGATAGTCTTATCACTGCTTTGGATGAAAAGATCACAGCAGGCAGTCAGACCCTCTTACGACTGAAAATCCAATTGGAAGAGAATGCGAAAAACATTGCCCGGATAAAAGATGAGAAGAAACGTGCAGACGAATTACGGGAGGTTTATCTGAAATGGGATCGCCTTTGCCATCACTTTGGTGACGAGAAAGGAACGAGTTTCCGAAACATTGCTCAGAGCTTCGTACTGAAAGAATTGCTCAATGGAGCAAACTTCTACCTGCAACGCCTGACCGAACGTTACGAGTTGGAATGTCAGGCAGGTTCACTCACCATTCTGTTGCGCGATTTATATCAAGGAGGTGCGGCGCGTCCGGCCTGTACACTGTCCGGTGGAGAAAGTTTCCTGGTTTCTTTGTCATTGGCACTCGGTTTGTCTTCACTCAGCCGGCATAGCCTGTCTGTAGATACATTGTTCATTGATGAAGGATTCGGAACCCTGAGCAGTGATTATCTGAACACAGTAATGGACACACTGGAGAAACTGCACCAGATGGGCGGCAAGAAAGTGGGTATCATCAGCCATGTAGAAGGACTGCGCGAGCGGATCAAGACCCAGATACAGGTGAAGCGAATTGATAATTCGAGAAGTGAAATCACAACAGTGAGGACACTATGAATATTATTGTGTACTTTTGTAGCAACTATTAATAGAAAAAGACAATGAAGAAGTTCATAAAAGGAGTCCGGTTTGCTCCTAAAAACTATTCCGACGAAGTAGAAGCGAAGATTCAACACTATAAAAAGGAAGGTTATAAACTACCGTCGCGCCACTTATTGCGCACCGAAGAACAACTGGCGGGTATCCGCGAAAGTGCCAAAATCAACACCGCACTGCTGGATTACATTTCTGCAAACATCCACGAAGGAATGTCCACTGCGGAAATTGACCACATGGTCTATGAATTTACAACGGATCATGATGCAATACCTGCCCCTTTCATGTACGAAGGTTTCCCCAAAAGTGTATGTACAAGTATCAATGACGTGGTATGTCATGGCATCCCAAGCACGAAAGAGTTCCTGCGCAGCGGAGATATTGTGAATGTGGACGTTTCCACTATTTATAAAGGATATTTCTCGGATGCGTCACGAATGTATATGATTGGAGAAGTGAAGCCGGAAATGCAACGTCTGGTACAGGTGGCAAAGGAATGCCGTGACATAGGCGTACAGACAGCACAACCGTGGGCACGGCTTGGAGACATCGGTGCAGCCATTCAGGAATATGCGGAGAAGAACGGATACAGTGTAGTACGCGACCTGTGCGGACACGGCGTAGGAATCAAGTTCCATGAAGAACCGGACGTTGAGCACTTCGGCAAGCGCGGTACAGGTATGCTTATCGTTCCGGGAATGACATTCACCATCGAACCGATGATCAATATGGGAACTTACGAAGTCTTCATTGATGAAGCCGACGGATGGACCGTCTGCACAGACGACGGACTGCCCTCGGCACAATGGGAAAGTATGCTTCTGATTACCGAAAACGGCAACGAGATATTGACTGAATAAGCATGGATATTGTTTTTCTAATTATCGGTCTTATAGTAGGTGTCGGCGTAGGGTATCTGATAGCCGGACGAAAAAGTGCCGCGTTATCCGCACAACTGCAAGCCACCCGCGAACGGGAAGAGCTGCTGAATCGTACGGTAGAAGAACGGATTGCACGTGAGAAAACCATCACAGCCGAGCGCCTGGCGGAGCAGGAGA
This sequence comes from Bacteroides cellulosilyticus, assembly GCF_020091405.1. Lineage (NCBI taxonomy): Bacteria > Pseudomonadati > Bacteroidota > Bacteroidia > Bacteroidales > Bacteroidaceae > Bacteroides > Bacteroides cellulosilyticus. The sequence continues at coordinate 5,517,613 of NZ_CP081903.1, forward strand.
AATCTTTCAATCTGAGACTGGCGGAGCTGCAGAAGCAATGGGAAGAACGTCTGAAATTGCAAACTGAAGAAGCGGAAGCCTTGCACAAACGCATGAGCACGGAGTTTGAGAATCTCTCCAACCGCATTTTCAAAAGCAAGACAGAAGACTTCACCAAGCTGAATTCGGAGCATCTCAGCAATTTACTCCGCCCACTGGGGGAAAACCTGAAAGATTTCCGGGAAAAGGTAGAACAAGTATATGACAAAGAGTCGAAACAACGTTTCTCACTGGAAGAACGCATCAAAGATTTGGTAGAACTGAACAACCGGATCAGCGAAGATGCCAACAACCTGACCCGTGCGCTAAAAGGTGATTCCAAGATACAGGGCAACTGGGGGGAAATGATACTGGAGCGACTGCTGCAAGCTTCCGGCCTGATAGAAGGCGAACATTACTTCCGCCAGGAATTCCTGAAAAACGAACAGGGTGAAATGCTGACCAACGAAGAAAGCGGCCAGAGAATGCAGCCGGATATTATTGTCAGGTACCCGGATGAGCGGGAAATGATTATCGACTCCAAGGTATCCCTGACTGCCTATGCCGCCTACAATTCCGCCGAAAACAAAGAGGAAGAGGCTCGCTGGCTGAAAGCACATCTGCAATCGGTACGAGCGCATGTGGATGAACTCAGCCAGAAGGATTATTCGCATTATGATGCAAAAGCACCGGACTTTGTAATGATGTTTATCCCTACCGAAGCTGCCTACCTGACAGCTATCAAAGCGGATACCAGTCTATGGGAATACGCCTATAATAAAAAGGTGGTATTGATGAGTCCTACCAATCTGATCAGTGCGCTCCGCCTTTCCCTCGATCTTTGGAAACGGGAAAATCAAGTGAAGAATGTGCAGGATATTATCAAACGAGGTACATTGCTTTACGAAAAGATTGCCGGATTTACAGATACATTCCTGCGCATCGGTGACAATCTGAGTGGATTGCAAAGAGATTATGACAAGGCTTACAACCAACTTTCGGATGGCAACGGCAGTGTGGTAAGACAGGCCGAACTGCTGCGTAATATGAGTCTGACTCCTAAAAAGCGAATATCAGCAAGACTGCTGCCCAAAGAAGAGGAAACGGAGGAGGAAGAAAACGAACAGAACAAATAGACAATCCAAATTAAGATATATAAAACATGAAAATCCTAAAAGACCGTATCCTGAAAGATGGAAGATGCTACCCCGGAGGTATACTGAAAGTAGATAACTTCATCAACCACCAGATGGACCCTATCCTGATGAAATCCATCGGTGTGGAGTTCGTCAGACGTTTTGCCTCTATCCCAATCAACAAAATTATCACGGTAGAAGCCAGCGGTATCGCTCCCGCCATTATGGTAGGTTATTTATTGGAATTACCCGTAGTCTTCGCAAAAAAGAAAAAGCCGAGCACTATGGAGAACATGCTGGTTACTTCTGTCTATTCTTTCACCAAGCAACGCTCTTATGATGTATGTGTGAGTAAAGACTTTCTCCGTCCGGGTGACCGGATACTTTTCATCGATGATTTCCTGGCTAACGGAAATGCAGCCAAAGGCATCATGGAACTTGTGAAACAGGCCGGAGCCGAACTGGAGGGCATGGGCTTCATCATAGAAAAAGCCTTTCAGCATGGAGGTGACGAACTTCGTGAGCAAGGTATTCATGTGGAGTCTCTGGCGATTATTGAGAGCCTTGACAATTGCGAAATTAAAATCAGATAAAAGTATTTATCGTACATCTATAAACTTACAGCCGGCTTGTTGATTCATTAACAAGCCGGCTGTAAGTTATAATCCGAGTATATGTTTTTATTCAGTAAAGCATTATTTATGGGATAAAGTTGTCCGAATAATTTCTTTCACATCTTCCACGATTCCCATAGTAACATCTTTATCAAACTTCAGTCCCACTGATAATCCATCGCTGTTGGCAATCGTTTGGTAATCCTTTAGCTTCAATTCCAATTCCTGAAGGGAAGGATTCTTTATCACTGAGCTTGTACCTCCTTTCGGATACAAAGATACTTCTATAGGTAAAAGTACATCCGAAGCTGTCTTATATTTAGAACTGTAAATCTTAGGCTCTCCAAAAGAAACGAATATAGGAAGCAAACTATCTAAACGAGCTTCGGAAACTCCACCCAATTCTCCGGAAATTTCTCCACGAACTTGTAGATAAGCCTCTTTTATGGTGCGCAGATAAGAAGTGATAGCGGTGGATGACGAACCACGGTCGTACCTTACAAATAAACCGGAAATCAGTCTTTTATCCGTATTCGTAACCTTCTGATACTCTTTCCTCAAGATATCCTTAAGGCGGACTGATAAGGTTTCCACATCATATTCTTTAATCAATTCCTGATTCAGCATCATCTTATTATTCATGTTCACGAAGAAACTATAAAAAGTTCCTGTCGGTTTCTCAATCCGATACTCCTTCTTTCCACCCACAGCATCTTTTGCCTTGCGCTCGAAGAATGCCTCCAATTGTTGCAATTCGCTCTCCTGAACTGAATTTTGTTTCACACTCACAGGCGTGTTTATCGCCTGCTCCATTGTTTTCTTCACTTCCGGTTGCGCAAAAGCATAAAGCGCTCCGGTAGCTACGGGCACAAAAAGCAACAGCTTCAAGTGTGCCCAATTGTTTGTTCTTCTTTTTAACATCATTGTGATACGATTTTTAAGTTTGCTGTGATTGAACCCGCAAGCCATAGAGTAGAGCCTTGTGCCCACGGACTTTTTTACCAGCAAGAGTTGATATTCTGTTGCATCGATGCCACTATTAATAACGCCATTATCGGCTTCATATTCATGCACTTCACGAAGTTCACGCATCAGGAGCCATGCGGCAGGATTGAACCAATGGAATATAACGATACATTCCATCCAAAGTAAATCCAATGTATGCCTATGTTGCAGGTGCATTTGCTCATGCAACAGGATTTCTCCGGGATTCCGTTCGTAATCCTCCTGTGACAGGACAATTGTATGCCCCCAACTGAAAGAGACCATCTTCTCCGGACAGATGACCAGCTTATATTTCCCGTAATTACAGGCAGGATAGCTCCGGATAAGCCGGCGCATACGGATGGTAGAAAGCAAGAGGAAAGCAAGCACTATCAAAGCCCCGATAAAATAACAACCGCCCAACAGCCAGACCACAGGAATAGTATGAATCACATTCGCACGATCTCCCTCTATCCCCTCCCCTTTCTCTGCCATCAAAAGACTTGCTTCTTCAGACAAATATTTTTCACCCGTTCCTCTTTCTCTTTGAACATTTACTTCCTTCTCAGTCAATAAATGTCTTACAGTAGTTATTGGCAACTGCAAAGTTGTATATTGAGGAACATCTATTTGCAGCAATGGAAGTAACGTACATGCCATCGTTCCCGCCAGCAACAAAAAGCGGTTCGTACGGAACAGCGTATCTTTCCTGAAAAACAATCTGAACAGAAAGTACAGGATTGTCAGGCATAAGGTAGACTCAAATATATAAAACAATATAGTTCCCATGATCTATTTATTTGCCGGGTATAACTCTATTTCTATCTGTTCGACTTTTTACTTTCGATCTCTGCTATCAACGCTTTTAACTCGTCTACCGACATACCTTCTTCTTCAATAAATGTAGATACAACATTGGTATAAGAGTTATTATAGTATTGGGCTACTACGTCATTCAGTGCAGAACGCTTATATTCTTTATCGGAAACAGCCGCATAGTACTGATACGTGTTACCATAGGCCTTGTATTTCACAAAGCCTTTTTCCTCTAATCCTCTAACTAAGGTAGATACGGTATTATAATGAGGTTTCGGCTCTTCATAAAAAGCCAGCAATTCACGAACAAACATCGGACCATGTTCCCAGAACATTTGCATGATTTCCTCTTCTTTGGCAGTCAATCGTTTCATAATATTTTCAAGTTTATTTGGGTGAACAACGCAAAGATAGGAATTAGTTTTAAACAAACAACTAATAATATTAGTTATTCAACTAATAAAAGAAGTAGTTTAACTAATATTATTAGTAGATAGTCAATACACCTTATTATATATAGAAAAAGAGAAGAAATATCTTATTTATGCTTTCTTTTTCTTTGGCAATACCTGGTTCAGTACCACATATCCCAGTATTCCGGCAATAATAGTACCACACAACACACCGAATTTAGCTTGGTTCAGCAGTTCCGGATAAGCACCGGAGAAAGAAAGGTTGGCTATGAACAATGACACCGTAAATCCAACGCCACCCAGCAATGACACGCCTGCAATATTTTTCCAGTTCATACCTTCGGGCATACGGGCAAGCCCGCTTTTAATAGTCAGCCAGGTGAAGAGATAAATTCCCAAAAACTTACCCAAAAGAAGACCTAAGCCAACAGCAAGACCTACATTTCCTATAACTTCTCCGCCACCGCTAAAAACGACTCCTGCATTGGCAAAAGCAAATAAAGGAAGAATGACAAAATTCACGGCTCCATGCAAGTTATCCTCCAAAGATTGTAAAGGACTTATCACACGATCCGAAGCCCGCTCCACTTGCTTCAATGTGGCAATCTGTTCGTTTGTCAATACAATGTTATCAGATTGTACCACCGGGAAAGAGCTGACAATAGCCCGGATACGCCGGATATATTTACCCGCATCCAGCCGTGGACGGGCGGGGATCACAAATGCAAGTATCACACCGGATATTGTACTGTGGATGCCGGATTGCAGGAATAAATACCAGATAATAATGCCAAAGAAAAGAAAGAAGATCTTCTGTGTCATACCAAACTTTCCCATATAATATAAGAATGCATAAAGTATGGCAGCTACAATCAAATAACCGTAAGCAACCTCGGAGCTATAAAAAATGGCAATCACCAGAATACCACCAATATCATCTACCACAGCAAAAGCAGTCAGGAAAATCTTCAGACTCAACGGTACGCGCTTGCCCAGCAGACTAAGCACTCCCAATGAGAAGGCAATGTCCGTAGCCATAGGAATAGCCATGCCTTGCGTTTCAGGAGTACCGGGAGTTACCAGAAAAGAATAAACCAGAACCGGAAATATCATTCCTCCACATGCTGCAATGAACGGCAGAATAGCTTTCCTGAAAGAGGATAACTCTCCTACCAGTAACTCGCGTTTTATCTCTAGTCCCACGGCTAAAAAGAAAATTGTCATCAGACAGTCATTGATAAATTCAATCATCGTCAGATTATGACCGCCATGCGAAAGCAAGTTAAAATCACCTATACGCAAATGCAACTCCTGCGACAGGAAACTCTGATACACAGGAGCTAATGAAGAATTGGCAACAATAGCTGCCAGAATAGCAGTCAGGAATAATAAAATACTCGCTGCCACATTCAGTGCCGAAAAGTTTTTCACAGTACGTAGAATAATCATATGTTCGATTTAAGTATTAGATTTCCAAAGGGATATCCCGACACCGTTAACGAGCTATTCCTAATAGCTCATTAACGCTAATTTTTTAACCCAAAGCACAAATATACCTGTTAATATTAAATTTAGCACAATAGTAAGTACAGAAATTACTAATGCCGGACCACCCAAGTTGTAACCCAACGCAATGAAAATAACTCCTGCCCCTACCTCACCACGAGTAAACATACCAATGGAAAGTGCCAGACGTTCGCTCAATTTACGGTCGCGGTAGAAGAATACCGGAAACAACTTACCTACATTGGAAAGTAACGATACAATAACCACATGTACAATAATCAATGCCCAAGGCATCATTTCCTGAGAACCGGTTATAGAGGCCACCCCCGTATTGCCAGGGAGACTGATTCCCTGAAGCGGAGGCATACTCATACCAACCAGGAACATGAAGATAAATGAAATTCCGGTTGAAGCTTTACGCTCCCAGACTGTATCAATATCCTTATGTTTCATAACCATACCCAGAACGAATGCCGGAAGCAACACCTCAATATGAATGCTGGCATCTTCTCCATATAAGTTCTTTGTAATAAGATAAAGCGATTGAGTGGCGGCAAACACCAGAACGGAATAAAACAGAATGGCTTTCCAATCCTGCCGCATATTGTATTTACTCAATTTCTTCCAACCGAAGGAAAGCAACAAAAAGACGATAAGGATAATTACCAGCAACTGCCAGCGAGGTCCGATCATCATTATTTGCAAAGGAATCATTAAGAGGATGGTATCCAAATCATCAAAGATGGCCAGCACCTGAATCTTCTTGTAGATCCAGCTGGACTTTAGTCCGATAGCAGCCAACATTGTGAATAATATACCTGCGGAAGTAGGAGCCGCAAAACGACTCAGTAACAAGTTTTCTTTCCATGCCTCCCAACTATTCCAGTATTCCGGCGGAAGTAAAACAAAAATATAGTAAATAGCAATCAGAAACCAAGGCATGGCGGCCGTAGCCATAGCAACGAAATAATCTTTCGCGTACGTTTGCCATCGGGACTTGTCCACCTCAAACTCACGTCCCACATTAATCATAATGAATCCCAGACAAATATACAGTAACACATTAGATACAGTTTTCACCGTACCATAATCACTTCCTGACCATGCAGGCAGATATTGCGCTATAAAGAGACCTACCACCAGGAAGGCCGAAAACGATAGAACTTTTCTCATTTATTATTAGTTAGAATTTTCAAAACAAAGGGGATTGTCAAGACAGTCCTACAGAAAGAGAACAATCCCCGGACTAATATGAATCAGCTTTTATGCTTTTTTATATTAATCTAATTTCAACACCGCAAGGAACGCTTTCTGCGGCACTTCAACATTACCAATCTGCTTCATACGTTTCTTTCCTTTTTTCTGCTTCTCCAGCAACTTTCTCTTACGACTGACGTCACCACCGTAACACTTTGCCGTAACGTCTTTGCGTACCGCCTTAATCGTCTCACGAGAAATGATTTTAGCTCCGATAGCCGCTTGGATAGCAATATCAAACTGCTGTCTTGGAATCAGGTCTTTCAGCTTCTCGCACATGCGGTGTCCCAAATCATACGCATTGTCGAAATGTGTCAGTGTTGAAAGAGCGTCCACCGGTTCGCCGTTCAGCAAAATATCCAGTTTTATTAACTTGGATGGACGGAAACCACTGGCGTGATAATCAAAAGAGGCATATCCTTTCGAGATACTTTTCAGTTTATCATAAAAGTCGATAACAATTTCTCCCAAAGGCATATCATAATAGATTTCCACACGATTACCCGAAATATATTCCTGCTTTACCAGTTCACCGCGTTTGCCCAAACACAAAGTCATGATGGGACCGATATAATCGGTAGTTGTAATAACGGAAGCACGAATATAAGGCTCTTCAATGCGGTCTATCAAAGTAGGATCGGGCATACTTCCGGGGTTATGCACCTCTGTCATATGACCTTGTTTGTCGTATATATTATAAGAAACGTTCGGCACAGTAGTTATCACGTTCATGTCAAATTCACGATCAAGGCGTTCTTGCACAATCTCCATGTGCAACAGTCCCAGGAATCCGCAACGGAATCCAAAGCCCAGCGCCAATGAAGATTCAGGCTGGAAAGTCAATGATGCATCGTTCAATTGCAGCTTTTCCAAAGAGGAACGCAAGTCTTCAAAGTCTTCCGCTTCAATGGGATATACACCGGCAAAAACCATCGGCTTCACTTCCTCGAAACCTGCGATAGCTTCTTTACACGGACGGGCAATGTGAGTAATCGTATCTCCCACTTTTACCTCTTTAGAAGTTTTGATGCCGGAAATAATGTATCCCACATCACCTGTACGCAGTTCCTGACGCGCCACCATCTCCATCTTAAGTACACCGACTTCATCGGCATCATATTCTTTACCGGTATTGAAGAATTTCACCTTATCTCCCTTACGGATCACCCCGTTCACAATTTTGAAGTAAGCGATGATACCACGGAAAGAGTTGAATACGGAGTCGAAGATCAAAGCCTGCAACGGTGCTTCCTCGTCCCCTTTAGGATGGGGAATACGCTCAATAACCGCACTCAGAATCTCTTCTACGCCCATACCAGTCTTACCGGAAGCACGGATGATTTCACTACGTTTGCAGCCAAGCAACTCTACGATTTCATCCTCCACCTCTTCGGGCATGGCACTCGCCATATCACACTTATTGATGACCGGAATAATTTCCAGATCATGCTCAATTGCCATATAAAGATTGGAGATCGTTTGCGCCTGTACACCTTGCGAAGCATCTACAATCAGTAATGCACCTTCACAAGCAGCAATAGAACGGGAAACCTCATACGAAAAGTCTACGTGTCCCGGAGTATCAATCAGATTCAGAACATACTTTTCGCCTTTGTACGTATACTCCATCTGAATAGCATGGCTCTTAATGGTGATACCTCTCTCTTTTTCCAGATCCATATCATCCAACATCTGTCCTCCGGTCACCTGTATGGTGTTGGTAAATTCAAGCAGACGGTCAGCTAAAGTAGACTTACCATGATCAATGTGGGCAATAATGCAAAAGTTACGTATATTCTTCATTTTCTACAATTATCTATCTATAAATAAGTATATTACAAAATGAGGCTGAATAACTCGTAGTACAGTCGCAAAACAAAATGGTAATATCTCGCAACGGGCTCGCCTCCTTTTGCGGGCGCAAAGATAATGAAAAATATGAGGTTTTGAAAGTGATTTATTCAATATCCGAGGTCGTAAATGTCTATATATCCTAAAACTATTCTATCATTCCACTGTTATGTATGCATAATAACCTAAACTGCATAACTGAAATGAAAAAATTTATTATTTTTGCGTGTTCCCTCCTATTATTGGCCGGATGCTCCAAGAATGAGATAATCATTTATGGCTCATCGCCCGAAAACAATGAATCCGACAACAGTCAGCCTTCGGAGAAAGAAGATGCGCTCATCACCTTTTCCGCTTCACTCGAAAGTCGTAAAGTAACCAGATCCATGTCGCCCATGCCTAAAGGTCTGGTAAGTCAGATTTATGCCTTTGAAACTACAGACAGGAATTTCGATGACCCTTTTGCCGAAGGTTTATATTCAACCGCTTCCGCAGGTGTATTGACCGGATTGAAAGGCTACAAAATGTATTTGAGTAACGGATCATATAATATGTATGCGTTTTCTGAAAACTCATCCGTTTATCCTCCAGACCTGATAGATGGAATATCCGCTCCGTTAAAGAATGGCATTGACTATCTATGGTGGGAAAATCTGGATCAAGACGTCACAACTTCACAAATCCACATGCCCATTGTATTCCAGCATGTAGCCACTCAGGTTGTAGTAGACTTATCAGCCGGCGACGGTGTAAAACTGGACAGTCTGATTTCAGCAAGTATACTTCCACCCACACCAGGTGCCACTCTCGATATACAGACTGGAATTATTGAATCCACCTACACCTATGATACTACTCCGCTCACTATGGGGAAAAACGGTTTTCTCACGCAGGCCATCGTTCTACCGACAAAAGCCACCAATCCTATGTCTTTGACACTACAGATATTGGCAGACGGAGAAACGACTCCACGTACCTATACCGTAGGCATTCCCATTCCGGGCAAACTGGCAGGAGGATTTTCGTACGTCTTCAGTGCCATTATAGACGGAAATTCCGTATCGTTCCCTAATGTCAGTATCAAAGACTGGACCGAAGTAGATGAATCCGGTAACCCGCTTTATCCGACACAGAAATAATAAAGATCACTCTTGCATCCCCCAAATACAACAGCAAAGTAGAAAATATGGAAACTAAAATATCTGAGATCAGAAAAGAGTATACCAGAGGCAAATTGACACAATGCACCATCAATGACAATCCTTTTGAGCAATTCGAAGGATGGTTGAATGATGCTATTGCCCACAATGCGGACGAGCCCACCGCCATGATAGTAGCAACTGTTTCGGCCTATGGACATCCCTCTACACGCACCGTCTTGCTGAAAGGAGTGGAAAACAACAAATTTATATTCTTTACTAATTATGAAAGCCGAAAAGGAAAACAATTGGCTGATAATCCATATATTTCCCTCTCTTTTGTATGGCACAAATTGGAAAGACAGGTACACATTGAAGGTAAAGCCGAAAAATGCCTCGACCAAGTGTCGGATACTTACTTTTCCAGCAGACCCTATAAAAGTAAGATAGGTGCAAGAATTTCTCCGCAAAGCCGGGTGATTAGTAGTCGTATGGAGATTATGCGGGCTTTCGTAAAAGAGGTCTTCAAGCTGGCGGGACATGAAATCCGACGTCCCGACAACTGGGGTGGTTTTGCCGTAACTCCTACCCGCTTTGAATTCTGGCAGGGGCGGGAAAGCCGCCTGCACGACCGCATTCAATATATACTCCAGGAAGATGGTAGCTGGAAACAGGAAAGACTGGCTCCTTAAACATCCCTTGTCAATGGACTGGAACATAAAAAGAAGCGTTGATAACATATAAATGTATCAACGCTTCTTTTTATAAGATAAATGTCAATCTCTCTCTTAAACCAACGTAACAAACAGTTCGCCTTCTACTTCCTGAGTAGAGATCTTGTCTTCTCTCAACAACCAGCCAAGGCCCAAGAACAAATCTTTGTCTACCAACTTAGTTGCTTTCTTGATTTGTTTAGCAGTTAAACCTTCAGTCTCATTCAGAGCACTCCAAATTTTTCCTGCAGTTTCACCAGCTTTTTCTTTTAACATTTTCCTTTTGTTTTTAGTTATACATGCTTTAATCTAAATTCTCTCATTGGTGAGGTTCAGATTTTATTTCAGCGGCAAAGATAGTTATATTTATGTTATATAACACATTATTCTCTGTTTTTTTATGTTATATGTCATAAAAAGAGCATTTTTTCAGCAGGTCAGACCAAAAAGAATGATTCATTCAAGCGAAACTGATGGTTTGTTTACATTAAATAGACGGTCTGTTTTCAAGATATTCCGCCCAAATGCGGGCAGCTTCTTCCACCATCCTGACACACGGACGTTTAGCATAATATTGGTCTGTGCGTTCTTCGGGAGTAGACACTCCTTCCGGCTTCTTCAACCCCAATAATTCAGCACAAATTGTAGAGCCGTTCCGTTTCTTAAACTCGGCAGCCAATTCCTGTACTACTGCATAATTGGCCCCTTTTCCTTCACGGTCTTTGGGATCAGTCGCTCCGGTTTCCAGTCCGGCAAGCAGAAACATACCGCATGCAGCGCCACAAGTCTGACGCATACGACCGATACCTCCACCGAAGGAAGCTGCCATACGCGCTGCCTGTTCTTGCGTAAATCCATACATGTCGGCAAAAGCAAGCACCACAGACTGGGAGCAATTATAACCACTCTTAAAAAACTCTACCGCTTTCTCTATTCTTTCTTCAAACATTACCCTATCCCTTTTTTAGCCTTCTATATCCAACAACATGGGACAATGATCAGAATGTACAGCATCATTCAGAATACGCGCCTCTTTCAGTAACGGGCGAACAGGTTCGGTCACCATACAATAATCAATACGCCATCCTTTATTCTTTGCGCGGGAGTTGAAACGATAACTCCACCACGTATATTCCTGCTGTTCGGGATGCAACAAACGGAAAGTATCGATAAAACCGGTATTCAGAAAACGCGTCATCCATTCCCGTTCTTCGGGCAAGAAACCACTATTAGTAGCGTTACGAATAGGATCATGAATGTCTATCGGTTCATGGCAGATATTATAATCTCCGCAAAGTATAAGTTTCGGACGTGATTTTCGCAGCTCCGTCACGTACTCCTGGAACTTCTCCAACCACACCATCTTAAATGCCTGGCGTTCGTCACCACTCGTTCCTGAAGGATGATAAACACTTACGACAGATATATCGCCAAAATCGGCACGGATAAAACGGCCTTCATTATCATATTCTTCTATCCCCATGCCATATTCCACATGGTCCGGCTCTTTTTTAGTCAAGATGGCTACTCCGCTATACCCCTTCTTCTGCGCAGAATAGAGATAATGCTTATACCCCAATGCACTCAATGCTTCTTCCGGATATTGATCCGGCTGCAATTTAGTTTCCTGAATGCACACAACATCGGCTTGTTCCTGTTCCAGCCATTCCGGCAAACCTTTACTAACAGCTGCACGCAGCCCGTTTACATTATATGTAATAATTTTCATATGATCGTTTATTTAGTTTATATCTTATTATATATCAGAGGCCCGGTTGTTCAAATGTATCCGCTTTATGACAATTCGGATATTAACAACATAATATTCAATACGGTCACGATACCCGCAATAGCGTAAAGTACGAAACTGCTCCATTTACTATTGACATACTGCCCCATTACCTTACGCGAAGATGTTAACCCGACTTGCAAGAAAACGGTAAAAGGCAACTGTATACTCAGCACCATTTGCGAAATCAACAGTCCTTTAAAAGGATCGCCGATGAAGAATATCAGCAACAAGGCGATACCCAATGAAAGGAGCACACCCACCTGCGAGTGACTATCCTTGATGTGATAGGATTCTCCGAAGATACCGGCAAAGATAGAACCCGCCGCCATACCACTTGTAATGGTAGATGAAATACCCGCCATCAGCAAAGCCAGAGCAAAGACAACCGCGGCACTGTTTCCAAGCAAAGGCTCCAGCAAAGACTTCGCCTGTTGCAGTTCTTCAACCTGAATACCACTCTTAAAGAAAGTAGCAGCAGCCAGCAATATCATAGCACTATTGATAGCCCATCCCACAATCATAGAGAAGAGCGTATCAAACAACTCATACTTCAAAACCTTACGAATAGAACTGTCATCTTGCTTATTATATTCATGGCTCTGAATCACCTCCGAATGCAGGAATAAGTTATGCGGCATCACCACTGCTCCCAACACGCTCATAATAATCAGCATGCTCCCTTTCGGAAAAGCAGGTGTCACCCATCCTTCCACAGCCATCGGCCAGTCAATCTTCACCAGGAACAGCTCATAAATAAAGGATAATCCGATAACGGAAACAAAGGCAATGATGGAACGCTCTATCTTCTTATACGAATTCGTAAAAAGCATGATGACGACAAAGACGGTTGTCAATATAGCTCCCCATATAATAGGGATATCAAAAAGCATTTCCAAGGCAATTGCACCTCCCAATATTTCGGCAAGGGAAGTCGATATGGATGCCAACACCGCAGTGCCCAAAATAGGACGTGAGACCCACTTTGGCGTATATTTTGTGGCTGCTTCTGATAAACACAAACCTGTAACAATACCCAAGTGAGCCACATTATGCTGTAATACAATCAACATGATCGTTGACAAAGTTACCACCCAAAGCAGGGAATACCCAAATTCGGAACCCGCTGCAAAGTTGGAAGCCCAGTTTCCCGGATCAATAAAACCAACTGTAACAAGCAACCCGGGACCAATATATTTAAAAACGTCCAGACCACCCAAATAACGCTTGTGGTCCCTACGTTTCAAGTCTTTCAGAATATTTTTCATCGTTCGTTCTTTTAATGGCGTAAAATTACGAAATAATAACAAGCGAGCCACACTTTCAGTTCAAAAAAGAAGCCCCCGGCATTGTACAACACCGAGGGCCAACCTATATTTTTAAAAGTACAGGGATTTAGTTAGAATCCCATTTCATGAAGTGCCCGACACAACTGATCCGGACAAGAAGTCGAACGCCTTCCGCAACGTACCCCTTCCAGACGGGAAATCACATCATTTACTGACATTCCTTTCACCAGACGGGAAAGACCTTGCAAATTTCCGTTACAACCTCCCCAAAACGCAATATCCGTTATTATATTATTTTCTATTTCCAATTCAATGTGAGAACTACATGTACCTTGAGTTTTATAAGTATACTTCATTACTCTTCACTACCCTCCGGCTTCATGTTGGTATAAACTGTTTGCACATCATCAAACTCTTCGAGACGTTCTATCATCTTGTCCAAAGTTTCACGTTGCTCGGGAGTCACCTCTTTCGTATCGTTCGGAATATAAGTAAATTCACCACCGACATCCTCAAAACCACATTCTTCCAGATGTTTCTGGATAGCTGCATAGCTCTTCGGATCGCCATAGATAGTGATTGTTCCTTCTTCTTCATCCTCTTCGAACTCATCATCTACATCGTAGTCAATCAGGTCAAGAATGAGTTCTTCCATATCTATGCCGTCTTTCTTCTTGAAAGTAAACATACACTTATGGTCGAACAGGAAAGCTAATGATCCCATAGTACCCAAGTTTCCGCCAAACTTATTGAATACGGAACGTACATCGGCAACTGTACGGGTAGTATTGTCGGTCAACGTATCTACGAATACAGCAATACCGTGAGGACCGTATCCTTCATAAGTCATTCCTTTGTAATCGCTCTGGTCCTTACCCATTGCATTCTTGATAGCACGGTCAATGTTATCCTTCGGCATATTCTCACGCTTACAAGTAGCGATAACCGAACGCAAAGTCGGATTATTTTCCGGTTCCGGACCACCAGCCTTTACTGCAATAGCAATTTGTTTACCCAGTCTTGTAAAGGTCTTTGCCATATGACCCCATCTTTTCAATTTGGCAGCTTTTCTATATTCAAATGCTCTTCCCATTGGAATTATATTTTAATGTTTAATTATTAGTTATTTAATTATCAATTAGCGAAGCTTTGCATCCAACTTATCTTCCAGATTCTTCACGAGTTTCGACATGATCTTATCGATCATCTTATCGTTCAGTGTCTGTGTTTCATCCTGCAACAGGAAGCTGACTGCATACGATTTTTTGCCGGCTTCCAGATTCTTACCTTCATAAACATCGAAGAGAGATACATCTTTCAGCAATTTCTTCTCTGTCTCATAAGCGATCTTCTCTATTTCGGCAAACTGCACCTTCTTATCAATCAACAAGGCAAGGTCACGCTTCACAGCCGGGAATTTAGAAATTTCCGCATAGCTGATCTTTACAGAACGGATGGCTTTCATCAGCTCTTTCCAGTTCAGGTCAGCGTAATATACTTCATTGTCAATGTCGAAAGCTTTCAGAATCTTCTTCGTTACGATGCCGAATGTAGCAAGACGCTTTCCGCCCTTAGTCTGTACAGACAAGGCAGCAGCATAAATATCATCCGTCAGGTTACCTACAACCAGATTTCTCATATTCAGCCCTAAACGCAGGAAAATATTCTCCACGTAAGCCTTCAACTCATATACAGAGCTTTCTTCATCAGCATGCGCCCATGAATTGGATACTTTTTTGCCCGTTACCCACAATCCGAGATGATAATTCTCTGTATAAGCAGCCAGTGACTTTTCGGGGTTCTTCTTTTCTTCATCGAAATAATAGCAATTTCCGAATTCGAAGAATTTCAGGTCGGCATTCTTACGGTTAGCATTGTGAGAGATACTTTCCAATCCACCGAACAACAAAGTCTGACGCATGGCATTCAGGTCTGTACTCAACGGATTCAGTAGCATCACCAGGTTTTTAGAAGGATAAGTTTCCATACCGTCATAATAGCCGGCACGTGTCAGAGAGTTATTCAAAATCTCATTGAAACCACAACCTACCAACTGTTCAGCTACCAGGTTCTGCAATTTGTTAGACTTATCATGTTCGCCCTTCGTAGTCAAGCTAGACTTCAGCGTAGACGGTATTTCTACATTATTATATCCATAAATACGGAGGATATCTTCAATAACATCACAATCGCGTTGCACGTCTACACGATAAGGGGGAACCGCCAAAGTCAAGCCTTCTGCCGTCTCATTGGTTATTTTCATCTCCAGACTGGTAACAATGCTCTTGATTGTCTCCACCGGAATCACTTTACCTACCAACGAGTGCACCTTCTCATAAGATAACTCTACGATGAAATCCTGAGCAGGAGCAGCACAAACATCCTTTACTTCAGAAGAAATAGTACCGCCGGCCAGTTCTTTCACCATCATGGCGGCCAATTTCAAACAGTAAATAGTGATATTGGGGTCAATGCCTCTTTCAAAGCGGAAAGAAGCATCTGTATTCAGTCCATGACGACGAGCTGTCTTACGAACCCATGTCGGATGGAAATAAGCGCTTTCAATGAAAACATCTTTGGTCGTTTCCGTAGAACCGGAATCCAGACCACCGAATACACCGGCAATACACATCGGTTTTTCCGTGTCACAAATCATCAGGTCACGATCAGATAATTTACGTTCCACGCCATCCAATGTGACGAACGGAGTACCTTCAGGCATTGTCTTCACCACTACTTCGCCACCTTTAATTTGATCTGCATCAAAGCAGTGCAATGGCTGGCCGAATGCATGAACAATGTAATTTGTGATATCCACTACATTGTTGATAGGACGCAGTCCGATGATACGGAGTTTATTCTGCAACCATTCCGGACTTTCTTTTACTGTTACGCCTTTCACCGTTACACCGGCATAGCGGGGACAAGCTTCACTGTTTTCAACTGTAACATTGATATCCAGATCATGATTTTCAATGGCAAAAGCATCTACAGACGGTTTCTTCAGGGAAGTCGGTTTGTTATTTTGCACCAGATAAGCATACAAATCACGGGCTACCCCATAGTGAGAACAAGCATCGGCACGATTCGGAGTGATATCCACTTCCAGCACATAGTCGCTCTTGATATTATAATAATCTTTGGCAAGAGTTCCCGGAACAGCATCAGCCGGCAAAACGATGATCCCTGCATGATCCGTACCAATACCGATTTCATCTTCAGCGCAAATCATACCATTGGACTCAACACCACGGAGTTTTGACTTTTTGATCGTAAAACATTCATCTCCGTCATAGAGTTTTGCACCCAAAGTGGCAATTACCACTTTCTGACCGGCAGCCACATTCGGTGCACCGCATACAATCTGCACAGGTTCTCCCTGTCCCAGATTCACAGTAGTCACGTGCATGTGGTCTGAATTCGGATGAGGAATGCATGTCAACACTTCACCGATTACGAGACCTTCCAGTCCTCCTTTAATCGTTTGCACTTCTTCTACACTTCCTGTTTCCAAGCCAATAGAAGTTAATGCAGCGGCAACTTCTTCCGGTGTCAAATCGAAATCGACATACTCCTTCAACCAATTATAAGAGATATTCATATCATTAATTTTTTATTGTTTCCAAAAGTGACCCGCAAAATTACAAAGTTTTTTTGGATGACAGGGAATTATCCATCAAGAAAATAATGAAAACAGCCGAAACTACATGATAAAAAGTAATTCCGGCTGCAATATTAAAATGCTTATGTAATTTTACCATTAATTTAGAATGGCAACGGTCCATCCGATCCCACCCCACCAAACGGATTGTCTGTTTGAGGGGCAAACTCAGCCGGAGGCGGCACACCGCCATCACTTACTGCATTCATTTTAGAACCAAAGGTTGCTCCACCACCTTCTGCCGGATGCGGAATCACCATATCATCTTCCGGATTCTGGAAACGGGTGTACTGACCGATAAAACGCAAACGCACATCACCTACCGCACCATTACGATGCTTGGCAATAATAATTTCTGCCATACCACGTAAATCGGTTCCATCTTGTGAGGTATAAATCTTATAATATTCAGGACGGTGAATAAAACATACCATATCGGCATCCTGCTCAATGGCTCCCGACTCACGCAAGTCACTTAACTGCGGGCGTTTACCCTCTTCACCTTCACGACTTTCCACACCACGATTCAACTGCGACAAAGCAACAATAGGAATATTCAACTCTTTCGCCAACCCCTTCAACGAACGTGAAATCGTACTTACCTCTTCCTGACGGCTACCGAATGACATCCCACTCGCATTCATCAACTGAAGGTAGTCGATAATAATAATCCTTACTCCATGTTCGCGTACCAGGCGACGAGCTTTTGTACGAAGTTCAAACACTGACAATGAAGGTGTATCATCTACATACAGCGGAGCATCCAAAAGGTCACGCAACTTATAATCCAGCTGTTGCCATTCATAATCCGCCAGCTGTCCGCTCTTAATTTTCTCACTCGGAATTTCGCACGCATTGGAGATCAAACGATTCACCAACTGTACGTTACTCATTTCAAGAGAGAACACAGCTACCGGATTACGATAATTCACTGCAATATTCTTTGCCATAGAAAGTACGAATGCCGTCTTTCCCATTGCCGGACGAGCAGCGATAATAATAAGGTCGGACCTTTGCCAACCGGAAGTCATCTTATCAAGTTTGGTAAAACCGCTCTCCAAACCACTTAAACCATCCGTACGGGCAGCCGCTGTCTGAATTAACTGATACGCTTCGGCAATGACAGGATTAATCTGCGTATAATCCTTCTTCATGTTCTGCTGAGAGATCTCAAACAATCTTCCTTCAGCTTCCTGCATCAAATCATCTACGTCCAGGGTTTCATCGAAAGCTTTACTCTGAACATTACTGGTAAATGTAATCAATTCACGAGCCAATGCCTTCTGTGCAATGATGCGGGCGTGATATTCAATATGCGCTGAAGAGGCAACCTTACTACTTAACTGAGTAATATAAAACGGACCACCCACTTCCTCCAAATCACCGCGTTTAGCAAGTTGCTCCTTTACCGTAAGGATATCCACCGGCTTCTGATTCACAGCCAGGTCGGTGATAGCGGAATAAATCAACTGGTGCCGGTGCTCATAAAAAGACTCCGGACGAAGAATTTCACTTACTAACGAATAAGCGTCTTTCTCTATCATCAATGCTCCCAATACAGCCTCTTCCAATTCCGGCGCTTGTGGCTGGATACGTCCGTAGTCATTTACGGGCTGTATTTTTGCCTTACTATTGCTTCGGGGAGCTTTTCTCTGTTCTGCCATTTTTTAATACTATGAATTATTAAAGGGATGGCAAAGATAATGCTTATTAATCAAAATCATCCCTATTCTACCAAACAAAAAAAAGAGCTATTCCCGTTTTTTCGGAAATAACTCCTTACATCATATCAAACTTATTTACCCTCCAACAACTATTCTTTCAGCTTTTCCACGAAGTTCAGAAAAGAGTAGTGAGAGTAGTTCTACCTAAAAATATAAATTACTACAGATCATCAACATAGACAATCAAAACAAATCTGAATGCGAACCGGTACGCACTAAAGTCACCATTTTCAGTGAAGAATCCAAACTGTAAATTAACAACCAGTCCGGAGTCACATGGCATTCACGAAAGCCATTGTAGTTACCACTTAGCACATGATCTCGATTTTTTGCAGGCAATTCTTCACCGGTTATTAATTTTAAGATAACCTCATTAAGCTTATTTTCATCAAGCCCTCTTTTTCTAGCCAGCTTTAAATCCTTTAGATATTGACGAGTAAATTCTAATTCATATTTCATTTCACTTTCTCCAAATACTCCTCAAAACTTTTACACTTAACAGTACGCCCTTCTTTCACATCCCGCATTGCGCGTAAAGTAGTCTCATTGAGAGAAGCCTCCGCTTTCTTAACAGAGATATTCCCCACTCCCCGCAACATTTTTATTGCCTTCTTCAAATCTGGTAATAAGCTTGCATCTTCTACTGTCACAATTAACTGCGCCATATATTAATTCTCCTTTCTGATACAAAGATACCACAAATTACGGAATCATCAAGCAAATAAATATTTTATTTGAGAACTGTAATGAAACAAGATTTCGTACAACATGCCTTTATTTGCTCTACAATATAAGCCACATCTTCATCCGTCACCCAAGGACCGGCAGGAATACATAAGCCCATATTAAACAAACGTTCAGAAACACCATTCACATAACAAGGATTATGGGCATAGACAGGCTGTAAATGCATAGGTTTCCACAAGGGACGGGTCTCAATTCCTTGTTCATCCAGTTTACGGCGGACCTCATCATAGTTAGTACCGGTCTTCACTGGATCTATCAGAATAGTGGACAGCCAGTAATTAGCGTTAAAACGACCATCAGGATTAGATTTTAACGTTATACCGTCTACACCTTTAAAAGCCTTCTCGTAAAGAGCATGTACATGGCGGTGATGCGCAATATGCTCATCCAATACAGTCATCTGACCACGACCGATACCAGCACAGATATTACTCATACGATAATTGTAACCGATCTTTTCATGCTGGTAATGAGGGAAAGGTTCACGAGCCTGCGTAGCATAAAACATTGTCTGCTTCTTGGCGCTTTCATCAGGAACAATCAAAGCCCCGCCACCTGAAGTAGTGATCATCTTATTACCGTTAAAAGACAACACACCAAAGGTACCGAACGTACCGCACTTCTGTCCATTAAACTCAGAACCTAAAGCTTCCGCAGCATCCTCCAGCACTGGAATATCATATTTAGCGGCTATCGCGCAAATCTCATCAATCCTGGCAGGCATACCGTAAAGATGAACCGGAAGAATTGCTTTCGGCTTCTTACCTGTCTTTGCGATTCTGTCTTTGATGGCTTCTTCCAGCAAAACAGGGTCCATATTCCAGGTATCCTCCTCACTGTCAATAAATACAGGAGTCGCCCCCTGATAAGCAACAGGATTGGCTGACGCACAGAATGTAAACGACTGACAGATCACCTCGTCACCGGCTCCTACACCAAGTTGGATTAATCCCAGATGGATAGCTGCCGTACCCGCAGATAAAGCAACAACTTCCTTATCCTGTTCTACAAAATGTTTCAGTTCATCTTCGAAAGCATTCACGTTGGGGCCCAAAGGAACAACCCAGTTAGTATCGAAAGCTTCCTTTATAAAAGCCTGCTCCTTGCCGCTCATGTGAGCAAGGCAAAGATAAATTCTCTTGTCCATAAAATTATGTGATTATAAAACTATAAATCGAAAAGAGGGATGGCTATTTCCGCCAAATATAATGAGGCACTATCAACCATCGGATAACTCCTCCCACTTTCATAAAAAAGCGGAAAAAAAGCATAAGCCAATTCGTATATATACCGTTAATTCTGCATGCCTTCATAAGTTCAATGCTATTCCAATATAATACACTATAGAAACTCCTATTGCTAACTCCACCAAAACGCATCACCACTACGTCAAGATCAAGATACCGGTAGCAAATCTTTTCCTTCAGGAAAAAACGCAAAAACAATTCATAGTCACCGGCAATCCGGAAATTCGAATTAAATCCTCCGGACTTTATATAACACGATTTTCTTGCATAAAAAGAAGGATGGGGAGGCATTATGCCATAGGGCAACATCCCGGGATTAAAATAATTACCCGAATATCTACGAAGCAATCGTTCGCCATTCCTTTTTCTATACAACACATTCCCAAATACAGCATCAATCTCCGGCTTTTCAAAAGTTTGGGCTATTGTTTCTATTACATACCGATCTTTAAAAACATCGTCAGAATTCAGATAACCGACAACATCTCCCGCAGCCATCCGCAACCCTTTGTTCATGGCTTCATAAACACCGGAATCTGCTTCACTGATATATTTCAGTCGTCCTTCAAACAAAGGAACATACTTTTCTATTATAGAAACGGTATTATCTACGGAACCTCCGTCAACAACAATACATTCTATGTGAGGATAAGTTTGAGTCAGAACAGACCGAAGCGTATCTTCAACCGTTGCCTCCCTGTTCAATACAACCGTTATAATGGATATAAGCATCTCCATGTCCGGGGTACAAGTTACGTCCATCCGCCAAGCGGACAATACGCTCTTTTGATTTTACGGCATCCGTTTTATGGCTGTTCGGAAATGAAGCTATTACTTTCACACCGGGAATATATGAATCGCCTGAAAAAACATCATTACCCAATTTATAAGTTAAGCAACTTTTATCATGTCCCGGCGTCTCCAGTACTTCCAAAACATTACCGACAGTAATTTCTATTTTATCCCCCTCTCCCAGTATGCTGATATTATTTTCAGTCCATACAATGGGATCATTATGATAACGTGAGAAATTTAACTTGTCGGAGCCTAGAGCTTCCTTTCCAAAAGAGGAAGTATAAATGATGCAATCCGGATATGCTTTTATCAGTTCCCTGATCCCATAAATATGATCATAGTGAGTATGGGTCAGGAATACTGCTTTCACAACTTTCCCATCGTTATCCAGCAACTCCTTTACAGGCTGAACATCACCGATGTCTATTAAAAAAGCCGACGGCTCCTCACTGGTAAGAATATACGTATTTGAAGTAAACACACTGTTTATGATCCGATGGATATACATTTAATTATGTCCATTAAATGGTTCTGTAGTTGCACTTCCTTCCATATTTATTCCTTCACGAATAAATACTTTTTTGATTGTAAGGAAGATTATTTTTATATCCAGCCAGAAAGAGATATGATCCACATACCAAACATCCAGTTCAAATTTCTTAGTCCAGGATATGCTATTCCGACCATTCACTTGTGCCCAACCCGTAATTCCCGGACGAACTTCATGACGGCGGTATTGCTCTTCCGAATATAAAGGAAGATACTTGATTAACAAAGGGCGAGGTCCTACTAATGCCATATCTCCCTTTAGAACGTTGATTAACTGCGGCAGTTCATCTATGGAAAGAGAACGAACTATTTTTCCGACTTTTGTCAGACGAACGTCATCCGGCAACAGATTGCCTTCTGCGTCCCGTTCATCCGTCATAGTCTTAAATTTAATAGCCTTAAATATCTGGGCATTTTTCCCGGGACGAGCCTGGGTAAAGAATACACCGGCACCTTTATTAGCAAAATAAAGGAAAATGATAATAATGAGTAAGATTGGCCAAATGATAAGTAAGGCACACAATACAATAAGAAAATCTATCGCACGTTTTAATCCGTTCTTATACATAATCTACAGTTCAATTAACGGTTGTTTATTCCAATCTATCGACTCAGCAGCTTGCTGTACATTACAGAACGAATAATTCCCTAGTAAAGTATCCAATTTATTCAACGCCCCTCCTTTACCTATGTTTGTCTTTACATAACGGGTTATACGGTTCTTTAATGTACCAGACTCTTTATAGTATTCTTCAAATTCCTGTTTAGTCATGAACTTTGAATTCTGTTCGATTAAATCATTAATATGAAAATAGAACATCACATAATCCATACGACTAACAAGTTGCTTATGCAACCACAATGGCACTAATCTGAAATAGCCGCCACCCGAAAATGGCACCATTTTTCCCATTAAATTAGCAGGGCAGATAGGCAGCTCCTTAATCGTATAATCCCTCTTTTTAATCAACGAAGGTATGGTCGAAGTAAACTGGGGAAATCCTCCCAAATCCCGGCTGGCTGGAAAAACAGAACAATCATATTCAATCCCATTTTCTGCCAACACTTCAAATGCCCAGTCATTATCTTTCCCTATTGAGAAAGCCGGTGCACGAAAACTTCTCACTTTTTTGCCTATCAAATTTTCTATTTCCTGCACAGCAATGCGTGTATCTTCTGCAAATTCCTGTCTGGTCATCTTGTTTATCCACAGATGCCGATTTGAATGACTACCCACTTCGTGCCCATTATCAGAAATTTTTTTCAACACCTCCGGAAACTCTACAGCCAATTGACCCACACAGAAAAACGTTGCCTTGAAATTATTCTTGTCAAGCGTGTTCAGAATCCAATCAAACAGTTCATCATACTGACAATATTTCTCTTTTCGCCCTCCCTTAAAGTGCCTTTCGATATACCATTCCTCAGTATCAAAAGATAATATATTCATTTTAACATCTTAATTATACTAAATCATAATCAGCAAGGCTTACTTCCCAATTCTTTATATCAAATATCCTCTCATCTATCAAATCATGATCAAATATAGTACCTACAAAATGGAACTTTTTAGGTTCTAATTTCTCTGGCACTTTTATCAAAGTCATTGGGGTAAAAGGAAGATGCCCGACATACATTACCGCGTCAATGTGTAAATCCTTAGACTGTTTGCACATAGTCCTCACCACATAATCAAAGTTCTTCTTTGATAATGGATATACATCTAATAAAAATGCCGTCTTAACTTTTTCATAATCCATTATACGATAAACACCATATATATCACCTTTCTCTACAAACCGATATTCTTTTTTATTCGAGTCACTTTCTATATATCTGTATTTTCTAAATGAAGTATATTCTTTATGTACCAATGATTGGAAGACCTTAGTTGACGCAGAAAAAACAGATAACGCCAACCATATATTTGCAGCAAATACAGAAAGAAAATTTAAACAGCTCAATCCCTTCTTTATATTCCCAACCCTAATAGGTAACATATATGTAGACAAATTCCCTATATCTCTTCGTTTCAATCCTTTTTTTTGAATAGGATATGAATTTTCATTAGGGAATCCCATCAAAAATGAACATCCTTCATTAACAGCAAATGATTGGCTTTGCCTTACTAAACGCTCATAGGTAAAAAAATTGCGATATTCCTTTTTTATCATAGTACCACCACCATAAGCAAACATCAATTGTTTCTCGTTAAAGACATAATAGTATGGTACCAAATTATGATTACCTATTATATTATCATTTTCGTCTTTTAATAAAGCATGAATGGAATATCCAAAAGGAGTTCGTACATAACGGTGCAAAAATGACTCTACAGTCATTACATGTTTTGGAAATACTTCATGAAATAATATACAAATTTGTCTGACTTCATCTTTAGTCAACTCATTCGTTTTCTTTAAGAAAATCTGATTCATTGCTTATCTTATTGTATGGTATATCCTCCGTCAACTATAATATTCTGCCCTGTAATCCAACACGATGCATCAGATAATAGAAATACACATGTATTAGCGACATATTCGGTCTTACCAAGTCCTAGTAAATGTTTCTTTTCAAGAGCCGCTCGTTTATCCACATTAGCAATATGTGGCAAATTCTCATTTATAGGTGTCACTACTACACCTGGAGATATACAGTTAACACGAATCTTCTTTACAGCCAATTCACATGCTAACGATTTCACCATTGATATAACCGCACCTTTTGTCAATCCATATAAAGATTTACCAACTTCTCCAACAATTCCCATGATCGATGACATAAAAATAAAACTCGCTCCATGATTAAACATTCCCATTCTAGAAAACTCTTTTACTAAAAAATAACCGGACATTACATTTATCCTTAAAAATTCATCGACTTTTTCCAATTCCACAAAACGGAGAGGAAGAGTTGCTGATACTCCTGCACAATTCACTAAGCCATCTATCGGACCAACATTGGCATTGATATCTTTAGCCAATTGAGATAATGAGGCTATTTCTGCTAAATCAACACTCCAATATACATGCTTATCCTCATTGCACATCATCTTACGAGTCTCCTCCAAACGCTCCCTATTCCGCCCTAGCAAAATGACAGTTCCTCCCATTTGTGCAAGAGTTATACAACATTGCCTACCTATACCAGATGAAGCACCTGTGACAAGAACAACTTTTCCTTCTAAAGAAAATGGACTATGTTCCATAACAAATCAAATTTCCACAATATCACTTACATAACAATCACTCATAGATACAATACCAGTAGCCCAAGTCATTCCAACTCCAAAAGCACTCAGTAGTATTGTATGATTTCCTATAAGTTTATCTTTTAATTCAGAAACAATAGTCAGCGGCACAGATACAGATGAAACATTTCCAAACTTACTAATAGTTGAAGGAACCTTATCAACATCAATTTTCAACTTGCTTACAAGGTAAGAATTCATAAAATTATTTGCCTGATGAAATATATAATAATCCATAGTTTGAATATTCATCCCAGCAAATTCTAATGTTGCCTTAATATCATTAGGTATTTCACGAATAACAAAATTAAATACATCACCTCCCTTCATGTATCCTTGTTCATCTGTTCTGATATTGCCATATTCATCCACAACTTTCTCTTTAACAGTTTCCGAAGAACTGGGAATTCGATAACCACCCGCATTTATCTTTATTAAAGATTCACGAGAACCATCAGAATTTAAAGAAAAAAATGATTTACTATATTTTTCACCTTTTTCTATTATTGCTGCAACTCCACCATCACCAAATAAGAACGCTGTTTTCCGGTCTTTAGGAGAGTAAACTTTCGACCTGGTCTCACCATCTAACAATAGCACTTTACGTATATTAGGTTGCTGTGCATATGAATAAGCCACCGTCAAACCATATATAAATGCAGAGCAACCTAAACTTATATCAAATGCAATTGTCTTATGCGACAATCCCAAACGTTCCTGCAATATTACTGAAGTGGCTGGCATACGATAATCCGGAGTCTGAGAAATAAATATCAACATATCAATCTCTGATTTATCAATATTCATGTCGCTTATTAAACGTTCTGCCGCAGCAAAGCATAAATCTGAGCTACAAGTCTTGTCATCAACAAAGCGACGTTCCACAATACCAATCTTATCAACAACCTCTTTTACTTCTGCCTGTGAGAAAAACTCAGTATATTCATAGTTGTGAATAATACGTCGAGGGACGCAAGCAGACATACCGGAAACACCGACTCCCTCAAATTGCAAAAAGCCCATAATTACTTATTTATATAATTAAATATATCTTCTACAGTTTCCAACTTATTGAAATCATCTTCATCAATAGCAGCATCATACTCTCTATCCAACATCATGATTATTGACAAATGGACTAAAGAACTCCATTCTTCAATATCTCTAAAACGAGTCTCATAAGTTATTTTTCCAGGTTCTGTTTCTTCAAACTGTTCCGCAAACTTTACTATAAAATCATTCCTATCCATAACATGTTTATAAAATAATTAATATATACTTTTATATTTTCAATACAATTCTACATTTATAACAATGTGCACCATCATATTACCAAGTCTACATTGACTTAAAAATCAGTATTTTTACCATTCATTATCACAACATTAGGTACACACATTGGCTTTGTCTTCATCCACATGGTTCCCCATGTTAATCCTAAACCAAACGAAGACATTAGTAAGGTGGTCTCCTTCGACAATAATTGTCCTCGAAGTCGTGTCACCATTAATGAAGGAATCGAAGCGCCTCCCAAATTTCCAAATTCTTCCAAATTATAAGGAACCTTTTCCTGAGAAAGTTTCAACTTCTTAACGATACGGTCAACAATCATCTTGTTAGCTTGATGTATTAGAAAATAATCAATATCTACATTACGATCAAGATTATAATCAGCAAGAAAGGATTCAATCGATTTAGGAGGACGGGATATGGCAAAAGAGAAGACATTCATTCCATTTATCAGAGTATGAATAGGGGCACGGACAATACCATTCCCGAAATCTTCATATTCAAAAGATTCCGGTGTAGCCGGATGACGAAAACCACCGTGAGGAGTCATCAATGCTTCATATCCCTTACCATAAGTATGAAAATCAACAACAATATCATTAGCCGCCTCGTCATATTCTAAAGCTATTGCCGTACCACAGTCACCAAACAATGGTACGCGACTCTTATCCTTCATCGACCCCATACGTAATGCCGTATCACCAATAAGTAACAAAGCACGCTTTACATTACCAGTCGTCAACAAATTGCCCGCAACCGTTATTGCATACATGCATCCACAGCATCCCATAGGGATATCCATACAGAAACAGCTCTCCGACAACGCTAATCTGTCTTGCAATATACAAGAAGTAGGCGGAGTACGATAATCACCTGTTACGGATTCAAACAGCAGAACATCAATACTATCCCTCTCCCATCCCAGTTCTTCAAGTAACTTCTCAGCGGCAGCTTGGCACATGTCCGAAGCACACATATTATCCGGCGCAATATGACGACTTTTTATGCCGACTGTCTTATCAAATACTTCCGCCTCTTCCTGAGAGAAAAAATCAAAATCAGATGTCTTCACCACATTCTCAGGAACAGCCATAGCTACTCCCTTCATGCCGACATTCTTAATTTTCCATCTTGCCATAGTGTAACCCGTTAGAGTTCAACATCATACTTTTTCAAGATTTCACGCCCCCTACCATAGGAAGTGAACTCCATAATATCTTCTGGATCGAACATCACATCAAAAGACTCTTCCAACAAAGCAATGATATTCAACTGGTGAACAGAGTCCCACGATTCTACATTCTCTTTCGAAAAATCATCATTCAGTACAGAACTATCCACACCAAACACTTCAACAAAAGCATCATTGTATTTTTCAATATTCGTCATTACATTCTCTAGTTTTATAAATTCAACTTACTATATAATATCTTTCCGGCTTCATTTTTAGGAATAGCATCTATTATTCTCACCTCAAAAGCCGACGCTACAAGTCTGGTCTTTTCTACCAATATTTCCTTTACCGCAGTCACATATTTATCATCGATCAGATAAACAATCATTTTTTCATCCGTACCCACACAGGCACATTCTATCGGGCATTTACCTTTAATAATCTGTTCACACTCATCCAATCCGATACGCATTCCATACAGTTTTAAGAAGCGTCCCATACGTCCTACAATGTAATAGCACCCATCCTCATCCCGATAAGCAAGGTCACCTGTACGCATAAAACCGTTACGCTCATCACCCAACAGTAAATCCTCACGTTTACGGGCATACCCCATCGTTACATTTTTACCACGATAACACATCTCACCCTCTGTATTCGGCAATTCTATTACAGAACCATCACTGTCTATTAATGACAATTCCGCATTCGGAACCGCACGTCCTATACTGCCACACTTTGAAATCGCATACTCCGGTGGAAGATAAGCCATACGGGCAGTACCTTCTGACTGTCCGTAAGTAGCAATCCAGCGTTTTCCGTTATCACGGCAGTATTCTGCAAATTTCAAATTCAACTGACGCGGCATTTTTCCGCCTCCTTGAGTAAGCAGTGTCAAATCAGGTAAGTCCATACGGAAAAAGCGCATCAGATTTAATATCTCAAAACTATAAGGAACACCTGTAAAACTGGTGGCATGCTGTTCTTTCATAAAAATCCAGAAAGCTTTGTCGGTCATACTTTGATTGGTTATCAACACAGTAGCTCCAACATAAAGATGACTGAATACCACTGACAGCCCCATAGTATAATATAATGGAAGAACAAGCAAAGGGCGATCATTGGAAGTCAGGCCAAAGAAAGTAGAGATATTTAAAGCCGCCGCTTCTATATTGCTATATTTATGCCGTACTAACTTGGGACTGCCCGTTGAG
This sequence comes from Bacteroides cellulosilyticus, assembly GCF_020091405.1. Lineage (NCBI taxonomy): Bacteria > Pseudomonadati > Bacteroidota > Bacteroidia > Bacteroidales > Bacteroidaceae > Bacteroides > Bacteroides cellulosilyticus. The sequence goes on from NZ_CP081903.1 coordinate 5,546,792, forward strand.
CCAGAAGTAGGTAGAAGATGAGATAGATCCGGATGCATTGCACAATCTTCCATTCCTGTACGCAAGAGAATATAGCCATAGTATTCACACACCACTTCATAATGCAGGTCAACTGCCATCAACGAGGGCACACAAACATGAGAAGGGCGGTAAATATCAAGTAGATTATGAAGAAGTTCCTTTTCAATATGTGCATTCAATATTAAAGGGACATTGCCGGAATTGATACAACCTATACTCCAAGCTATACCTCCGACATTATTTTCTGTCAATAAGAATAATAAGGAACGACTAGGAAGAATGGTAGATATGCTCTCGGAAAAATCCAACAACTCACCATACTTCAAGGTATTTCCCAAAGCATCAACTGCAGCAAACGCATCCTGCGGTTGCTTATTTAAACTTAACATCATTTGGTTTATTTTATTCTAAATAGAAGCACAGCCATCAACTCCCAATATCTGGCCTGAAATATAAGAAGAACGGTCTGAAACAAGGAAAGCACAAGCATTAGCAACATCTTCAGGAGTTCCCAAGCGTCCTAAAGCAATCTTTTGAATACGAGTATCAATTTTTTCACCACTTTCCTCATAAAGTTCTGAAAAGCGTTCCGTTTTGACAATACCCGGTGCAACAGCATTCACACGAATCCCCAGAGGAGCCAATTCTTTAGCTGCAGATTTAGTAAAAGCCATGATTGCTCCTTTGGTTGCAGAGTAAGCAGATTGCCCCGGTGATCCTAGTACTGCCGTTACCGATGCTATATTTACAATAGAGCCGCTGTGATTGCGAGCCATCAAACGAGAAACCAGCTGAATCATTTCGATTACAGCTATTACATTTACACGGAACATCAGTTCTGTTTCCGGACGCAATATCATACCGATTTTCTTATTAAATACCACACCCGCATTGTTAACCAGTGCATCAATACGACCTTCTTGTTTGAAAACGGACATAAAAGCTGATTTTACAGCAGTAGCATCCGTCACATCAAAATACAAAGGAAGTACACGGGTATTATTATCTTCTGAACAAGCTTTTGCCCATTCATCCATAACTCCTTCAGCACGGTCGCAAGCATAAACTATTGCACCATCCGAAGCAAAACGTTCAGCTATAGATTTACCAATACCTTGTGCGGCACCGGTAACAATACATATCTTATTATATAAAAGCCTTTCCATACAAATTATTTCAGACTACGACCACCATCAATTACCAAGTTAGTACCTGTAACCCATGCAGAAGCATCGGAAAGTAAATAAATTATAGCATGAGCCACTTCTTCCGGCTTGCCATAGCGCTTCATCGGATATTGTTCTATGTCTTTAGTCACATCTTCCTCTGATAGCAAACGATTAGAAATCAAAGGAGTATTGATTCTTCCCGGCTGTACAGCATTACATCGAATCCCTTTCCCTGCCAATTCCAAGGCAGCATATTTCATATAAGTGCTCAAGGCACTCTTTGAAGTTCCATAAATACCATTTGCAGGCGCCACATTATTATAACCAGAAATTGATGCAGTAAAGACTACTGAAGATGAATTTCTCAGTTTCTTTTTCTTCACCAACAATTTCAGTAGCAGCATAGGAACAAAACAATTCATCTGAAACACTTCGTTTAGTACATCCAAAGAGTAGAATTGCAATGGTAACATTTTCCCTATTCCCGCATTGCAAACAAAACCATCCAATACAGGTAATTGAGCCACCAATTTCTCACAGGATTCTTCTATTCTTAAATCAGCAACCAGCATTAAATGTTCTTTATTTGAATCAGATAGCAACTCTTTAGTTTCTTGCAAAGCACTCTCATTCCTACCTGTCAGAACTAAAGTTGCTCCTAGCTTCGAACATTCAATGGCAGTAGCTCGTCCGATACCGGATGAAGCTCCTGTAACTAGTACAGTCTTCCCTTCTAAAGAAAAAGGATTATACATTACAAACGGGAAGATACCAAATTATACAAATCACCAATAGTTGCCTGCTGTTTCATATCATCACCAGTAACAGTGACATCATATTCCTCATCAATCATTGTAATAATCAATAGAGCAACCAGCGATGTGTAACCATCTAACTCGCGAAATTTAGTTGTAGAATTTAGTTGTTCTACATCTACATCATCAAATTGCTCAGCAAATTTTTCAATAAAGTCTACTAATTCCATCTTATTTATTATTTATATTAATCTTTTAGCGGGATTTCCCATAACAGTAGTACCAGCTTTAACTCGGCGTATAACAAAACTACAAGCGCCAACATGAGCATTATCTTCTACAACAACTCCATGATTTAACACGGAAGAAGTATAAATATCAACCTCATTTCCAACAACCGTACCACCTACACAAGTGACATGTGTATCAATACGATTCCAATCACCCAAACGAACATCATGTCCCACTACTGTATAAGATTGTATCATATTATAATCACCTATCACAGCATCAGCACCAATGCTTGTATAAGCACCGATAATATTTCCTTCACCCAATTTTACGTTAGAACCAATTCTAGCTGTATGATGGATTAAAGAAATAAAACGCCCCCCTCTATTAATAATTTCACTCATACATTTTTTACGGGCATTTCCACCTATAGAACAGACAAAAACATCATCGTTCTGTGGTATATAAGTGCTAATCTTGTCTATTACCGGAGGATAATTCGGAAAGTCATTTAATGCAGACAAATTATCATCAATAAAACCTTTAATGACAAATTCTGTTGCAAAACCTAAACTTTCACGCGCCATGTCATATAAAGTACGTCCCATACCACCGGCAGCAATGATAATTAAATTTTTCATTTATTTACTAACATTCATTTACTACATCCCTAAAAACATCTGTTATTTCCTTAGTTATAACAGAAGGAGAAAAAAACTTTTTACACTCATCTGCTATAGATTGCTTATCATATAATTCTATATTCTTTGATATATCCGATATAGATTTAGCAAGCTCGGAAATATCTTCTACAGGAACTAAAATGCCATTTCTCTCATGAATACACTCCCTTATTCCACCACAAGTTGTAGCTACTACCGGCAATCCAGCTGACAAAGCCTCCAAAACTGCTACTGAAAAATTTTCAGCACGGGAAGAGAATATAAAAACATCACTATCATATAGCAAAGATTTTATTTCCTGTTTATTTTTCTGTCCTATCATTTTTATATTACTTTCCAATCCCAATTGTTTGATAAGATTTTGCAGATTCTTTTCTTCAGGACCTCCACCTACAATTCTTAGCTCCCAATCTAATGAATATCGGGCAACCTCTGACAAAGCCTTTATTAAAATGTCATACCCTTTTCGATGAATCAAACTTCCGATGGAAATATATTTTAATTTTCCCCTATGGGTATATTTTCTTATTGATGATTGAAAGAATTCTTCATTAATCATATTATGAATTACGATAGAATCTTTTTTAAAGTGTCTACAAATCTGTTCTTTTAAAGAATTTGAAACTGCAATAATTTTATTAGCACCTTGATAAGCTATTTGTCCCCGATAAATAATATCCGATGAAAGTTCAGACTGATTTAAAATGCTCCAATGTTCCATGCCGACAAGTGGAATGTTATATTTCTCTTTCAGATAAACCGCATATGAAATATTATACAGAAAATGCGCATATATAATATCCGGCTTCTCTTGTTTTTTCAGCATATAGCTGAATACAGAATCTAACATACGTGTTCTCAGCCAATAATGTAGTTTACAACTCATTTTTAATGAAAAAACCGTAGGGAATAAATACAATCCATAGATATCTATATTATTCTCTTGTAAATGAGTTATACCTATTCGCCTATAGTACTTGCGGAATCTTCCATCAACATACAAAATACTTACTTTATGTCCTTCTTTCTGTAGAGCTATGGCCTGATCTTTCTCAAAACAACCATATTGAGGCTCCCTATATGTAGGGTAACCGTTTGCTATAATTACAATATTCATAACTATCAAAAAGCAATCATTTCTTTCAATACATTCAAATATCCATGACCATATCTTAAATCCGGCTCCACATAATTTCCTTCCGCCCATTCGTTCCAGGACATTAAAAAAGAAATTTTATGTTCATCTGTCTTCTCTGATAATAAATCCAACACATGTTTCAGCTGTTCACGAAATACTTCAGGCGTACTATTAGTATAAATTCTCGCTTTTACTCCACTTCGTGGAGTTCTATCCCAATTAGGCATCAAGGTAGGAAATACATTCTCCCATTTATCCTCTTTGACATACAGATACTCGTTTATTTTTTTTTGTTCACATTTTGAAACTGGAGTATGTTTAAACAAACGCATATTAATGCCGCGCCACAAAACATCCTTCAATGACCTACAATAGTAATCAGCTCGATGATAACCTCTTGAATTAACAGCATCATACCCAGCATTAAGTACAGACTTATAATACAAGGCGGATTTATCTGGAGCATTTTTCAAAAGAATATTTTTCAATGTTTGATCTTCTGGTAACATATTATAAGAAATACCTACAAAATAAATTCCCTTAAGACCATTCTCTTTGGCTAGTTTTTGCCATAAATCAATAAACTCATTAGGCTTAGGAATTTCTAAAGGTCTAAAAACTAAAAATAAAGGTTTACCATCTACTTGAATATATCGTTTGTCTTTAAAAGCTGGCAACACTTCATTAAAATGCTTTATATATTCTTCCCTATTATAAACCATTTCCATCAAAATAGATTCCTTAACACGTTTTGTACCAACCTCCCAAGTTTTATTAGTCCAAGTATGATTTGCCCAACCTAAACAAAAAGGAAAATCAGGTCTACCACTAGACAATACTTCCGTAAAAGGTCTTTCTAACATTTTTTTTCCATTACCAAACCAATAATGCCAATAACAAAAACCTTCTATACCTGCCTCACGAGCCATATCTGCTTGTAGCTCCCTAACTTCAGGCATACGTAAATCGTAGTATCCCAAATCAGCAGGAACACGAGGTTGATAATGTCCTTTAAACAAAGGTTGAGCTTTTCCCACATTTGTCCATTCTGTAAATCCCTTTCCCCACCACCTATCATTTTCTGGAACTGGATGAAATTGAGGAAGATAAAAGGCAATAACACGAGCTTTCTTTTTTGACATATCTAACACTATTTTAGTATCGTCTTATAAAAAGACATTATTTGTTTTACGTTCTGATCGATAGAATAATTTAGTATTACATTCTGAGCAGCTTTTATCATGGGAAGAAAATCTTCAAATGGAGTATTACATACGTATTTTATTTGGCTTACCAATTCTTGTTGACATTCAAAACGCAATCCTATTTCCTGTCCCGTCTTCTGAAATCCATTATCGAACTGTTCTTTTATACCAGCTTCATTACGTCCTATCACAATACATCCATTAAGCATTGCCTCTACAACAATAAACCCAAAACCTTCAAAAAAACTAGGAACAAGTAAAGCTTTGGCATTACTCATCAGTTCATAAATATCTGTACGAAAACCTAACAATTTAATTCTAGATTTGAAAGGTGACTTCTCAACTGCATTTATAAATGCTTTTTTTCCCTCACCTGCAAACCATAACTCTATATTTAAATCCCGCTTTGCTATCTCCTCAAAAGCGGATAAAGCACAGAACACACCTTTTCCTTTTATTAATGCCCCAACAAACAACAAATAGTTACATTTATTCATACGGATTTTTATTTCATTTGTATCCATAAATACTCCATCATATATAACTATATCTTTACTTTTCTTTAATTTAAAATAATCAAATACCCCCTTTGTTATGGCTATCACATGATTGTTAGAATTAGACAAACGCTTTTTCATACCATCAAATCCGCCAAAAGCTCTATAACCAAAATCCAACTTCTGATATTCACGAATATGCCAAACATGAGGAATAGATAGTTGTGCGGCTACTTTAGCACCGAAATGAATTACTCCAGTATTTGAATGAACAATATTCATCTGATTGTTCTTTAAAAACATATACAATTTTCTTTCTGCTAACTTATTATATATTAAAATACGGAACAAGCGCGGAATAAAAAGTACTATATCCCGTAATGTAGCATTTAAGCGAGGATATATTGCATTATAAAAGGGAATAACCAAAAACGGAATTCCCATCTTTTTTAAAGTTATGGTAAGTGTACCTTCTGACGGAACAAGTACATATGGTATCACTTTATATCTTAAAACTCCTTGTAATATATTAAGAAGCGCAAAACCAGCACCTTGCATTTCTGCACTATGAGCTATATATAGAACCTTCATTTATTTACGAACATAAAATTGCTTTAAACTCGAAAAACTAAACAAATAAGGAATTATTAGATTATACCACAAAGGGGTACCACCTTTCCAAAATATTAATATATTAAGTAATAATAAAAATAAAGTTAGAAAGATAGGGGTTCCTGCTGGTATCAATGAAATATAAAATATAATTATCAACAATAATCCTACGAACCCATTTTGATATATATAAACTCTATAGCCTGCATTTCCTCCTTCATAACGACTTGGGTCATATTCGGTCCCAAACCAAATCTTATTTGAATCCATGAACCTTTCAAAGTCCTGCTTAAATCCATGACTAACTCTATTATTGCCAACCATTTCTCCATCTTCAAACGATAACCTTTCAAATATATACTTATTAAAAAAATTATCACCTTGCTCATAGTTAAGGGCTATCAAAACCACAATCATAGAAATAAAGAGTAAGATAAAGGTATATAAAACAATATGTTTACTTGTTAACAAAAACTTAACATATAAGCCAAAAACCAATAATACATATGCCGCTAACGAAAAAGATATTATTACTGTCAATAATAAAATTAGATTATACCATTTCTTAAAATTATAATTTTGAGAAATCAATAACACAGTACTCGCTACACCAATATGAGCTGGTTCCAAAAAATACCCAGAAAATCTCCACTTATCAGCAACTATAGTTTTCAAGTCTACTAAAAAAAAATAATAGTTATAGTATTCATATTGCCCATCGTTATAGTCAACAACACTTGGAGAAAAATTAAAACCTAAGAAGAAAAGGATAAGTCCCAAAATTGAAACAAGAGATATACATGCCAATAATTTAGCCATAAATTGCAAAGAAACAATTCGACAAACATCTCTAGAAAATATTATAAAGCCAAAAACACATATATTCAAAATAGAAAATATGATTGTCAATATCGTCACATCGCTTTTAATCAAAAGAAGATAAATATGCAATATAACAAGAATAAAGAATGAAAGCAAACGCTTTTCATTTATCAAATATAATTCCTTTCCATAAAATAAAGTAAAAAGGAATAAAACGACTGATAGAATAACAGAATAATTACCTAAAGACCATAAAAACCAAGGGTTCATTGAATATATAAAGCTAGTGAACAATGCCACTTTAAATATTCCAACCCCCTTATTTGAGTTTGCACTAAATATTCTCATCAACAATACTTCTCAAATAATTACCAGACTGTATTCTGCGTTCATATAGCAATTTATTAGCTTCACCAAAACCCTCAAAACCATCGTCAAAACATGTATCAGAGTCTATTCTAAATCTACTTTCCAAACCAAACTCCTTTAAAACTAATAATATTCTATCATTATCATTCTTAGAATCTTTTGAATCTCTTTTGGTAAAGCTATAAAATGGAATATTCAGATTAATACAAAAAATAGACCCATGAAAAGAATCTGTACAAACAAATGAAGCATTCATAATTAGAGAAATAAATTCCCCAGGACCTACTCCAGACAAATAGTTTTCTTTATCAAGATAGCATGGACGTGTCAATATATAATAAACTGGAAGTTCCTCTACTTTACCCAATCTTTCAGCAAATAATGATATGGAATTTTTCTCACCTAAAATGTAACATAAGATATATTTTGAAGGCATACCTACCATAGGTTTGGAAACTTCTTCCCACTCCGTACGATCTAATAATAAAGTGGGGTCAACAACCGGTGTAACTTTTTTCTGTATCAAATTAGAAATCTTCACTGCCATTCCCCTTTCACGACAAGATATCTTACCAAACTGTTTTAATGGTATCTGAATATTTTTTAAATAATCAAAATCCAACTCTGTAGTACCAAAACTTGGAGCATACGAGTATTTCTTTTTTGACTCTGAAACAAAATTCAGAAAAAAATAATCAAAAATATCCTTCCTTTGATTTCTATAAGGACTCCAGGTTTGGTCGCTACCAACAATAAATTTAGAATAACGATCAGATATAGTATGAATACTTTTTTCTGTAAAAACACATTTTGTGTGAGGAATATATTCTTCATACCATTTATTAAAGGCATCAACAGTAGTTCTAAATTCATTTGTTTTAAAAAACGAGAAATCATCCTGACTTCCTTTTCTTTTCACCACCCTATCATATAATTTCTTTGGATGAAATAGATATCTATTCAAGCATTGCAACCAATGTCTTTTTAAAGAAGGAGCAGAAGCTTGATAAGTTATATACTCAGAATCTATTCCCTGCATTCTTAGTACATGATACAATGCATAGGCTTGAAGCATTGTACCATAATTTAACTCATTATGATAAGATATTAATGCTACTTTATTCACCATTATTAAAATATTTATAACATTTATCCATAACAGTTTTCATTTTTCTCTTTAATTCCAACACTATAATACATCTAAATATCAAAAAACGAATAGACTTTGCTACTTCTATATTCTTATAAAAAAATTCTCTATTATAATGAGGTTTGGAAGAACTTGTCAATGGTTTGTGTAGACCGTATGGCTCAACTTGTTCATAAGGTATTTGAACAGAGTAAAATTTTTCTTTCATATTAATAAATAAATTTTTCCCATTGACTGTATTTATCAACACAATTGAACACCCCTTTTTAAACTGAGCTATCGAATAGTATTTTTCACACCCCCAGAAGTCGCCTATGGTAAAATCACTTCCACTCGTGTAATTTCTTGCCGGACAGTCCGAACACGAAGGACGAGTGTACAAATCTTCTAGAAAGCCCCGCATATATAAATTTTTATTCTTTCCTTCATGCAATAGGACTTTACTATCACTATTAACTTTGATACTATAATTCTTCCATCCATTTGTTTTATCCCTAAACTGCACATTAGTAACAGAATTATAACGACTAATTTCAGCCAAATAATATCTCCATACTTTAGGGCTTGGAACACTATGACATATAATATCTATAGTAATCAAGTTTTCATATTTTTGTAACAAGAAGTGATTCAAGCCAGATACTTGACATGGTGTCCCTATAAACAGTACATATTTGCCTTCCTTCAAATAATCCTTCACATGGCTATATACATCTCCTATTTTACTTTGTACATATTTAGAGCCACGAAATTTAACAGAATCCTCAACATTATCAACACAACTATGAAAAACTTCCCAATTTTCATCAAAACAAGCCCCACATACAATTCCTTTTTTTTCTAAAACATATTTAGATATCTCATATATAATACCACCTGAAGAACTTTTTTCTTGTATATATTCATTGTACGTATAACATGCATATGAGTCCAATACAGTTGAAGATGAAAAACGGTTTAGGACAGGGCATACCTTTTCGCATAGCCTACAATTAATACATTTTTGAAGTTCAATTTTAGGATACAAAAAGCCCTCATAATCTTCTTCCATAATTATACATTTCTGAGGACATATTTGTACACAAGCATTACACCCACAACAATTTATCTTATTACAGATATTTATCATAAAAAGATTTATTAATATGAAAGACCCTGGAACAACATTTCTTCATTTTCAACACAAATGCCATTCTTTCATTCACAGTCAAACCGATCCTATATATCACTAACAGTGAAATTATTCCACTTAAAATAAAAGTATTTATAAAATGTAATGTATCTTCAAATAATAATTGAAAACAAATTGGAATAGGAATAGCACATATTGTAACATATATAATTCGAAGTATAACTTCCTTAAAATACTTTCTTACAGGAAGTCCGACATGTCCCCCTAGGTATAAAACTCTAACCAATAAAGTTAATATATTAAGCCCAACTTTTGCAATAATTACATATACAGGAGAAAAATCAAAATACAATAGCGCAAATGAGACAGGTATATTCAATGAAATCAATATCGATATAAGGATCTGATAGTTACGAATTTTACCTGTAGCCTGAACAGAATTCCATAATGGTCCAGACACAGCATCAATCATACAAAATATTACTATCAACTGAGTAAATTCTACTGCATACTTAGGAATAACCGTTAACCAAAATTCAAGAATAGACCTACAACATAAAATCAAAGGAAAACCAATTAAAAAGATTAAGAAATAAGAAAATCGAGATGTACGAAAAATCAGTGATAAAAAATAGTTCCTATTTTCTTCAGCATACGATTTTATAATCTGTGGAACAAATGCTGTTTGAAAATTCGCAATAAATGTATTGACCGCAGCATGTACTTGATGAGCAATTCCCATAGCTGCATTTACTGCAACACCACAAAAGACATTAATTACAATATTTACCCCTTGATTAGAACCAACATTTGCAAGACTTCCTAGCATACTCCAGCCAGAAAAACAAACAAGTTCTTTATATAATTTTGCATCCCAAAAAAAGGAATAATGACTAACTGTAAATTTTTTATTGCAAAAATATTTATATGCGAGATTCATTATTAATACAACAACAAACATCAATATTGAGTATAATATAAGCTTATCATGTTGCACTATCAATAATAAATACACTAACAATAGTTTTAATACTGCCTCTACAATACTAATATAGGCATAAAATGACATCCTTTCGTAAGCAATAATAATAGCATTATATGGAATTCGTAAAATACTTACACAACAACTAAGAATTGAAAAATGATATACCCATAAAGCAGCAATAAACCTATCTTTTGGAATATTTAACTTAGTATACACAAAATACGCCCCTATAGTTTCTGCAAGTACAACAATCAACAATGCTATTGTAATATAAGCTGTTAGGCTCATACTGAATATTCTCTTAACTCCATTTATATTCTTACGTCCCAATTCATAATTCAAAAAACGTAAAGTAGCAGAAGACATTGCAGAATTCAAAAAAGAGAAAAGAACAACTACCGAACCCACTATATTATAAATTCCAAAATCCGTTTCCCCTAAGGTTTGTAACACAACACGACTGGTATACAGTGTTACAAACATAATAATAAAAGTTCTTATATATAAGAAAAGCGTATTCTTAGCTATACGCTTATTATTCTCTGTAACAGAAGACATAAATAATCTATTTCAAATATAGTGAAGGAAAATCCATAAAAGATTCCTCAAAACAATTTAACACACGATACATATTCCGATCTTCATGTACATCAAAATCTACAAGCCCATTCAGAATCACATTATTACTACCCAATATATTGGAATAATAAATTGTACTTTTCAGATTCTCATATTTTACCTGTCTATTAGCCTTAAATACATGGAGCAACTTTTTATTACTCCACTGCGTTGGAATTTTTATATTATATCCAAAAATTCTATTTTCTCTTATATCCCAAGAACAATACTTATCTCCTGAAAAATATTTAGGGCAATTAGTAAAACTACAACCATCAACGATATATGAATTATTCTCTGAAATGATGCAAGAATAATACTTATCGTTAGCAGGATATATTATTTTTCCCATTCTAATTTCATCATTTTCATCAAATCTATCACCAATTCTATATGGTACTATATCTTCGAAATAACACCCTCTTATTATTACATGACTCGACTGACTTCGATTGTACCCACAATTAAATCGAATTCCAAAACAACCAAATTTATCATATATCGTTTTATCATATTTCCCCCAACCTATTTTATAAAAATTGCATCTATTAAATTCAACCATTGCAAAATTCGAATTACTAATAAAATAAGCGCCAAAATGACAATACTCAAAAGTACAATTATCGAAATAATTCGCTGTACAATAATACATTTCATTACCACCTACTGTTTCCTGATTCATAAAGACACCACCAATACAGCTACTAAACTTAACATTCTCAAACGTGCATCGATTTAAACCCGTTCTTGACATCCCGTCCCACTCCTTATATATGCAATATCTCCAAAGATATAACATAGAATTTTTAATTGTCAAAGTTCTTGCTTCATCGGAAAAATGGAAACAGTCAGTAGCATCTTTTGATGAACCATGATAAAAATTAAAACCATCAAAAGAAACCTGATTATCGGCAATAATAAACATTGGTTTACCAATACCAGTGAAGACTAAACGAGATCCGATATTTTCCTCTGAGTAATTATTATAATCATTTTTATTACTTAAACCTGCAAATTTATAACCACGAGATATAGTTACAGTGTTATCAATACGATAATATCCACCTGAAAAAAAAACTTCTTTATGCCTATAATTTGATCGTAAAACTCTATTTATAGCTTCTGAAGAGTCTTTCCCTTTTTTACATTCCGCCAAAGTCTTATATGCTTTCCCCCCATACCATTCAATAGGAATTGAACGATTTACCAACTCTCTGCATATTAAATCATCAAATATTTGTACAGCATCAGCTTCAACAATAAACTGTCCAATAACTTCACCATTTCTTAAAGAACCACCTCTAAAGATTAGAACGCAATTATCTGGAACTCTTATTGTTTTTTTATCTAAATTTAACGTTGATTCTATTATGTATCTTGCATTTGGCACATCTAACATTTCTTGTTTAAGGATTGTCCCCCTCAATACCAATTCAATATTTTTGCATTTATTTATACTTCTATTTTCACCTTCAACATTGTGAAGAAATAAAAAAGTTAGAATACAATACAGCAAAATATTTTTTAGAGATACATTTTCCATCTTAAGTAATTTACAATAATCAGTCTATTATACACCCTTTTTTGATTAAAGCATTAGCTCAACACCTTGAAAACTAAACAATAATAAAAACAGCTAATTACTACCGACAAAATCTGTCCAGCTCTACTTGGCAATCTGTAAATATAGTTATACTTTATATGCTTCCAGCTGTCACTTATATCTTCAATATTACTCTCTCCTATAACAATTATAAGTAACAAATTTTTCATATATAAATAATAGTATTCTTGTACTATAAAAAGATAAAACACTTTATTTCTCACACAAAATGTTTAAATAGATTCTACTGTACAGAATACAAATCCATTTGATAATCAAAATCTAGCATAATATCCTTCAAACACTCTCTCTGCATATCCTTTGCTGAAAGAACTACTTTCTCCATTGAAATTTTCCAATCAATCTCCAAATCTGGATCAAAAAGTTGAATGCCTTCTTCGCTTTGTGGAGCATAAAACTCATCACATTTGTATTGAAAAACAGCTTCATCACTTAACACTGCAAAACCATGAGCAAAACCTTTAGGAATAAAAAGTTGTCGATGATTATCCTCACTCAGTTCTATTGCTACATGCTTACCTAAAGTAGGAGATCCCTTTCGAATATCAACAGCAACATCTAATACACAACCTTTAACACAACGTACTAATTTACTCTGAGCATAAGGAACCTTTTGATAGTGAAGACCTCTTATCACACCATAAGAAGATTTACTCTCATTATCTTGCACAAAACGTATAGGGCGTACTTTCTCATCAAACTCTTTCTGCGAAAAAGATTCCAAGAAATAACCACGATTATCTAAAAATATGCAAGGTTCGATAATAATTACACCCTCTAATAAAGTAGGAATTATATTCATTTTTATTTAAAATTTCATAATAGCCTTAACATTAAAACACTTATATTTATTCGTAAAGCTCAGTAAGCTTTGTTTTACATATAAATCTTTTTATGTTCAAGCCACAAACCATCAAAATACAATTAAGATACTTATCTAATTAAAACTAGAGGGGAAGAAACACTAAGTTGATTTATATTAATTATAGGAATCTTCGCGCAGATTTATATTAAAAAATAGCATAACCTCCCACTCTAGTTATATAATAGTAATTTACTTATTTCATTTTTTCAATCTCACTATATTATCTCTTTTTTTTACTCCTCAAATTTATAAAGATCCCCCTTCCAAACAATATCCAGCCAATACAACTTGTTCCTGTCAGAAATATAATTCCAAGAAGCATAAGAGTTTTGCGAGGTTTTGAAGCTTTTATTGGAATAGTTGCTGGCTCAATTATAGTATATACAGGTGTAATCTCCTGCACCTTCGCTTCCGCCATCTGTAATTGTTGTGCTACAGATGTATAAACCTGATATGCCAAACGCATTTCATTCTCCAACCGTTCTTGTTCAGCACGATAACTCAATAGAATAATATTCTTGTTAGCATCAGCAAACTTCGCATAATTCTCTTGAGCTTTCTCATACTCTTTCTTTTTTCTTTCAAAAAGCTTCTCTTGAAACTGAAAATCCTGACGCGCTTTAGTCGTCCGATATTCCGTAATATAATCTTGCAATCGACGCACCACTGTATCAGTAAGACAAGCTGAAATACGAGCATCCTGCATCGTTACTGATAAAGTAGTAACTCCTGTCTTTTTATCAACGGAAACACTAATACGCTCACTCAACTCTTTTGCAGTATCAGCTTCCTCTTTTGTTAAATGAAAAGGGTCAAGAATCCCATCATTATCTGCTTCATCATCTGCAAAGAGCGAAATAGCCCAACCAAGTGCTTTAAAAGGTGCAGATGTTACCAACGACCACCATGGCATACGTTGATGCTCATTTAAATAACAATAAAGCGTAGTATCAATATCTTCCTCCAAGTCTTTGACTCGAACCTTAAATAGTTCTGTTATAAAAGGAGTAGAACTAACAATATCAGGATACAAATCAGGATATATTGCATCCGCAGTAGATGTAGCATTAAGGTTAAGCCCTGCCATTGCGGCTAATGATGAAAGCCCACCTGTACCTTTATTGTCTGACAATTCGGGTGCAATCATAGTGGTCGCTGTATACTCTTTGGGAATACTAAATGCGATTACTAACCCAATCAGCACAGAATATCCACATGCTTTCAACACAAACTTACGCTCTGCCCAAACCTTTAGTACAAGCTCCAACAAATCTATTTCTTTTTCATCTTGTGAAGAAGTTTTTTTTTGAAGTTCCTCATTCATAGTTCATTTCTTATTTAAAAGCATTTACCAAGGTCGCTACCATAGCCGCCATCGTAGCAGTAGTAGAACTGATACCCAATATTTCTGCAAATTTCATGTGCTGTTTCTCCGCCTTACTAGGTATTACAATTTCACAACCCGGCTGTATCAGTTGACTATCACCGCGTTTCGCACGTGCCACAGTACCATTCAAATAAATAACATAAGCCTTTTTCTTCTTTGCCATATTACCATAGCCGCCCGCCATATTGATATAATACTTCAATTTCGCACCTTTCTCCCAAGCCACAGTATTTGGATACATCACCGAACCGCTGATCTTCACTGTATTGACAAACTCAGGAATATAGATCACATCACCCTCACGCAAAACAACATCATAGCTGCTACCCGGATTGGCCAGAGCTTTCTCCATATCTATACCAACCGTATAAGTTTCCGTTATCGCCAACTTAGCAACAGATATACTATCTTGCCCCTCACCATTACGTGCCATACGTAAAGCATCCCTTTCACGACGCCGCTCTTCATCATTCATTCTGCGAATAAGACGACCGCCTTTTATGTAAGCATCCGGAGTTATACCACCTGCACGTTTTATCAAATCACTCAAACGCTCGTTCTTTTTCAAAAGCGCATAACTTCCACTAAACAACACTTCTCCCGATACTGAAACTGTACGCTGCACCTTATAGGCTGGACTCCTGCGGATCTGAACCATATCAAACGGCTGCAAATAGAAATCCGCATCCCCTATCACCAAACCGTCTTTTATATCAAAAGCAAACGTTTCCGCCAATTTACTACTGTAAGTAGTACTCTTAGGGTCTTTGATACGGCGTGTCACACTCACTCGCGTAGTAGCCGCCGCCTCACGCAAACCGCCAGCCTGAACAACCAAATCCTCTATAGTCATCTTGTCCGAATACAGGAAAGTTCCCGGATTTAGAACTTCACCATATATTGATACGGTTTCCTCCTCCTTCAGATCATTCACACTGGGGATATAAAGATGGTCATCTTTTTGCAGGGGAATATCTGCAACGGTACCATTGAGTAAACCGTTCAAATCAATAGCTATAATTTCATGAGAAAGATCCTCATGTTCACGATCCAATAATACACGATTCAAAAAGGCATCGCCACGAAGCCCTTCAGCTTTCTTTATCAACTGTTTTACCGTGTTTACCTCTCCATCCAACTGATATAGTCCCGAACGGTAAACAGCACCGCTAATCTCAACTTTGTTTTCAAAACGGTCGAGTACGGCATCAACAGTTACAAGATCACCGTCATCCAGACGGAATACGGAATAATCCATTTCATCTACATTGAAAACCTGATGCTCACGTCCGCTCTTACGAATAAGGCGAATGGCTTTCTTGTAGGAATCTCCAGTAAAACCGCCGGCATACTCCAGCAAATTAGCGACAGTCTCCGTAGGCTTCATTTCGTAGTACATGGGACGCTTAACCTTTCCAACAATCTCCACCAGAGATTCATAAGGATTCACAATGATAACGTCGCCTTCTTGCAAGCGTATATCGTCATTCATCTTACCCTTCATGATAAACTCATAGACATCAAGATTTTCTATAGTCTTTCCATTACGCACCAACTTTATGCCACGCAGACTACCAATTTTATTAACACCACCCGCACGGTACAATGCATGAAAAACAGTAGAAAAAGCTGAAAGAGAATAAGTACCCGGAACGGAAACCTCACCCATGATGTTTACCTGGATAGTACGTGTGTCTCCAAGCGTTAACCGAATCTGAGAGTTAGGCTCATTGCCACCGATACCCGAATAAATCTTAGAAAATTCACGTTGCAGATATTGATTGGCTTCCTTCACCGTCATTCCATTCAAGTGAACCGGTCCCAAATCCTTAACCTGAATGTCACCTTCAGGACTAATCGTCTGGCGGATTGTATTTTCCGAAGCACCCCAAATATCTATAATCACTTCATCGCCGGGGCCCAAACGATAACTTATCGGAGTGGCAAGATTAGCGCTGGGTTCAAAGCTTAAATTGGTATTTCTGAATAAATTGTGACCGAAAATCTGCCTGACAGACATTTCCAAATGAGCTTTGCTATCCTGCTTTTCATCAATGACAGCCTTCTGATCCTCCAACTCGGCAGCTTCATAAGATGAATCTAAAGCCACGGCACGTTTGCGCATCTGGTTGGGCTTATTGCCTGTACCTTCAGCAGTACTGTTGGTAGCCTCATACCTGGACTTAATCCGCAACACCTGCTCCTGAGTCACACCACGACGAAGCAGTTCGGTAGTCATTTGTTTCTGGGATTTTCCTGCTGCCTGTGCATTCTTTACATACTCAACAACCTGTTCATCAGACATGCGTTGGGCATGAACAAAACCGGATAAAGTAAAAACAAAAATGATAAATAATAATAATCGACGCATAGTTTATATATAAAGATAATTATTCTTCATGATGATTTTCTCATTCATCAATGTATTCCCAGGGATAAGGATTATCCACCACATTATGGAACTCGGCGATAGCTTCCTGTTGATCGGGAGTTAGTGATGTGGAATCCCAGGAAGCAATGATGGCACGAGCTTCATCAGCCAAAGGATCGTCAAAGACCTCACCATAGCAGGCTGTGAGTAAACGGAGCTTCAACAAGGAAGCGGGAAGCAAACCGAGGATATCCCAGCAACGATTTAAAACTTCCTGAACATGTATTTGTTTTTCACCATGATCGACAAATGAGGCGTTGTAGCCCATCAGAAGAGCCAGACAAACATTAGCTTGTTCTTCCACAGTGGAACCTTTGACACCGGAATTATACAAAGCCGTGGTCAGGCGGTAAACTTCACCGTTACGGCGGGACAAGTCATCGCTATAGACCGGACTACCGTCCATGCCCAAATACATCAGGTCGTGCGCTGCACGCTGAAGAGAAACTATTTCTTCGGAAAGAGTCATAAAGAATTAGGATTTTGGAATTATCAACTGTCAATTACCTCTATAAGGTCAGGATGGATAGTAGCCATGGCAACAGCTATGACACCTTGTATCGCAACAACTACACGACGGTCACGTGCACCTTTCACTTTCAGGAAAATACCTTCCTGTCCTTCGAAGTCACCGCCCGTAACACGAACTCTGGTGCCTTTAGACAGATTTAGTTCATCGGGCTGGAAATATAGGAGATGATCATTATAGCTACCGGCTACAGCGATAAAACGCTGCATCTCGCTATCGGAGATAATGATCTTCTGACCGCTACGAGTATCGGTTATGTACTGTAAATAGGTTACTTGTGATTTGATACGCTTCACCTCGGAAGGACAAGCATGAACAAAAAGTAAATTATGAATGACAGGAACCAGAACACGCACTTTCTTACCTTTCTTTATACAGAGCTTGTATTGCATGGGAACGAAACAACCCATTTTCTCCTTTTCAAGCAGACGCATCGCATCAGGCTCTCTACGGTAAGTGGCACGCATGGCATACCATATTGGGCTTTCTTTCTCTACTTCCATTCTATGATTATTTCAGAAAAGTGCGTTCCTCTGGGGCTTTGAACTTCTTGCATACACTTGAAATTCAATCACTTGCGAACACTTTATGTAAAATACGACAAGCTTTGTGCTCCTCTTGTCAACGAGTTTTTTACAGCAGTTCAATGCCTTATAGGTAAAAAGCTATAAACGAGCAGATTACAGTCAAAAAGTATTTTTTAATCGTTCGTTTAATGGACGTCAAGATTTTAAAAAAGACAAAGAAAGAAAAAGAATAAAATGGGTAAATATTAACAGATATTTTTAGTCTCCATTTATCGTTTATAATCAAATAGTTAGCTTCATTTTTACCCTATTTAAAGAAGTTTTTTTATCAAACATTTTGTCATTCGAAAAAACACCTTTATCTTTGCGCCCATTAAACGAACGTTTTTTGAACACCTCTCATTGAAAAGCATATATATTTAATCTACAATTATTTATGTCCAACGAAATATTATATTAACTACTTTTCCCCTACCCCTATTAGTATCTCTAAATTTTATATTCTACTTTTACAACATTTTCATCTGTGAATATCAGTTAAAATCATAATTAAAATTTATACACTATGGGAGATTTAAAAAAAAGAGAAGCTAAGCAAGTCTGGCTCAAGCCAAAAGTCTTATAATACTGAAAACAAGGTTATAAGCAATAACAGAACGGTTTGTACAAAAAGTATAGTCGATGAAAAATTATTGGCTGAACGATATTATGCAGGCGAAAAAACTCATTTGTATGTAGGTATGCTCCGATACTTCAAATTAGATGGTTTCAGAGGCACAAATATTAAAACGATCAGCGATTTAGCTATGTTCTTATACAAGTCTGATAAAATTGTAAAACACGAAAAAGGAGAAGATAATCCATTGGAAATAAGTAGTATTATAACAGAACTAAGAAAAGTGTGGGCAGTGATAAAGATGGAAGAAACCGAACACATAGACCCATACGGATATGATGTAAAAATAAATCAGTGATAGTTTACTCCAAAGAAAGGGCATAACTTTGCCCCCGTCAATCTGAATGTGGTAAGGCTACACCCTTTCACCCGGATGGTGTAGCCCTAACTACAAAAGGGTGTAGCCATCCGGAACAAAGGGTGTAGCCATCGCAGAAGATTGATTATTAATCATTTATAAACTACTAAATTCATTAAAATGAAGAAACAAACGTTGGGGCACCAATCGAATCATGTAACGAAAAGCGAAAGAGTTGAAAATCTATGGAAGAAACTTATCAGACAGGAAACTGATTTATCAGATGAAACCATCGCATGGATGACAAGACGAATTAGACTACTGACAGAGTATATGGCATACGGATGTGCACTAATAGCCTATCGCAAGCAGAATGGAGAATTTTACATGGCAAGAGCAACACTCGTATATTATGAAACCTGTTTCCATCGAAAATACGACATTGAACGTATCCAGCGACATGTGGTATACTGGGATATAGAACAGCAGGGATGGAGAACATTCCAGATAGAGAATTTTCTGGAGTGGAAACCGATGATTTAAATGAAGAATGAAAAATTAAGAATGAAGAATTATGGATTCATATCTATTGCATGACGCCAATGCAAGCAGTAATTTTAAAATAATGATGATAGTTGCAACGCCAAAAAGTAACGGTCATCAAGGAAATCAATGCCATCCTTAGACTCACGGATTTCGGAAAGCTGAAAGGAAAGATATGGAAAATACTCTATGACATCAACAACTCGCCGCAGATGAAAGCAAGGATTGTGATGCCGGGAAAATATATTCTGAAGCTACTCCAAAACTAAAAACGATCGGACGAATAAGTCAAAGAGGTATTTCTCCCTCCAAAGTAAGCCTCTTTGACTTAATTCCACTATTTGCTTTCCGTTCTAAACAAATACTCTCTCTATTTGCTTTTCACTCTAAACAAATTCGTATATTTGCTACACATAAATCGCTTTAAAAATCATGATAACATTTCCAAATGCCAAAATAAACCTGGGACTGAACATTGTAGAAAAACGTCCCGACGGGTACCATAATCTGGAAACAGTATTCTATCCTGTTCCCCTGGAAGACGCGCTGGAGGTCAACGTGCTAAACGAAGGTAGCAAGAAGTTTCGTCTGCATCAGGCAGGATTAGAAATCGAAGGAGAAGTTGAAAATAACTTAGTGGTGAAAGCTTATAAGCTTCTGGATGAGAAGTTCAATCTGCCGCCCGTGGATATTCACCTGTTCAAGCATATTCCTTCCGGTGCCGGTTTAGGCGGTGGATCATCCGATGCAGCTTACATGCTGAAATTATTGAATGAGAAATTCAGTCTGGAACTAACGGATGAAACCTTAGAAGAATATGCCGCAAAACTGGGGGCAGACTGTGCCTTTTTCATCCGGAATACCCCAACATACGCCGAAGGAATAGGGAACGTCTTCTCCCCTATCTCTTTATCCCTAAAAGAGTATCAGATTGTTTTAGTCAAACCGGATATATTTGTTTCCACCCGGGAAGCATTTGCAAAGATAAAACCGCATCGGCAAGATATCCCATTGAAAGAAGTGTTGAAACATCCCATAGAAGAATGGAAGGAACTTATGGTAAATGACTTCGAAGAAAGCGTATTTCCTCAATTTCCAGCCATCAAGGCGATTAAGGAAAAGCTGTATAAGCAAGGGGCCGTATACGCTGCCATGACAGGCTCCGGTTCATCCGTATTCGGGTTGTTCAAACCGGAAGATAATAAACCTGCAAAAGAGGGTTTTGGAGAAAACGCATTTGTTTATCGAGGAACATTAAAATAGCAGGCGAATATTTTTTTTTATGTATATAATATGAAAGAGGCTAAATCCAAGCCTCTTTTTTTGTTCACCAGTGAACAAAAAAATAAGCCCTGTCTCCCGACAAGGCTTATTCACAACACAAACACAAAATAAAACACGACAAAACTACTATGCAATCTTACCTGTCTATGCCGGGGAGGCATAAGTACTAGTTACGGATATTCACATATACATAAACAGCGTCAGGCTGATTTGCAACATATAAACAAATGCGGGGAAGCATTTGTTCATTCCCTATTTGTTAATAAAAACAAAAATCTCTTTTAATGCTTATTGAATACCTCTTTCACGGAGCTTCAATTGCCAGTTCCAGGCAGAGAGCAACGTATCTTCGATAGTTTCAACAGCTGTCCAACCCAACTCTTCATTTGCGAATTTAGGATCGGCCCATACCTTTTCAATATCTCCCGCACGACGACCAACAATCTGATAATTCAGTTTCACGCCGGTTGCCTTTTCGAAAGCATTGATTAATTCCAATACTGAAAGACCGCGTCCCGTTCCAATGTTGAACACTTCCACTTTCTCTTTTTGTTTATTTTCCAAGATGCGGCGGATAGCAATCACATGTGCTTTTGCTAAATCGACTACATTAATGAAGTCGCGTATGCAAGAGCCGTCGGGCGTATCATAATCATCACCGAACACACTCAGTTTCTCACGGATACCGATAGCGGTCTGGGTCAGATAAGGTATCAAGTTTTGAGGCACACCATTAGGCAATTCACCAAGCAATGCTGTAGGATGCGCACCAATCGGATTGAAATAGCGCAGCAATATTGCATTGATAGGAGCACCTGAAGCCACAGTATCACGAACAATCTCTTCATTGATCTGCTTTGTATTGCCATAAGGAGATTCAGCTTTCTTAATCGGCGCTTTCTCCGTCACCGGCAATTCATCCGGTTGGCCATATACAGTACAAGAAGACGAGAATACAATACCTTCCACTCCATGCTTCGGCATCAATTCAAGCAGGTTTATCAATGAAACCAGATTGTTGCGGTAATAAAGCAACGGCTTCTGAACCGATTCGCCTACAGCCTTACTGGCTGCAAAGTGGATGATGGCTTTAATGCCTTTATATTTAGTAAACACAGCGTCAAGACCGGCGAAATCCAAGCAATCCAACTTTTCGAATGCGGGACGAATACCCGATACTTTTTCGATGTTATCAACTACATCGGCGCTAGAGTTTGACAAATTATCGATTATCACGACTTCGAAACCTGCGTTCTGAAGTTCTACTACAGTATGTGAACCAATGTATCCTGTTCCACCTGTAACCAAAATTCTTTCTTTCATCAGTGATTTATTCTATTAGGTTATCATCGTTGTGGCGGCAAATTTACGGAAATTAATTTAGATAAAATAAAAAAAGAGTGTTTTTTTTAGTCTAAAAAAGAAAGGGGTAGAATTTCCTCTACCCCTAACCTATAGTTAATGTTCTATTTTTCAGATTTTCACAACACCTGAGAAGCCCATAAAGGCCATAGCCAAAAGACCGGCAGTAATCAGAGCGATCGGAGTTCCCTTCATTCCTTTCGGGATATTTACCAAACTCATCTGTTCGCGCAAACCTGCGAAAAGAGTCAGTGCCAGACCAAAACCGATAGCAGTGGAAAATGCATAAACCACACCGGTCAACAGATCATAATCCTTCTGAATAACGAGGATCGTTACACCAAGAATACAACAGTTAGTCGTAATCAAAGGTAAGAATACGCCCAGCGCCTGATACAAGGAAGGTGATACTTTTTTCAGAATGATTTCCACCATCTGAACCAATGCGGCAATCACCAAGATGAAAGTAATAGTCTGCAAATAGCCCAGATCGAAAGCATCAAGCACAAATTTCTGGATAAGGAACGTTACAATAGTGGCTATAGTAAGCACAAATGCCACAGCAGCCGACATACCCAACGCTGTTTCCACTTTCTTGGATACACCGAGGAACGGACAGATTCCCAGGAACTGCGACAATACGATGTTATTGACAAAGATTGCCGAAATAAATATCAATATATATTCCATACTAATTTCTTAATTATGCTTTCTTAAAGCTGTTAATCAATGCAATCAGATAGCCCAAAGCAATGAAGGCACCCGGAGCAAGTACAAACACCAACATACCATATTCTTCGGGAAGAATAGTCAGGTTGAAAATCTTACCTGTACCCAGAAACTCACGCACAGCCCCCAGCAGAGTCAGAGCAATAGTAAAGCCAAGTCCCATACCCAGACCGTCGAACAAAGAGGCCACCGGACCATTCTTGGCAGCAAAAGCCTCAGCACGTCCCAGCACGATACAGTTTACTACGATCAAAGGAATAAACAGACCCAACGTTGCATACAATGCCGGAACAAACGCCTGCATAACCATCTGCAACAATGTTACGAAAGATGCAATCACCACAATAAAAGCCGGAATACGTACCATATCAGGGATAAGGTTCTTGATCAGAGAGATTACCACATTGGAACAAATAAGTACGAACATCGTAGCCAAGCCCATCCCCATACCATTAATGGCAGAGGAAGTAGTACCCAACGTAGGACACATACCAAGCAGGAGCACAAATATAGGATTCTCTTTGATAATCCCGTTCATCATAACTTTAAAATTATTCATATCTTCTACTCCTTTCTTTATTTAGCGCTGATAGAGTCCGCAGCTTCAGTAGCGGCTTTTTCAGCAGGTTCAACAACTTTTTGCGTAGCACCTGTAGCGGCATCCGATTCATTCTGGCCGGCATAAGCTGCATAAGCAGCATTCACAGCATTCAGGAAAGCTCGTGAAGTAATAGTAGAAGCCGTGATGGCATCTACCTGGCCTCCATCTTTGCTCACAGACAACGGAGTCTTACCCGGATTCATACCTTTGATACTTCCTTTATTTCCTTCTTTAAACCAATCGGCAGCTTTGGAGCCCAATCCCGGAGTTTCCACATGCGACAACAGGGAATAATCTATGATGTTTCCTTCCGCATCAAAGCCTACCAGTACTTTCAGTTCACCACCGAATGCCATTGAGCTTGCTTCTACAGCAGCACCAATAAATTCTCCACCTTTCGTAGCAGGATACACAGCATAATCTACACCGTTCACAGCCTGCATCTTCTTTTCTGCAATCGGATCATTATCGAAACCGGGAACCACTGCACTGACTGCGTCGCTCAATGTCTTTGCATTGGCTTGTGCTATAGGTTCTTTCGTCAATTCATTCACATATGCCAGCAAAGCCACAGAGATAGCAGTAACGCCCGTGAGTACCAGCAACATATTCTTCAAGGATGATTCTAACTTTTTCATTTCTTCTTCGCTACCTCCCCAAAGCGTTTAGGTTTACAATATGTATTAATCAGCGGAGTAAAGGCGTTCATAATCAAAATAGCGAATGACATACCTTCGGGATAAGCACCGAACAGACGGATAATCACTGTCAGTAACCCGATACATACACCATAAATCAGCATCCCCTTCTTGCTCATCGGAGAAGTAACGTAGTCAGTAGCCATAAAAATAGCACCCAGCATCAAACCACCTGTAAGCAGCTGAAGCACGGGAGATACATACAGTTCAGGATCTACCAGATGCATAATACCCGAGAACACAAATACTGTAGCCAATATAGAAATAGGAATATGCCAGGTAATAATTTTCTTCCAAAGCATATAAGCTAATCCCAGCAGTAACGCCAACGCACTGACTTCACCCAGACAACCGCCATTGTTACCAATCAGCAAATCGAAAGAGGAAGGCAAATCTTTCAGAGCCTCTATATTTCCACCGGCAATCTGCTTCATCAGATTAAGCGGGGTAGCAGCCGTCGTAGCATCGGTGTAAGAAGTCAACTGCCCCACTACCGGCCAACTCGTCATTTGCACAGGGAAAGAAAGCAACAGAAACACACGGCCTGCCAATGCAGGGTTGAACGGATTATTACCCAATCCTCCAAAAGACATCTTACCTACGCCTATGGCGAACAATGCACCCAGAATAATAATCCAGATAGGCAGATTGGAAGGTAAATTGAATGCCAGCAACACACCTGTGATTACAGCAGAACCGTCACAGATTGTTGTGGTTTCTTTCTTCATCAGGAATTTACCAATAGCCCATTCGAAGAACAAACAGGCAGCTACCGATGTAGCCGTGACAATCAGTGCACCCAGTCCGAAGAAATAAAGCGATACAAGAAATGCAGGAATCAATGCAATAAGCACACCATACATGTTCTTTTTCACGCTGTCACCACCATGGACGTGGGGTGAAAGTGATATTATTAATTTATTTTCCATACTTCGTTATTATTTAGCTTGACGTGCACGGATGATCGCTCCTACCTTGCCTTTACCCAAGCGGCAGTAGTCCAGCAACGGACGGTTGGCAGGACAGGTAAACTGGCAAGAACCGCACTCGATACAATCCATAATTCTTTCTTTTTCCATTCTCTCGAATTCTGCATGTTCGGCAAGTGCCGACAGCAAATAAGGTTCCAATCCCATCGGACAGGCACCCACACACTTTGCACAACGGATGCAAGGCTGAATCTCCCCACGTTTGGCTTCCTTTTGGTTCATTATCAGAATGCCGGAACTGCCTTTAGCGGTAGGAACCTCCGTGTTGATCAATGCCTTACCCATCATTGGGCCACCACCGATAATCTTACCTGTATCTTCGGGCAGACCACCGCAAGCATCAATCAATTGCTTCATCGGCGTGCCAATACGTGCCAGAAAGTTAGACGGTTTTGCTACTGACTTACCAGTAACGGTAATCACGCGCTCAAACAACGGCTTATTTTTCTGTACGGCCTGATACACTGCAAATGCAGTACCTACATTCTGTACCACGGCTCCTGTAGAAATTGGCAAAGCACCACTCGCTACCTGACGACTGGTAATAGCATCTATCAACTGCTTTTCACCTCCTTGCGGATATTGCACCTTCAAGGCTACTACCTCGATACCTGCATAGCTGGATGCCACCTTCGCCATCAACTGAATAGCATCGGGCTTATTGTTCTCAATACCGATAAATGCCTTGTTCACCTTCACTGCTTTCATCAGAATAGATACACCTACCATAATTTCCTCGGCATGTTCCAGCATCAACTGGTGGTCAGCTGTCAGGTAGGGTTCACACTCCACAGCGTTGATAATCACACACTCTGCTTTGAATGCAGGCGGCGGACAGAGTTTCACCTGAGTAGGGAAACATGCACCACCCAAACCTACAATACCGGCATTGGCTATCTTTTTTACTATTTCCTCGGATGTAAGGTTACATTCCCTCACCAACGTTTCGGTGCGGTCAATACTTTCTTCCCATTCATCACCGTCCACATCAATAAAGATGGCAGGTTTCGGATAACCACTGGCATCGATAACCGTATCGATTTTAGCAACCTTGCCGCTGACAGACGAGTGGATGGCCGCGGATACAAAACCACCGGGTTCGGCAATCTTTGTGCCGACTTTCACCACATCCCCCTTAGCTACAATCGGCTTTGCAGGCGCACCAATGTGCTGGCCAAGCAAAATCACAGCTTTGGCAGGAACTTCCGCCTTTATAATGGGCTGATGTGCTGAAAGTTTATTTTCGTGTGGATGAACACCACCGATTGAAAATGTCTTCAACATACAATTCTGTATTTTAGTCGTTTATTACTTCTTTATTATTAAGCCTCTGCCTTTGGAGTTTCAACCTGAGGAGTCTCAACAGCTTTAGGGGTCTCTACAGTTTTAGGAGCCTCTGCAACCTTAGGCGTTTCTGTAGCTTTCGGTGCAACGGCTACCTTAGGAGCAGCAACCGAAGCAGCACCTTCCGCCTTCGGTTTACGCGGCGGGAAATTGAGTGCGATAATCGTGTTCTGCGGACAAGCCTCTTCGCACTTACGACATGATTTACATTTGTTCGGGTCGATGTAGGCCAGATTATTTTCAAGTGTAATCGCTTCGAACGGACAAACCTTCACACACTTGCCACAACCAATACAAGCAACTGTACAAGCTTTACGCGCTATGCCGCCTTTGTCTTTGTTCACACACTGCACATAGATACGGCGTGATTTCTTGCCTTGCGGACGAATCTCGATAATGTTCTTCGGACAAGCCTTGACACAAGCTCCACAAGCCGTACATTTCGCTTCATCCACTTCCGGAAGTCCCGTTTCAGGGTTCATGTGGATAGCATCAAACTGACAAGCTTCCACACAGTCACCACACCCCAGACATCCGAAACTACAACCGGTTTCGCCACCATAAAGAGAGGCTGCAATAACACAACTCTTCGCACCGTCGTACATATTCGTACGGGGACGGTTGGCACAGGTTCCATTACATCTCACAACTGCCACCATCGGTTCGGCAGCAACGGCATCCAAACCTAGGATTTCCGCAATTTGCGTCATAACAGGTTGTCCGCCTACCGGACAAAACTTGCCCTCCAGCGAACCTGCCTTTACACAGGCATCGGCAAAACCGCTACAACCCGGATAACCACATCCACCGCAATTTGCTTGAGGCAACACCTCTCCTACCTGTGCAATTCGCGGATCTTCATACACGGCGAATTTCTTGGAAGCTATGTATAATATAGCGGCCGAAACCAGCGCTATGGCTCCCAATGAAATCACTGCAATCAGAATTACATTCATAAATTAGTTATTTATTTAATTATTTGTTTTAATGTTCCAAGAGTTAGTCAATTGGCCTTATTGAAAAAGAAAATTTCTTTCCCATACGTGTTTTATTTAGCCACAATATATAATAATAAGGAATAAGAAGAGCTAACGAACAAAGTGCAGAGAGAAGTTCGTCACTCCAGATAGCCATAAATACAAAGAGAGAAATCACCAGAATACAGAAAGGTACTATAAAGGCCCACAATACTGCCATCATTCCCATAGAGAGTTCGCCAAAAACGATTACCCGGTCACCCACCTGATAGGAAGACGCATCGCTGGTAGTTACATCGATTATTTTTTCTTTGGTATCAGCCGAGGCACAATGTCCCTTTGCACTACATGCCGCACAAGCTGACGTTTGGACAATTCTCACCTTTATATGAGAACTGTTTATGTTTTCCACAATACCTTGATGTTTTATAATATCTGCCATTTTGCAAACTGTGCATTACAAATTGCGGCAAATTTACGCATTATTTGTGAACTGCAAGGCTTTCACCCGCTTTTTTTTATGTGTACGCCAATGTACTTTTCCCCGTTTTAACTATTTTTCTTCACTTTTTCCACAGAACATGCAAGAAAACCTGTTTTATAACACAGACTAAGGTATCACTTTGCACCATTGATAAGTATAAGATAACAAAATGATACTATGAATAATTCCACTTCACGCTTTCCTGTATCTTTTCATTTTTATGTGAATCCGATATTATAGCATAGCCAAAAGATCCTTTCCTCCTAAAAACAAGTAAGGCTGCTTTTCTCCTAAAAGCAGCCTTACTTGTATTACATATCAGCTTTATGTGATTACCATTTATAATTAATACCGAAGCTCAATAATTCTTTTACCTGAAAATAGCTATCACCTGAAGTAGGCTTGCTACTATCGTCAAAACGGGCATGTATATAAAGTTTGGTCGACAAATAACGGTTCAACACAAAGTTGAATGTATTTTCCCATTCAATACGCACCCATTCATAACTTGTCAGATAATCCAAACGAGAATCTAACGTAATGGATGGAATGATTTGCCAGAACAAAGTGGGTTGTACCTGCGAACCAAAATTATGACGCACCGTCTTACCCTTCTCCAAACCAAAATCCACTTCATTCACTTCCTTATTACCCACATAACGCATAGTCCACGTCAACGGAGCTATAAAAACAGACAAATTAAACTTTTTCTTCTTCAACTTATAGTCCATACCGACACTGGCAGACCAATCTGCCGGAGCCAGAAATGCCGATACCAAAGGCTCTTTATTGGCTTTATATCCATGACAGAACTGTGTCTTGAATTCCGTCGAAATCGTATAGTACCAATTAGACGCTGCCTGAACACCTAACTTACTGTATATACGGAGTTGGTCCGTGTTGACCAAATAATCATGAAATTCATCAGAGGGCGCTGAAGAGAATCCTAATTTGGCATCCAACAAACTTTCCCATTGAATCTTTTCACGGTCATTGTAATTAGCAAACAGTTGTAAGTTGGCCAGTACAGAATTCGTACTCTCACCCCCTTTATACCAGTTATCCGAAATATAATTCTGAGTAATCTGCAAAGAACCATTTCCGCCTGTTACCCACCAGTTAGGTTTACGGATAACCACTTCCGCATCTTCTTTCACTTCCGCCATGCTTTCCTGAGTGAATAATTTCATCACAGAAGGTTTAGAAGATGCTTCTTTTTCAATATTATCCTTGAATACCCTCACCTGCATAATATCATCTTCCCATGCCACGATCTTATGCAGATCATCATTAGCATAAAGATAGAGCAAAGCACGATCCACTGTTTCATTCGCACGCTCCTTCGAGGTGAAGCGGGCTTCATCAAATGGCAAAAGTTCTTTCACTGGCAATTCAACCGTGTCAAAAGGTTCAAATTTCCAATCCAATGTAGAAACACGCTTTATAGGAGAATTATAATATGTAAATGGCTTAAGAAACAGACGGTAGTAATCGGGATTATCAGGAATGTAACGTTCAGGAGTAGACGGATCATTCAGATAGTTTAATACTCCAAAATACTTCTCATGCAGTATGGATACTGTGTCCAACTTGAGAGTATCATTCGCCGGTTTCAACTTTAAGACAAAATATTGCTTCATCACATCCGACAAGGTATCCACTTGTGCGGCAGCCGGTTCCTCTCCGGCCTTTAAGACAGGCTTTACTGAATTCTGCGCCACTATCGACGAAGAAAAAAGCGCAGCAACTGCCCATAAAGATAAGTATCTATTCTTCATAACGCCCTAAAATCTATGTTTTGACTGCAAAAGTAATTTAAAATGTTTAGAAAACATAGAAAAGAGTAAAGAAAAGATTAGCAATAGCCGGTACTTAGGATGACAAGTTCATATCAGCTCCGTACCAGCTCCGTACTATCTCCGTGTTATCTCCGTATCAAGTCCGTATCAAGTCCAAACATATATATACGGAGATGACACGGAGATGATACGGAGATAGTACGGAGCTGGTACGGAGATGATACGGACTTAATAACATTGCAGCATCACTTTTTTTAGAATTGTTTCGCCGAAACTTTATGTACTTCCTCTTTTTTTTGTAATTTTGCGCTTTTTAAGTCTCATCTGTAGACAGGTAGGTACACAAATGTGTACATCGACCAAACAAAACAATAATATTAAAACAGTATAGCTGTGGGAGAAACAAAGTATATTTTCGTCACCGGTGGCGTTGCCTCATCATTAGGTAAAGGCATCATCGCCTCATCCATTGGTAAATTGCTACAAGCAAGAGGTTACAAAGTAACCATTCAGAAGTTTGACCCGTATATCAATATTGACCCGGGCACTTTAAACCCCTACGAACACGGAGAATGTTATGTGACTGTAGACGGACATGAAGCCGACCTCGACTTAGGTCATTACGAACGTTTTCTTGGGATCCAGACTACTAAAGCCAATAACATCACAACCGGACGTATTTATAAAAGCGTTATCGACAAAGAGCGCCGTGGTGATTATTTAGGTAAGACCATCCAGGTTATCCCTCACATCACGGACGAAATTAAACGAAACGTGAAGTTGCTGGGTAACAAATATAAATTCGATTTTGTAATTACAGAAATCGGCGGTACGGTGGGTGATATCGAATCATTGCCGTATCTGGAAAGTATCCGTCAGTTGAAGTGGGAATTGGGACGTGACGCTTTGTGCGTGCACCTTACTTATGTACCTTACCTCACGGCAGCCGGTGAATTGAAAACCAAGCCGACACAACACTCCGTAAAAGAATTGCAGAGTGCAGGTATACAGCCGGATATATTGGTATTGCGTACAGAACACGAATTGGGCACCAACCTGCGTAAAAAAGTAGCATTATTCTGTAATGTGGATGAAAACGCAGTAGTACAGAGCATCGATGCTCCTACCATCTACGAAGTACCTATTCTGATGCAGGCTCAGAAACTGGATGAAACAATATTGAAGAAAATGGGACTGCCCGTAGGAGACACACCGGGACTAGGTCCGTGGCGTGCTTTCCTCGAACGTCGCCATAAAGCGGAGAATACAGAACCGCTGCACATTGCATTAGTCGGCAAATATGACTTGCAGGATGCTTACAAATCCATTCGCGAAGCCTTGTCACAAGCTGGTACATACAATGACCGTAAGGTATCCGTAGACTTTGTGAACAGTGAAAAGCTGACAGAAGAAAATGTAGCGGAAGCACTGAAAGGCATGGCAGGTGTATTGATAGGTCCGGGATTCGGTGAACGTGGTATTTCCGGTAAGTTCGTGGCTATCAAATACGCACGCACACATGATATTCCGACTTTCGGTATTTGTCTGGGAATGCAGTGTATTGCCATTGAATTCGCACGCAACGTGCTGGGATATACCGATGCAGATTCACGCGAAATGAACGAAAAGACTCCGCATAATGTCATCGACATTATGGAAGAGCAGAAATCCATCACGAACATGGGTGGAACAATGCGTCTGGGAGCTTACGAGTGTATCTTGCAGAAAGGCAGCAAGGCATATGAAGCTTATGGAACAGAGCACATCCAGGAGCGCCATCGCCATCGCTATGAATTCAACAACCAGTATAAAGCAGAGTACGAAGCTGCCGGCATGAAATGTGTAGGTGTCAATCCGGAATCTGATTTGGTGGAAATCGTAGAAATACCGAAGTTGAAGTGGTTTGTCGGAACTCAGTTCCATCCGGAATACAGCAGTACGGTACTGAATCCCCATCCGTTGTTCGTGGCTTTCATCAAAGCATCTGTCGAAAGTTTCGAGGAGAAGGAGAAAGCAAAGAAATAAGATTATTTCAATAATTATAAAATTGTAAATTAGAAATTATTCATGGATAAAAACACCATTACAGGTCTTGTTTTAATAGCAATTTTGTTAGTCGGCTTCAGTTTTCTGAGTCGCCCCAGCAAAGAGCAATTGGAAGCACAGCAGCGTTATTATGATTCCATTGCGCTGGTACAGCAACGTGAAGAAGCACTGAAAGCCAAAGCGGATGCAGCATTGGCCAATGAAAAAGATGTGGAAACAGTGGATTCCACTTCACTCTTCTTCAATGCCCGCCAAGGAACAGACTCGCTGATTACCATTCAGAACGACGTGGCTGAGCTGACCCTCAGCACCAAAGGCGGTTCCATATTCTCCGCTGTATTGAAAGAGTATATGGAACAGGACAAGAAAACTCCTGTAACCCTATTCACCGGAAACGATGTTTCCATGAATTTCCTTTTCTATAATAAAAAGGAAACAATACAGACTAAAGACTATTACTTCACCACTGTGAACCGTACGGACAGCACCGTAACGATGCGTTTATCAGCTGACAGTGCAAGCTATATAGACTTCAAGTATGCATTGCATCCCAATACCTACCTGGTAGATTTCAGCATCGATGCTAAAGGTATGGCAGATAAATTGGCAGCAAGCAATAACTATGTAGACATCGAATGGGCACAACGCGCCCGCCAGATCGAAAAAGGTTATGTATATGAGAACCGTTTGTCTGAATTGACTTATAAAATGCTGGGAAATGGCACAGACTACTTGTCAGCTAATAAGGATGATGAAAAAGAAGTGCCCGAACGTCTGGACTGGATTGCTTTCAAAAATCAATTCTTCTCCTCGGTATTCATTGCAGACGCTGACTTTGAGAAAACGAAGTTAGTCTCCAAAATGGAAAGGGAAGGCAGCGGATACATCAAGGACTACTCGGCTGAAATGAGCACAACTTTCGACCCGACCGGTCAGAAAGCAACACAAATGTTCTTCTATTTCGGTCCGAACCATTACAAGACGCTGACCGCGCTGGATAAGGGACGCGAAGAAAAATGGGAACTGAACCGCTTGGTTTATCTGGGTTGGCCGTTGATTCGCTGGGTCAACAAATGGTTTACCATCAACATCTTCGACTGGTTGTCCGGTTGGGGTTTGAGCATGGGTATCGTATTGTTACTGATGACGTTGATTGTAAAAGCAGTTGTATTCCCCGCTACCTGGAAAACGTATATTTCCTCCGCCAAGATGCGTGTGTTGAAACCGAAAATAGACGAAATCAACAAAAAGTATCCTAAGCAGGAAGATGCGATGAAAAAACAGCAGGAGGTCATGGGAATGTACAGCCAATACGGTGTGAGTCCGATGGGTGGCTGTTTGCCGATGCTGGTACAGTTCCCGGTTCTGATTGCATTGTTCATGTTCGTGCCAAGTGCTATCGAATTGCGTCAGCAGAGCTTCTTGTGGGCTGATGACCTTTCAACGTACGATGCTTTCATCAACTTCCCGTTCAACATCCCGTTCCTGGGTAGCCACCTCAGTTTATTCTGTTTGCTGATGACGGTTGTGAATATATTGAACTCCAAGTTCATGATGCAGCAACAAGATACCGGAGCCAACCCGCAGATGGCGGCGATGAAGTGGATGACGTATCTCATGCCGATTATGATGTTGTTCATCTTAAATAGTTATCCTTCAGGTCTGAACTATTACTACTTCATATCGACATTGATTAGTGTGGTGACTACTCTCATTCTGCGTAAGACTACGAATGAAGAGAAACTTCTTGCCCAATTGGAAGCCCGAAAGAAAGATCCGAAGAAAGCTAAGAAAACCGGCTTTGCCGCCCGCCTGGAGGCAATGCAGAAACAACAGGAACAGCTGTTGAAAGAGAGACAGAATAAAAAGTAAGTCTCCGCTTTTCATCACTTGATAATAAAAGCCGGGCAATTGATGTAATTGTCCGGCTTTCTTTCTCTTATAACGACTATAACTATAACTCAAATGAAAACTAAATATACCAACAAACAGATTTGGATGATAGCCTATCCGATCCTCATCAGTCTGCTGATGGAGCAAATGATAGGTATGACAGACACAGCCTTCCTGGGACGGGTAGGCGAAGTAGAACTGGGAGCATCGGCCATTGCAGGTGTCTTCTATATGGTAATATTCATGGCAGCTTTCGGTTTCAGTATCGGAGCGCAGATACTCATTGCCCGGCGCAACGGTGAAAAGCAATACCGGGAAATAGGCGACCTTTTCTATCAAGGAATTTACTTTCAGATAGGACTGGCGGCAGTAATGTTCCTGCTCTCCTACTTCCTTTCACCAATGATACTGAAGCGAATCGTTTCTTCCGAACACATCTATGAGGCTGCCATCAGTTATCTGAACTGGCGGGTTTTCGGAGCCTTCTTCTCATTCAGTGCAGTCATTTTCCGTGCTTTCTTCCTGGGAACTACGCAAACCAAGACACTGACACTCAATTCCATAGTCATGGTATTGAGTAACGTAGTTTTCAACTATATACTGATTTTCGGTAAATTCGGCTTTCCCGCGCTCGGCATTGCAGGCGCCGCCATCGGTTCATCACTTGCAGAGCTGGTTTCACTGATATTCTTTATCCTCTACACCCGTTACCGCATTGACTGCCGTAAGTTTGGACTGGACCGTATTCCGAAGTTCCGCCCGGAGATACTGAAACGAATGCTGAACATTTCCTTCTGGACCATGATACAGAATGTCTTCTCCTTGTCCACCTGGTTCTTGTTCTTCCTCTATGTGGAGCATCTGGGAGAACGGTCGCTCGCCATCACGAACATTGTCCGGAGCATATCCGGCATTCTGTTCATGGTAATGATGGCATTTGCCTCAACCTGTGGTTCATTGGTCAGCAATCTCATCGGTGCAGGAGACAAAGACTGCGTGGCAGGCACTATCCGGCAGCATATACGCATTGCATACCTGTTCACATTGCCGCTAGCACTGTTTTTTGCACTGTTCCCAAAACTTATACTGGGAATCTATACGGATATACCCGATTTACAGGATGCAGCCGTACATTCACTTTGGGTAATGTGCTCGGCATATCTGCTTCTCGTACCTGCCAATGTATATTTCCAGGCCGTATCAGGAACGGGAAACACGCGCACGGCTCTGGTCATGGAACTGATAACGCTCGTCTTCTATGTTGCCTACATCACATACATCATTCTTTACTTGAAACTTGATGTAGCTCTGTGTTGGACATCGGAAATGGTATACTCCATTTTTATACTATTACTTTGCTGGTGGTATATTAAAGGAGGACGATGGCAAGAAAAACGCATATAATTTGTATATTTGTCGCAAAATAACCGTAACGAACAACATACATGAAACAAGTAAACTTATTGCTTATGTCAGCAGCTATGACATTGGCTGCCTGCGGCGGGACAAAGGACGCAGGGCAAGCCGGAGTACCGCTTATCGAGCGGTCGGACATCCAGATTGAAGGCAAACGCATGACTCCCGAAGCTCTCTGGGCCATGGGGCGTATCGGTGGTGTAGCCGTATCCCCCGATGAAAAGCAGATTGCTTACACAGTAGCTTACTACAGTGTACCGGAGAACAAGAGTAACCGTGAAGTCTTTGTGATGAACACAGATGGAACAGGCAACAAACAAATCACCCACACTCCCTGGCAGGAAAACGAAGTGAACTGGATAAAGGGTGGTACTAAACTGGCGTTCCTTTCCAATGAAGGTGGCAGCAGCCAGTTGTGGGAAATGAATCCGGACGGCAGCGGGCGTAAGCAGCTAACTCAATATGATGGTGACATCGAAGGTTATTCTTTCTCTCCCGACGGCAAGAAGTTGCTTTTCATTGCACAGGTGAAAACTAAACAAAGTACTGCGGATAAATATCCCGATCTCCCTAAAGCGACGGGTATCATCGTTACCGACCTGATGTACAAACACTGGGATGAATGGGTAACCGGTGCTCCGCATCCTTTTGTAGCCGATTTTGATGGAAACGGTATCAGCAATATAAAGGATATACTGGAAGGAGAACCTTACGAAAGCCCGATGAGACCTTGGGGTGGCATCGAGCAACTGGCATGGAGTCCTGCAGGAGACAAGGTGGCATATACTTGCCGTAAGAAGACCGGTCTGGCTTATGCCATCTCCACCAACTCGGATATTTATATCTACGATCTTGCAACCAAGAAGACAGACAATATCACCGAAGAAAACAAAGGTTATGATACAAATCCTCAGTACTCTCCCGATGGTAAATACATTGCCTGGCAGAGCATGGAACGTGACGGTTATGAAGCTGACCTAAACCGCCTCTTCATCATGAATCTGGAAACAGGTGAGAAACGTTTCATCAGCAAGGAATTCGAATCGAACGTAGATGGTTTCTTGTGGAATAGAGACTCTAAGAGTATTTATTTCATCGGTGTCTGGCATGGTGAAACACAGATTTACAATGTCGATCTTGCTGCCAACGATAAAGTTACGCAGTTGACAGACGGTATGTATGATTATGCTTCCCTCGCCCTTGCAGGAGATAAAGTAATCGCTTTACGCCACTCAATGAGTATGGGTGATGAAATCTATGCCGTATCTGCCACTCGCAACGGGGATGCTTTTGACGAAGCAAAACAACTGACCTTCGAAAACAAGCAGATTTACGACCAATTGGAAATGGGTAAAGTTGAAGCTCGCTGGATGAAGACTACAGACGGCAAACAGATGCTGACATGGGTTATCTACCCGCCACAGTTTGACCCGAATAAGAAATACCCTACCCTCCTGTTCTGTGAAGGTGGTCCGCAAAGCCCCGTAAGCCAGTTCTGGAGCTATCGCTGGAATTTCCAGATTATGGCTGCCAACGACTATATCATCGTAGCTCCCAACCGCCGCGGACTTCCGGGCTTTGGAGTGGAATGGAATGAAGCCATCAGTGGTGATTACGGTGGTCAGTGCATGAAGGATTATTTCACAGCTATCGACGAGATGGCTAAAGAATCGTTTGTAGACAAGGATCGTCTGGGTTGTGTAGGCGCAAGCTTCGGTGGCTTCTCCGTTTACTGGCTCGCCGGACATCATGACAAGCGCTTCAAAGCATTCATTGCACATGATGGTATCTTCAACATGGAAATGCAGTATCTGGAAACAGAAGAGAAATGGTTTGCCAACTGGGATATGGGTGGTGCATACTGGGAAAAACAAAATCCGGTAGCCCAACGCACATTCGCCAACTCTCCGCACCAGTTTGTAGACAAATGGGATACACCTATCCTTTGTATTCATGGCGAAAAAGACTACCGTATTCTAGCCAACCAGGCAATGGCTGCTTTTGATGCCGCCGTAATGCGTGGTGTTCCTGCCGAGCTACTGATATATCCGGATGAAAATCACTGGGTATTGAAACCTCAGAATGGTATCCTCTGGCAACGCACATTCTTTGAATGGCTGGACAAATGGTTGAAATAAAAAAACAGACGATTGAAGGCTCCTGAAACAGACCATCTGTTAGGGATAAACAGACCGTCTATTTGATACGAACAGACCATCTATTCGCAGTGAATAGATGGTCTGTTTTTTAGTTCGCCCAGCATGGGTATATTCTAATGGGTGCAAGTCCCTAACACGCCCTGATAGTGGGAAGTGTTTAGCCAACGCCAAGGGTGTCCATCGTGAGTTGGAATCTGAAGGAAGGTAGCGGCAAACATCTGGCCTGACGTACAGAAACCGGATATAAGGCTAAAGGATGTGGGTTAGTCTGCTAAACAAGACAAAGCCTTATAACTATCCGGAAACATCCAAAGTAAATCCGGCAGGTATAAGATGGAAAGAATGTATTCTTAACTGGGGAGGTCTCACAGACGTGCAGATGTTTTTTTTTTCAGAAGCACGGAGTAAAGCTTGCTGTGAGAAGTCAGCAGACGACATAGTACCCGAAAAAAAAAATCGGCATTCGGGGAAGGTCTGAACTTTATTTAAGCGAGTAGTCAATGAATGTTACCAAATAAAGGAACGAATGCAGAAAATATCAACCTTGAGTGATAACTGCCGGCAAAAGGATAGGACGGAATCCGAAAGCTATGCCGGAGTGCAGACCTTTATTGGGATAACTGAAAACCACCTCGTGGAAGCGCAATTTACCAAAGATGCTTTATTGGAACGTATTGTGTCGCCCGCAAACATGAACCGCGCCTACAAGCAGGTCGTGGCCAACGGTGGCTGTGGAGGTGTCGATAAGATGGAAACGGAAGATTTACTTCCTTACCTGAAACTCCATAAAGACGAACTGATAAACTCTTTGTTGGACGGTAGCTATCGTCCCAATCCCGTCCGGCGGGTTGAAATTCCCAAGGATGGAGGTAAGAAACGTCAATTAGGTATTCCTACCGTTATTGACCGTCTTATTCAACAATCCATCAGCCAGGTGCTTAGTCCGCTTTACGAACGCCAGTTCAGTGACAACAGCTTTGGCTTCCGCCCTAAACGCAGTGCTCACCAAGCCTTGCGACGCGCCCAATCTCATATCAATAGTGGTCATAAATACTGTGTTGACTTGGACTTAGAAAAGTTCTTCGACACAGTTAATCATAGCAAGTTGATAGAGATTTTGTCACGCACCGTGAAGGATGGTCGTGTTATCTCCCTCGTCCATAAATACCTCCTCTCGGGGGCAATGGTAGCTGGTCACTACGAGAGCCGTGTTCAGGGAACTGTCCAAGGAGGACCTTTGAGCCCCTTGCTGAGCAATGTTATGCTCCATGAATTGGATACAGAGTTGGAATCCCGTGGGCACAAGTTTGTGCGTTATGCGGACGACTGTATGATTTTCTGTAAGAGTAAACGTTCTGCCCTGCGTGTAAAGAAGAGCATAAGCGCTTTTATTGAGAAAGATCTTTTCCTAAAGGTAAATCAAGATAAAACCAGCGTTGGTTATGTTCGTGGCATGAAGTTTCTGGGTTATTCTTTTTATGTAAAGAATGGCGAATGTCGCTTATCTGTCCATCCCAAAAGTTACCTTAAACTGAAAGTTCGCTTGAAAGAACTGACCGGAAGAAGTAATGGTATGGGGTATGAGCAGCGCAAATCAAAGCTTCATCTGTTTATACGTAGCTGGATTGAATACTTTCAGTTGGCAGATATGCAGAGTTATC
Organism: Bacteroides cellulosilyticus; assembly: GCF_020091405.1. Taxonomy (NCBI): domain Bacteria; kingdom Pseudomonadati; phylum Bacteroidota; class Bacteroidia; order Bacteroidales; family Bacteroidaceae; genus Bacteroides; species Bacteroides cellulosilyticus. The sequence goes on from NZ_CP081903.1 coordinate 5,586,501, forward strand.
TGAAACGTATAGATGAATGGCTTCGTCGTAGGATACGCATGTGTATATGGAAATACTGGAAGAAGGTCAAAACTCGGTTTGCCAATTTGCAGAAGTGTGGCATCAGTAAGTTCTATGCCTGGCAACATGCCAATACTCGCTTAGGGTATTGGTGTATAGCTGGGAGCAGAATCCTAACTTCTGCCATGGATAATGACAAATTGAAACTAGTGGGGTACCCTACCTTGATGGAGTATTACAGTAAATTGCATCGTAAGTAAAGAACCGCCACGTGCCGAACGGCATGCGTGGTGGTGTGAGAGGTCGGAAAGCGAAAGTAGGAAGAAAACTACTTCGTTTTCCTCCTACTCGATTCTCTGCATCAAGCCCTGCAATTCACTGCATAAGCGTTGTTTTACTTCTTCCATCGGCACCTCCCGTTTCAGCTCCTGTTGCAGCGAAGTTACTCCTTTATCTATGAATCCGCAGGGGTTGATATAACTGAAATATCGTAAATCAGTATTCACATTCAGCGCCAATCCATGCATGGTAACGAAATGACTGCTACGCACGCCAATAGCGCATATTTTACGCGCACGCGGCGTATCTCCCTCCAGCCAGACACCTGTTGCTTTCTCTAACCTCCCGGCAGTAATGCCATAAGAGGCACATACACGGATGACCGCTTCTTCCAACAAATATACATACTCTTTCAGCCCCAACGAGAATTCTTCGAGATTCAGGATAGGATAACATACCAGTTGTCCCGGACCATGATATGTGATATCACCTCCACGATCGATATGATAGAGCGTAGCTCCTATCTTCTGAAGTTGTTCCTCACTCAACAGCATATTTCCTTCTTTACCGCTACGACCTAAAGTATAGACATGCGGATGTTCACACAAAATGATGTGATTTTCATACTCTTCCCCTGCCTGCTTGGCATGAATAAGAGCATCAAACCACTCCGTTTGCCGAGTCCATGCATCGGCATACGGAATAATATTCCAGTCTGTTACATTCAGTTTCATGCCGACAAAGTTAAGACTTTAGGGATAAAATCGTATATTTGCCGACAGCAAAATGAAAAAAGATGAAACATAACTTCCCACAAGTAGATTTGCCGGTCGAAATGCTGGCATGGAGAGATGTTACAGAAGATATTCTGAATCTCTATCGCCAGTCATGCCGTCTGAAGGCATGTATTTTTGCATTATGCACTGAAGGGACCATTACAGCATCCATCAATCTGATGGAACATAAAATAAAAAAGAATGATCTGATCATTCTGATGCCGGGAACTATCTTACAGCTCAATGAGCAAGTAGAAAAAGTACGGCTTTGCTTCGTAGGTTTCTCCAGTCACTGCGTCAACGGTATTAATCTGTTGCAGGCTACGATGGGATCTTTCTCCAAAATATGGGATAATCCGATTGTAGGTGTCAGCGATTTAATAGCATCCTATTTCGTGGATTATTTTGCACTACTGACGCGTATATCAATCTCCCATCCTACCGCTACCAGTACCGCAATGGCACAAAGCGTACTCCACAGCATTTTGCTTGGAATTAATGCCCTTTATGCCAATCGCCCGCAAAGCATTCTTGCCAAAAGCCGCAAAGAGGAAATCTGCCAGAAATTCGTACAACTGGTTATTGAAAATTATATGACTGAGAGACGCGCTCAATTCTATGCCGACAAGTTGGGAATTTCATTGCAGCATCTCAGCACTACCGTAAAGCAAGTAACAGGAAGGAATGTACTCGAAATTATTTCGCATGTGGTGATTACGGACGTCAAAGCACGGTTGAAGTCCACTGATATGACTATTCAGGAAATAGCCTATTCACTGAACTTCCCCAGTGCCTCTTTCTTCGGAAAGTACTTTAAGAGGCACATGGGGATGAGTCCGTTGGAATATAGAAATAGTTAGTATCTTAAACGAAGGCTGTTCAAGACTACCGATACACTGGAAAATGCCATAGCGGCACTTGCCAACATGGGATTCAGCAATAATCCATTGATTGGATAAAGTAATCCGGCAGCAATAGGAATACCTATCAGGTTGTAAATGAATGCCCAGAACAGATTCTGATGAATCAAGCGCACCGTCTGTCGGGAGAGATTGAATGCTTTCGGCAACAGCAACAGATCCGAAGTCATAAGAGTGACCATTGCCACATCCATGGCAATGTCCGTTCCTTTACCCATGGCAATGCTGACATCGGCACAAGCCAAAGCCTGTGAATCATTGATACCATCACCCACCATAGCTACCGTCTTTCTCTGAAGTTGAAGCTGGCGTACAAACTCTTCCTTATCATCCGGCAAAGCATCGGCAATATACTGGATATTGCCTAATCGTCCGGCAACAGCAGAAGCAGTACGTTCACCGTCTCCCGTCAGCATATAAACTTCAATACCCTGGGTACGGAGTTCGCGAACAGCCTCAGCGGAAGTCGCCTTTATCTGATCTTTGATAGCAACAATCGCAAGCAATTCATCCTTACGGCCAAAGTAAACGATGCTACAACCGTCCGACTCGTATTGAGCCAGCATTTCTCCCAAAACATCAGTCAGGGTGGCATGGTAATCTTTCAACAACTTGTGGCTGCCTGCCCAATACTCAGCACCCTGATAAGTCACTTTAATACCCTTACCGGTAATACTTTCAAAACCATCCAGAGTGGCAGGAACAATGTTCTCTTGTTCTTGCAAGGCAGTGACAATAGCACCAGCCAGCGGATGCTCCGATTTAAGCTCGGCAGCCAGAAGAATGTCTTTATAATGTTCTTCCTGCGGCTGCGCCCATAACCAACCGGTAACAGTAGGATGTCCTTCAGTCAATGTACCGGTCTTATCCAGTACCACTACATTTACCTTTCGCATCTGTTCCAGTGCCACAGCATCTTTTATCAGAATGTGATGATCGGCAGCCTTACCGATGCCTACCATCAAAGCCGTAGGAGTAGCCAGTCCCAATGCACAAGGGCAAGCAATCACCAATACGGAAACCGCCGACAGCATGGCATGTGAAAGCATATCCACACCACCAAAGAACATCCAGATAAAGAATGTCAGGACAGACAAACCCAGTACGACAGGAACAAAGATACCTGTCACTTTATCTACAATACGCTGAACAGGGGCCTTACTGCCTTGCGCTTCCTGCACCATACGGATGATACGCGCCAGCACTGTTTCTCCACCTACTTTCTCGGCACGGATAATGAACGATCCTTTCTGATTGATGGTTCCGGCCAACACATGCGAGCCAATCTTCTTTTCTACCGGAATAGGCTCACCGCTTATCATGCTTTCATCTACATAAGAGTCACCTTCAGTCAGAAAACCATCCACGGGGATTTGCTCGCCGGGGCGGACGCTCACCAGATCATCGATGTTCAATTGGTCCAAAGGTACATCCAGTTCTTTACCGTCGCGTACTACACGGGCTTTCTTAGGTTGCAAACCCATCAGTTTGCGGATAGCAGTGGAAGTATTTCCCTTCGCACGTTCCTCCATGAGTTTACCTGTCAAAACGAAGGCGATGATAACCACAGCAGCTTCGTAATAGACATGAGGCTCCAATCCACGGTTATACCAGAAACCGGGGAAGAAAGTATTAAAGACGCTGAACAGGAAAGCGATGGATGTACTTAGTGCCACCAGTGTATCCATATTGCTGCGTCCCAGACGTGCTTGTTTCCAGGCACCGGTATAGAACGGTGTACCGAACAATACCAGTACAGGAATAGCAAGTACCATCTGTATCTCGTTAGAATAAGGTACATGCATGAAGACCATGGAAAGCAACAACAGGGGAACAGCAAAAATCCACGCTCCTATCACCCGCGTCTTCAGACGGCGATAACGTTTCTGTTGTTCTTCCTCCTGACGTTCTTCAACATGCTCTTCCTCAATGATGAGGTCGTAGCCCGCAGCCAGTACGGCAGCACGAATTTCTCCGGATGTCAGCTTGTCCGTCTCATAAGAGACAGACAGTGTATTGGAAGCAAAGTTGACCGAAGCATCTGCAACGCCCACCAACTTGCGAACTGTCTTTTCTACGTTATTGGCGCATCCCGCACAATGCATGTTCAGCACGGGAAACGTCTGTTTCTTTAAATTACCCATATATATATTGTTTTTTAGAAGTTCTGAAAACAACAGAACACAAATTACACGAATCACACAAATGCAGGTTTCGCTACAAGCGCGAAGGAGATTCGTATAATTCGCGAAATTTGTGTTCTACCCAGTGTTATAAACAATCTCTACAGGCCGTTTGTTCGACTACTTCTTATCCTCTTGCTTCGTCTCCTTCACGAATTCGGCTTCATAGTTGAACTTCTTGAAACCGGCTTTCAGTTTGTCCACATTTGTCTTTTCAGCATCGTATGTGATAGAAACTGTTTTGGTTTTCAAGTCTGTAGAGAATTCTTTTACTCCTTTCTCAAATTTAATGTTGCTCTTCACTTTCTTTTCGCAATTCTCGCAATGCATCTGTGAAACTTTAAAGACAGCAGTACGGATGTCTTTCGCCATTACCGCCGTTACACTCAATAAAGCTACTACAAGGGCAGCCATCATTCTCTTTGTTTTCATAAATACCTCCTTATTTATTGGTTAATAATATTTAAGTTACGAGCTACTAGTTTCTTGCCAGATTAAATCTCAGCCCGATATACGCTTTCGCCCCATGCATCGGCCCCCACACCATAGTGGCATCAAAGTTTTCTCCCCACGGATTAGACGCATCGATTATCGGATTCTTCTGCTTAAAGTTCGTCAGGTTCTCACCACCGATATAAACAGACCAGCGACGGAAATAGCGCGTCACCTGTGCACTGAGTTGCTGGAAACTACCGTAGCGACGTTCCCACGAAAGACTTCCGTCGGATAGTTCGTAAGGATCGGGCATTCTTCCACCACCATTCAACTGTAAGGTAGCATCAAATTGCCACAAGCCCAGAGGAGTCTGATAAGAAGCGGTCAACAAGCCTTTATACTTACCAGTAAGCGGCTTCTCCATCAATTTACCATTATAGGTAGTTTTCGCATCCGTCAGACGGTAAGCTGCCGTCAGAGTGAAGCCTTTAAACAACGGATAATTGGCTTCTACCTGGAATACGTGCGAATAAGAACGCCCATCCAGATTGTAAAAAGCCACTTCATGCGGATTGCTGTCCATATCCACTACTACCTGTTTCAGAAAATCCGTATAGTAATATTCTGCATTCACATTCAGCGTCTTACCGAAAAGGGGAATATAAGTCGAAACACTCGCACCGTAATTCCACGCTTCCTCCTGATCCAAATGAGAAGCAATCTTCATCTTGCGGCTACTTGCCAGAAGATAGTTATTCTCCGCCAATACATGATTCGTACGATATCCCTTGCCGGCAGACACGCGGAAGTGCAGATATTCATTCGGATTATACTTGACGTGGGCACGCGGTGTCACAAAAAAGCCGTATTCACTACTGTAATCTCCCCGAATACCCCCCATCAGCATCAACTGATCGTTCAGATTGAATGTATATTGGACATAAGCTCCCGGAACAGACTCCTTCACAAATTTCTTCGTCAGCCCTTCTTCTGCCTGATTCGTCAGCCGATAGTTCTGATCGTAGCCGTCATAGTTGAAACTTAATCCGGCAGACAGGCTATGCTGTTTGCTGAGCTCCGTTTCAAACAGCAGCGAAGCATAAAAATTACTCTGATCCACATCATACAGTTTACGCCCGTAATTGGCATCCTGATTATGCAACGTTCCCTGTAAAATCAAAGCAAGATTCGTATTCTTCTCTTTGTCGAAGATATAAGCATTCTTCATGAACGCTTCGTAACGATTTGTTTTGATACCTATTTCATACAGGTCATGCGAAGGAGTATTTCCATGTGCAATCTGACCGCTGTTTCGAGTTTCATGCAACGCCTTTATACCTGCCTGGAATACATAGTGGTCACCCATATATGCCCATCGGTTCCAGACATTATATTGCTCCACACGAGGTATATCCACAAAACCATCATCATTAGAGTCATGAGATTTCGTCTCATTCTCATAATGTGCCAACAAAGAAGTGCTCCATCGCTTCGACAATTTTACCGTAGCATCCGCATTGGCTTCATAGCGGTTTGTGCTGCTGGCAAAGAGATTTGCCGACACCCAATCCGCTTCCGGCAATTGAGGCTTCTTGAATTCTACATTGATCTGTCCGGTTATGGACTCATATCCATTTTTCACGGACGAACTTCCTTTGCTGACCTGTATACTCTGCATCCACGGCCCGGGTACGTATCCTAAGCCATAAGGAGCTGCCGCTCCCCGGAAATTGGGGATATTCTCAGTCATCATCTGCACATACGTACCGGAAAGTCCTAACAGCTTAATTTGTTTGGCTCCCGTAGCTGCATCCGAGTAGCTGACATCCACGGAAGGATTCGTCACAAAGCTCTCTCCCAGATTACAGCAAGCCGCACGTGTCAGTTCGGCACTACTGATCATATCTTCATTCATCACACTGGTACGCAGTTTCATAGTTCCCAGTTTGCGGGTCACTACATTTACTTCACTCAGTTCCACTCCTTCACGGAGAACAATATCAAGTTGTTGGTTTCCTTTGTCTACATGTATCGTGTCATTCTCAAAACCAATAAAACTAACCACAAGCATGTGGCTACGAGCAGGCTTATGAATGGAAAAGTTACCGTCTTCATTGGTAGTTACTCCATTGGTTGTATTCATCCAAAACACATTCGCTCCCGGAATAGGTTCTCCGGCAGCATCTTTTACGACACCTGTTACTTGCGCCTGCAAAAAATTAAAAGTAAAAAGTGAAATTAATAAGAATATATATTTCATATATCTGAATTCATTTATTAAGGGTACAAAAATAGGATATATGTCGTGCAACAAGGTTGCAAGACTATCCAACTATCAATTTTTTAAAAGAGAACGTGCAAAGAATCTTCCATTTCGTCCGTACTATCTCCCTATTGCCTCCATATCATCTCCGTACTCTTAGATACGGACAAACTACGGACCAGACACAGTTCAGATATAGCTTTGGATAGAACCGGGCAGGAAGAAAAACACTTCTCCTGCACACCAATTGATTTTAAATAATGAGAACAGAATATAAGGCCAGATACTGCCTCGAACTATCAGGATGCGGAGGTACGGCATACGACACCTCTTTCAATTCCCTCGTAGGCAAGGAGTATTGAAAATCCGGCAATACTTCGCAGAAAAGTTGAATGACAGGTACGGTTATAACAGGACTTTCACATGAATATTTCACCAAATCCACTTTATAAAAAGTAGCCGTACAGCCTTCGTCTTTGCAAGATTTTTCCGGTTTATGAGAAGTTTTATGAGATTTATGGCATTTGGCACAGCCATTGGTGCAACATGCTTGCGCTGTCTCGCAGCGGGCACAGCAATAATGGACAATAGAAACTCCTGCCCCTGCATAAACAACCGTCAGGGATAATAAAACTGCCAATATGTAACGAAGTCTCTTCATATCCGGTGCAAAGATAGCCAGATAAAAGCATTCATACCTATCTTTTTTCATTTTTTATATGTTCTATTCGTTAATATGTTCTATATTTGTCGATAACGAATTGATATCGAAATGTTGAATTTAACGAAGAAAGTCCAAATGAAAAAGCAATATGTCAGCCTACTTGTCATTCTACTTGCGGCAAGTGGCTTTTTATTTTCTTGCGGTAACACCGTGAACAAAAGCGCGGGTGCGCTGGAGTTCGACAGTATACAGGTAAATGAGGTAGCCCACCTCTTCGGAGACACTGCGAAGCCCGGCTGCAACATCATCATCAACTTTGCATACGCTAATAAGTCGTCCGACGAAAAGCTGAAAGACAGTCTGAACACCTATTTCCTTTCAGCCTGTTTCGGAGATAAATACATGACTCTGAAACCTGAAGAGGCGGTAAAGCTTTACAAGGAAACCTATATCAAGGATTACCTGAAAGATTTGGAACCGATGTATGCCAAAGATGAAGCTGAAAAGGAAGACTCTGCTTCAATATTAGCTTGGTATTCTTATTATAAAGGTATTGAAAGCCACGTGCAGTATTATAAAAAACATCTGCTGGTTTACCGCATCGACTACAATGAATATACCGGAGGCGCACATGGTATTTATATGTCTACTTTCCTGAATATGGACCTGCGCACCTTGAGCCCGATACGTCTGGATGATATTTTTGTAGGAGAGTATCAGGAAGCTCTCACCGATTTATTATGGAACCAACTCATGGCAGACAATAAAGTTACTACACGCCAGGAAGTGGAGGATATGGGCTATACAAGTACAGGAGACCTGGAACCGACTGAGAACTTCTACCTAAGCCCCAAAGGTATCACCTTCTATTATAACATTTATGAAATTGCTCCTTATGTGATGGGCCCGGTAGAAATTACCTTGCCTTATGAGATCATGTCACATCTGCTGAGTGATGATACTATGGCATTGAACGAAATAAGAAACGAGAACTAATAAATCATAAATTATTCACATGGAAATCATTCTAAAGTACTTCCCAGACCTCACAGAGGCGCAGAAGCAGCAATTTGCGTCCCTCTATGATCTCTATACGGACTGGAATGCAAAAATAAACGTCATATCACGTAAAGACATTGAAAACCTGTACGAACACCACGTACTCCATTCATTGGGTATAGCTAAAGTGATTCGCTTTACTCCCGGCACCCGCATCATGGATCTTGGAACGGGCGGTGGTTTTCCGGGTATTCCCCTTGCCATCTTATTCCCCGAGGTGAAGTTCCATCTTGTTGACAGCATCGGGAAGAAAGTACGTGTAGCAACGGAAGTAGCCAACAGCATCGGACTGAAAAACGTGACTTTCCGCCATGCACGTGCTGAGGAGGAAAAGCAACTCTTCGATTTCGTTGTAAGCCGTGCCGTGATGCCGTTGGCCGACTTGCTGAAAATCATCCGCAAAAACATCGCTTCCGAGCAACACAATGCTATGCCCAACGGACTGATCTGCCTGAAAGGTGGTGAGCTGGCAAATGAAGCCATGCCTTTCAAGAATAAGACCATGATGTATGATCTGAAAGACTATTTCGAAGAAGAATTCTTTGAAACGAAGAAAGTGGTTTACGTGACGCCTTAATCACAGAAATAATGACTAACATATACCTATCATGAAAATAAAAAGGTTTGAGTTTAATATGTTCCCTGTAAACTGTTATGTTTTGTGGGACGACACTCTTGAAGCTGCCGTGATAGATCCCGGTTGCTACTATGAGGAGGAAAAACAAGCGTTGAAGAACTTCATTCACAAAAATGGCCTGAACGTAAAGCACCTCCTTAATACGCACCTGCATCTGGACCATATCTTTGGAAATGCTTTCATGGTCAAAGAATTCGGTCTGCCGGTGGAAGCCAACAAAGCCGATGAATTCTGGATTGACGAAGCTCCGAAACAAAGCCGCATGTTCGGTTTTCATTGGAACGAACTGCCCGCACCGATAGGACACTATCTTCATGACGGAGATATCATCAACTTCGGTAACACTACGTTGGAAGCTATCCACGTACCGGGACATTCACCGGGTAGCCTTGTTTACTACTGTGCCGCAGATCATTGCATGTTCTCCGGTGACGTACTTTTCCAGGGCAGCATCGGACGTGCCGACCTTACCGGTGGTAATTTCGACGAACTGAAAGAGCACATTTGTAGCCGCCTGTTCATACTGCCCAATGAAACGATTGTCTATCCCGGACATGGCGCCCCGACCACTATCGGTATTGAAAAGGCGGAAAATCCATTCTTCAGATAAACTTTAAAAACAGATACTATCATGAAAAGCGACCTATTAGCTTGCCGCCACATCGGCATCAGCGAAAAAGACGAAGAGAAAATGCTCCGGAAAATAGGAGTCGGCAGTCTGGATGAGTTAATAGACAAAACCATCCCTGCAAACATTCGTCTGAAAGAACCGTTGGCATTGCCCGCGCCTATGACTGAATATGAGTTCGGACAACACATCACCCGGTTGGCGTGCAAAAACAAACTTTACACAACGTATATCGGCCTCGGCTGGTATAACACCATTACCCCCGCCGTTATTCAACGGAATGTATTCGAGAATCCGGTATGGTACACTTCTTATACCCCCTACCAGACAGAAGTTTCGCAAGGGCGCCTCGAAGCGTTGATGAACTTCCAGACCGCAGTATGCGACCTGACGGGTATGCCCCTTGCCAACTGCTCTCTGCTGGATGAAGCGACGGCTGCAGCCGAAGCCGTCAGTATGATGTATGCCCTGCGTCCGCGTGATATGCAGAAGTCCGGTGCAAACGTAGTGTTTGTGGACGAGAGCATTTTCCCACAGACACTGGCCGTAATGACTACGCGTGCTATCCCGCAAGGTATTCAGATACGCACAGGTAAATATTCCGAACTGGAACTGACACCGGATATTTTTGCCTGTATACTGCAATATCCGAATGCGAGCGGAAACGCAGAAGATTACCGTGCCTTTGTAGAAAAAGCCCATGCTGCCAACTGCAAAGTAGCCGTTGCCGCCGATATCCTGAGCCTTGCCCTGCTCACCCCTCCCGGAGAATGGGGAGCTGATATTGTATTCGGTACCACCCAACGCCTCGGTACACCGATGTTCTATGGCGGACCGTCAGCCGGGTACTTCGCTACGCGCGACGAATACAAACGTAATATTCCGGGACGTATCATCGGTTGGTCAAAAGATAAATACGGAAAACTCTGTTACCGTATGGCACTGCAAACCCGCGAGCAACATATCAAACGGGAAAAGGCTACTTCAAATATCTGTACCGCACAGGCTTTGCTGGCAACCATGGCGGGCTTTTATGCTGTGTACCACGGTCCGGAAGGTATTCACGCCATTGCAGAACGTATCCACAGCATCGCCGCATATCTGGAAAAGTGTATCAAGAAACTGGGATACAAACAAGTGAATGACCAATACTTCGACACCCTGCGCTTTGTGTTGCCCGACAGTGTATCTGCCCAACAGGTACGTACCATCGCATTGAGCAAGGAAGTCAATCTGCGCTACTTTGATAATGGAGACGTAGGTATGAGTATTGACGAAACAACTGACGTATCCGCTGCCAATGTATTGCTTTCCATCTTTGCCATTGCCGCAGGAAAAGACTACACCAAAGTGGATGATATTCCCGTAAGCAATACTATTAATAAGACTCTGAAACGCCAGAGTGCTTATCTGACACATGAAGTGTTCAATAAATATCATACGGAAACGGAGATGATGCGTTATATCAAGCGCCTTGACCGTAAGGATATCTCCCTCGCCCATTCCATGATTTCCCTCGGTTCCTGCACCATGAAGCTGAACGCTGCAGCGGAAATGCTGCCTCTCAGCCGTCCGGAATTTATGTGCATGCATCCGCTTGTTCCCGAGGACCAGGCAGAGGGTTATCGTGAATTGATAAACAATCTCAGCGAAGAACTGAAAGTCATCACAGGCTTTGCAGGAGTCAGTCTGCAACCGAACTCCGGTGCGGCAGGTGAATATACAGGACTACGTGTTATCCGCGCTTATCTGGAAAACATCGGTCAGGGACACCGCAACAAAGTGTTGATTCCTGCTTCCGCCCACGGCACAAATCCGGCATCTGCCATCCAAGCAGGTTTCACTACTGTGACTTGCGCTTGCGACGCACAGGGCAATGTGGATATGAACGACCTTCGTGCCAAGGCGGAAGAGAACAAAGACGACCTTGCCGCACTGATGATTACCTATCCTTCTACACACGGTATTTTTGAGACGGAAATCGTAGAAATCTGCCGCATCATCCATAATTGCGGTGCACAGGTATATATGGACGGTGCCAATATGAATGCTCAGGTTGGCCTGACGAACCCCGGCTTTATCGGTGCGGACGTTTGCCACCTGAACCTGCATAAGACGTTCGCTTCGCCTCATGGCGGTGGTGGTCCGGGTGTAGGTCCTATCTGCGTTGCGGACCATCTGGTTCCGTTCCTGCCGGGACATCCGCTTTTCGGCAATCCTGCCAATACGGTATCTGCCGCTCCGTTCGGAAGTGCAGGTATTCTACCTATCACTTACGGATATATCCGCATGATGGGTACGGAAGGATTAACACGTGCTACCAAAATCGCTATTCTCAGCGCTAATTACCTGGCAGTCTGTCTGAAAGATACGTATGGTATTGTATATCGTGGTGCCACTGGCTTTGTTGGTCATGAAATGATATTGGAATGCCGCAAGGTACACGAAGAGACGGGTATCAGCGAAAATGATATCGCCAAACGACTGATGGACTATGGTTATCATGCTCCTACCCTCTCCTTCCCTGTTCACGGTACGCTTATGATAGAGCCTACAGAAAGCGAAAGCCTTGCCGAACTGGATAACTTCGTGAACGTGATGTTGACCATCTGGGAGGAAATCCAGGAAGTGAAAGAAGGAAAAGCGGATAAGGAAGATAATGTTCTGATAAATGCCCCGCATCCCGAATATGAGGTAGTTGCCAATAATTGGGAACACAGCTATACAAGGGAAAAGGCAGCTTATCCGATAGAAAGTGTACGCGAAAACAAGTTCTGGATAAACGTGGCGCGCGTGGATAACACGTTGGGCGACCGTAAGTTGTTGCCGACGTGCTACGGATGTTTTGAATAAAAGACAAAAAAATAATACCAATTCCTGCAAACGCCCGTTTCCGGATTTCGAAAACGGGCGTTTGATTCTTAATAAAGAATATATTTCCTCATGTTTACCTAATTCTAATATATTCTTTATATTCGCACAACAGTCAATACAGACCAACAAATATCTCGCTCATGAAATTAATCTTCTTCCTATTGCTATATGCCAGTTGCTTCAGCAGTTGTACTTCTCGCCTTTCTCCAAAGGACACCGAAATAAAAGCCCTCAGCGATTCGCTGAAAGTACGCTGTAACGATCGGATCATGCAAACCGACTCACTGCGCATCGAAGCTGAAAATTTCATGGCTCACACCCAACCGGGAACTCCTGAATATTTCCTTGCCCGCCAGTACTACATCAACTCTTATTTCAACGAGAAAAACTTCCCGCGTGTGCTGGAGATGCTAGACGAAACAGAGCGGATGCCCGGCTACAAAGACTTGCCCGCCACCCAAGCCAATTATCTCTATACACGCTCCCGCTGCTACCAATTCATGCAGCAATATGATAAAGCGATTGCCATTTCACGGCAAATAATGGATTTGGTGCCCACGCCCGGTGATACCCTTGCGCATGAAGGCATCCGTACCCGTGCCGTAGGTGCCATGAACAACGTGAACAACATCTTCTACTTCACGAACCGTACCGACCAAGGCGCCGAATGGTTCCACCGACTCCGCACCAACCCGCCTGCATTACTCGACGAATGCTGTCGCCGCGACATGATGATATTCGAGGGCTATCTGCGAGGACTTGCCGGACAAAAAGAGCGGGCAGAAGCTGTAATGGACAGTGCCCACGCTTTACCCGTCTATCGGAAGACAGCAGAAAACACCTTCCGCGATTGCTCCTTTGCCGCCAGCGTATATTATGCGCTTCCCCACCGCAAAGATGATATGGAACGCCTGTTGAAACATGCCATCTCTGAAGGACGCAAAGACCGCTACATACCGGGTATCAATTGGGCCATGAGTCTGCTCGGAAATATATACTCCCGGCAAAACCGGTTTCAAGAAGCCGTGCAATTACAATATCAGGGACTGGAAATCGGTCTGAGGTTGCAGGACAATGTATTTTGCGCACGTTGCTATCATGAACTGAGCAATCTATATTACAAATGGGGGATGTATCCACAGGCTCAATATTACATTGACAAAGTTTTCGCCTGGCAGGAAAACACCAATACCAACCTGAAAGACAAAGGAGCATATCATCTGACCAAATGGAGCATTGTACAAAAACTTCCGGGCTACCGGCGGGAAGAGCGATTGAAACTGCTGGCGACGGCGGATTCTTGTTTTCTTCTTTCCGAAATCAAGCAAACGGCCCAGACGCATTTTTACAAAGCAATCGACCGGATAATGATCTTGCCATACGAATCGGCAAAAGGATTGGAAGATATAGAAAGGTATTACGGATCCAACACCTCCACCGCATCCGATTACAATGTTGAAGCACTGCGTGCCATCGCTTTATTCCGCTTGGGACGCGATGCCGAAGCCCGAAAAACAATACTTGCCATCAAAAAGTATAACTCTACGGACAGCTACCACTTCCTTGACACACTGATGAGCCATTACATACATCGGGAAGACAATGCCGTCATCGCCCACCTCACCCGCTTGCGCGAACCGCTTTTACAAGTCTACCTGGAACAGAAGACCCGCGAAGCGGTAGTAGAAGCCGATATCCGTTATCAGACAGAACAGAAAGAGAAAGAGAACCGTTTGCTCTCCGCCGAAGTAGAGCTGAAGAGCAGTCGCTTGCAAACATTTATCTTCACCGGACTCTTCCTGCTCGCTATAGGAGTCGGCATAGGCGGCTGGTTATGGATGCGTCTTCGCCTGAAAGAACGGGAGAAACTTTTCTCACAGCAGCAATTGCACGAACAGAGCCAACGCCTGCAACAACTCATAGCTTCCAGGCAAGAGCTGAACAACCGCAACGAAGAACTCCTCCGTCAATTGGTCGACATACAAGCCACACACGACAAAACCTGCGACTTAGAGCACGTAATGGAGAGCCTGCAACCTTGCCTGCTCACCAACAGAGAAGAAGAACAGTTCCGCACCGCCTTCGCTTCGCTCTATCCCACCGTACTGCATAGCTTGCGTTCCATCTGTCCGCGCATCACCCGTACCGAAGAATTGTTCTGTATGCTTATCGTATTGAAGCAAAACAACGAAGAAATATCCCGCACATTGGGCATCACCCGTAGCAGTGTATTGAAAAACCGATACCGCCTGCGCACCAAGTTAGGCCTGCCCGAAGGGTGTGATCTTGACTCTGAAGTACGTGCCTTACTGCTGCCGGAATAAAGCTTTTTCCTCCCCTTTCCTTTTTTATGCGAAAACGCATCCCCTTGTATACCTCTCATATACAAGGGTTTTTATATTTGTCCTTAGTTTTGTCCATACCGTTTTTTAGGTTTATTCGACTCTGATTTCTTACATTTGAGTGGCTTTAACGAAATACATCGTTTACGCCGGACTATAGACAAAACAAACCAATGAATCTAACAAACGAAATTATCGGAGGACTCCTCCTCATTTTATTATTCGGTGTAACATTCCTCATTCGTTACGCTTTCATTGAACGTAACGTCATACGACATACCCAAATGCGGCTTTCCAAAATAGAAGAGGAAGTCCAAAAACATCCGTTGACCTGTCCGCTGAAACAGCAGATAGAACAGCAAGCTGAACAGCAGTCACTCTCCGATCCGGAAAGTCCACATTCTTCACAGACAGCCTGCTTTCAGTCGCGACTCACCACTGCTGAAGTGGAAGTCAATTTCCGCAACCACTTTACATCACTGTATCCCAATGCTATACACCGCCTTCGCACCATATCCCCGCGGATTACCCGCGTCGATGAGTTGCTCTGTATGCTCATCCTCTTGAAGCAGAATAACGAAGAGATAGCCCATCTGCTGGGAGTCAGCCGCTCCACCGTATTGAAAAACCGGTACCGGCTGCGGTGTAAACTGCAATTGCCGGTAGGCGTAGACCTGGATACCGAAGTACGCAACCTGCTCGCCCCGGATGAGGAACAAACACCGTCGGATATGAATGTGAAGCAATAGTAACCGCTGATATAGTAGAGAATATATTATCAACTTAAAAAAAAGTATAAGTATGAAAAACCAAGTAAAGGAAAAGTATCTGGCTCCCCAAATAGAGGTGATACAGATGGAGACAGAAGGAACATCATGTGTAATTGCAGGAAGCGGCAACTTAGGAGGATTCGGCAACGGAGGCTCTATAGGCACGTCTTCCCGCAGCTACGGACGTTCGCGCGGCAGCCGCAACGCATCTTCAAGCGAGCTGGAAGACCTGATTAATGATATCCTCACCATCGAAAAATAACTAAAAAACGAGCAGCATGAAAACAAGAGGATTTCATCAAAGCATCGTTCTGATGGCCGCGGCACTGGCAACAGTAGCCTGCCAAAATGAACTGAAGGAAGAGTACAACGAACCCAAACCGGGTGAGAAGATAACCATGACCATCCGGGCTACACAAGGCGCGGCCTCACAGACGCGCACCGACTATGAAGACAAGCTGGGAATAGCCGGTATAGCTGTGAAGTGGGAAGGCGGAAGTACAGACGGTGCACCGGTGGAGAGGATTAAAGTATTCGGCGTCAATGCAAATGAGCTGGGTTACTCGGTAGATTTCAATAGCCTGCCAAGCAGTCTCAGCCAGGACGGAACGAGTATCAGCTTCGAAGGAACCATTGATGCAAGGAGCCTCTACTTTGCCATGTATCCCGCTGACAATTGCATCTACAATACTGAAGGTCAAGCCATCTACACCTCCTTCTCAGGCCAGACACAAGACTGCGCCAAGCCCATGGCGCACCTCAAAGGCTTCGACCTTATGGTGGGACGAGCAGCGACACCGGGCTCGTATGATAAACTCACATTCAGCCACGAGGCCGCGATGATACGCTTCAGCCTCAAAAACGTGCCTTCTACAGAGAAAATCACCCGTGTGAGCCTCGCTGCCGCCAATAACAAACTGAGCTCCCGGATGTACGCATTGCTCGCCGGCTCGTCAATAGACGGGTTAACCGTCGAAGCGGATACGGATTACGCCCCGGTGTCAAGCCTCAGCCTCGACATCACTAACCATACCCCCTCCACGGAGCCGCTGAAAGCCTACATGATGATACCTCCATGCGATCTGAGCAACGACCTGCTCACCGTCACCGTAAACACGGAAAGCGGCAATACCTACACCGGCGATTTGACAACCGCAGCCGGCACCTTGCTGGAAGCCGGTCTGTGCTATACCTTAGAACCCACGTTAGCACTCGGCAAAACCATCAGCCTGCCACCCGCTACGGAGGGGAGTTTGGAAAGTACCTTGAACAATATAACCCCGACCCCGGAACAAACCGAACTGGCCGTGACGGGCGCGGTAAACACCGACGACATCACCGCCCTGGCCACTTTCTTGAAAGAAAACAAGGCTGAGAAAATCACCGCCATCGACCTGTCCGGCATCAGCGGCATAGCCGAGGTGACAGGCTTTGCAGACTGCGCAAAGCTAGAAAAAGTCATACTGCCCGACCCCGCGGACGCCATTGGCGACAATGCCTTTGAAGGCTGCACGGCACTGACCACAGTCATCCAGAACGAACCGATGCCCGCCGATGCCGCACCCGCCACCCGCGCCAGTATCTCCAAAAGAATAAAAAAGATAGGAAACAGCGCCTTTAAAAATTGCACCTCGATGACCGAAATGTTCCTGCACGCTGATATACAAAGCGTAGGAAACAACGCCTTTGAAGGGTGCACGACAATGACAGCCCTCATATTCGAAGGCACAAAAGCGGCCAACGGAAACGGCGGTATAAGCTTAGGGACCGGCATCATAACCGGAACGCACCCGGACATCAAAATATTCCTGCCTGCCATCACCGAGCTCGCAATGGCCACCGCGTATAAGACAATCCTGGGAGAAAATCCCACCTACTACAACTTCGCGGGCTACGGCAGCGCCACTACCACTGAAGAGAAAACGAACCCCGCATCGTACACACTCATCCCCACGGTTCCAGTTGATACAATGCAGTTCACCGTGGAGGTGGAAAGTGGCGATCTGGGATTCAGCATTCCCTTCCCCGAATCCGGCAATACTCCCGCGAATATCACGGTAGATTGGGGTGACGGTACAGCCGCTGTCGCAGTACCCAAAGGCACGACGCTTGCAGCGGGTGACGCATTCCAGCACACCTACGCCGCAGCGGGCACATACACCATCACCATCACCTCGGATGCGACGGCGGACAAACAGCAAATACCGGTGCTGAATTTTGGGCAAAGAACCGGCTCTTACAACACAAATAAACTGGTGAGCCTTGAAACGGCATTGCTCAATATGGATTATTCCAATTTAAATAACACATTCAAGTCTTGCAAAAAATTAACCACAATCCCGGGAAATCTTTTCGAAAAGAACACAAAGGCTACATACTTCAGCAATTGTTTCGAAAACTGTATCGCATTACAGACAATTCCGGAAAATCTTTTCGGAAAGAACACGGTGGCTAAAGACTTCGGCTATTGCTTCGCTACCTGTAGCGCATTAAAGACAATCCCGGAAAAACTTTTCGAGAATAACACAGCGGCTACATACTTCGGCTATTGTTTCTATAATTGTAGCGCATTAGAGACAATCCCGGGAATGCTTTTCGCGAAGAACGCAGAGGTTGTATACTTCAACTCTTGCTTCTCTCACTGTAGCGCATTAAAGACAATCCCGGGAAATCTTTTCGAAAAGAACGCAAAGGCTACAAACTTCAGCTTTTGCTTCTCCAACTGTAGTAGTACCCAATTAACCACAATCCCGGAAGAGCTTTTCGCGAAGAACACAGCGGCTGAGAACTTCAGCCGTTGCTTCCAAGGCTGTGAAGCATTAAAGACAATCAAGGGAGGGCTTTTCGCAAATAACAAAAAAGCTACTGACTTCAGCTATTGCTTCGACGAGTGTAGCGAATTGCAGGCAATTCCGGAAAAGCTTTTCGCGAACAACACAGAGGCTACAGATTTCGGCAATTGCTTCTCTAGCTGTTACGCATTACAGACAATTCCGAAAGGGCTTTTCGCAAATAACAAAAAAGCTACCAGCTTCAGCGAGTGCTTCTCTAACTGTCACGCATTAGCCACAATCCCGGAAGGGCTTTTCGCGAAAAACACAATGGCTACAAAGTTCAGCTTTTGCTTCTCTGGATGTACCAAGATGGAGTTAAACGCAAATATATTCGTCGATCCCACCGCGACCGAAGAGGAGAAATTAAAACGTTTCATGGATAAGTCCATGAACTTTAAGTATTGCTTCCAAAACTACGCTGAAAATAACACTACGTCAGGTATCGCCCCCGCCTTGTGGAACTATGCGAAAGGTTCGGGCCAATGGCAGACGGAAAATTGCTTCACCAACTGCAAGGTGTCAAATCACGCCGACGTTCCGAGTGATGGTAGTTGGGGCACTCCCAAGGCTCCTAACTAAGCATACCCCCAAAAACCTCTGCGAAACAGTCCTTAACCGCTGGGTCGCAGAGGTTTTCACGAAATAATAATTCATCAACTTAAAAAAAAGTATAAGTATGAAAAACCAAGTAAAAGAAAAGTATCTGGCTCCCCAAATAGAGGTGATACAGATGGAGACAGAAGGAACATCGTGTGTAATTGCAGGAAGCGGCAACTTAGGAGGATTCGGCAACGGAGGCTCTATAGGCACGTCTTCCCGCAGCTACGGACGTTCGCGCGGCAGCCGCAACGCATCTTCAAGCGAGCTGGAAGACCTGATTAATGATATCCTCACCATCGAAAAATAACTAAAAAACGAACAGCATGAAAACAAGAAGATTTCATCAAAGCATCGTTCTGATGGCCGTGGCACTGGCAACAGTAGCCTGCCAAAATGAACTGAAGGAAGAGTACAACGAACCCAAACCGGGTGAGAAGATAACCATGACCATCCGGGCTACACAAGGCACGGCCTCACAGACGCGCAC
Source organism: Bacteroides cellulosilyticus (assembly GCF_020091405.1). NCBI lineage: Bacteria > Pseudomonadati > Bacteroidota > Bacteroidia > Bacteroidales > Bacteroidaceae > Bacteroides > Bacteroides cellulosilyticus. The sequence goes on from NZ_CP081903.1 coordinate 5,606,252, forward strand.
CGACTATGAAGACAAGCTGGGAATAGCCGATATAGACAACATAGCTGTGAAGTGGGAAGGCGGAAGTACAGACGGTGCACCGGTGGAGAGGATTAAAGTATTCGGCGTCAATGCAAATGAGCTGGGTTACTCGGTAGATTTCAATAGCCTGCCAAGCAGTCTCAGCCAGGACGGAACGAGTATCAGCTTCGAAGGAACCATTGATGCAAAGAGCCTCTACTTTGCCATGTATCCCGCTGATAACTGCAACTACAACAACGACGCTTCGGATCCAATCGTCTACACCTCCTTCTCAGGCCAGACACAAGACTGCGCCAAGCCCATGGCGCACCTCAAAGGCTTCGACCTTATGGTGGGACGAGCAGCGACACCGGGCTCGTATGATAAACTCACATTCAGCCACGAGGCCGCGATGATACGCTTCAGCCTCAAAAACGTGCCTTCTACAGAGAAAATCACCCGTGTGAGCCTCGCTGCCGCCAATAACAAACTGAGCTCCCGGATGTACGCATTGCTCGCCGGCTCGTCAATAGACGGGTTAACCGTCGAAGCGGATACGGATTACGCCCCGGTGTCAAGCCTCAGCCTCGACATCACTAACCATACCCCCTCCACGGAGCCGCTGAAAGCCTACATGATGATACCTCCATGCGATCTGAGCAACGACCTGCTCACCGTCACCGTAAACACGGAAAGCGGCAATACCTACACCGGCGATTTGACAACCGCAGCCGGCACCTTGCTGGAAGCCGGTCTGTGCTATACCTTAGAACCCACGCTAGCACTCGGCAAAACCATCAGCCTGCCACCCGCTACGGAGGGGAGTTTGGAAAGTACCTTGAACAATATAACCCCGACCCCGGAACAAACCGAACTGGCCGTGACGGGTGCGGTAAACACCGACGACATCACCGCCCTGGCCACTTTCTTGAAAGAAAACAAGGCTGAGAAAATCACCGCCATCGACCTGTCCGGCATCAGCGGCATAGCCGACGTGACAGGCTTTGCAGGCTGCGCAAAGCTAGAAAAAGTCATACTGCCCGACGCTGCGGAAGCCATTGGCGACAATGCCTTTGAAGGCTGCACGGCACTGACCACAGTCATCCAGAACGAACCGATGCCCGCCGATGCCGCACCCGCCACCCGCGCCAGTATCTCCAAAAGCATAAAAAGAATAGGAAACAGCTCCTTTAAAAATTGCACCTCGATGACCGAAATGTTCCTGCACGCCGATATACAAAGCGTAGGAAACAGCGCCTTTGAAGGGTGCACGGCAATGACAGCCCTCATATTCGAAGGCACAAAAGCGGCCAACGGAAACGGCGGTATAAGCTTAGGGACCGGCATCATAACCGGAACGCACCCGGACATCAAAATATTCCTGCCTGCCATCACCGAGCTCGCAATGGCCACCGCGTATAAGAAAATCCTGGAAGAAAAGCCCACCTACTACAACTTCGCGGGCTACGGCAGCGTCACTACCACTGAAGAGAAAACGAACCCCGCATCGTACACACTCATCCCCACGGTTCCAGTTGATACAATGCAGTTCACCGTGAAGGTGGAAAGTGGCGATTTGGGATTCAGCATTCCCTTCCCCGACTCCGGCGTTACTCCCGCGGCTATCATAGTAAGTTGGGGTGACGATACACCCGCTGTCGTAGTGCCCAAAGGCACGACGCTTGCAGCGGGTGACAAATTCGAGTACACGTACGCCGCAGCGGGCACATACACCATCACCATCGGCTCGGATGCGACGGCGGACAAACAGCAAATACCGGTGCTGAATTTTTACCAAAGAGCCGGCTCTTACAACCAGAATAAACTGGTGAGCCTTAAAACGCCATTGCTCAATATGAATTGCTCATCTTTGAGCAAAGCGTTTTACAGTTGCGAAAAATTAACCACAATTCCGGAAAATCTTTTCGAAAAGAACAAAGCGGCTACAGACTTCAGCGGTTGCTTCTATTATTGTAGCGCATTACAGACAATTCCAGGAGGGCTTTTCGCAAACAACACAGCGGCTACAGACTTCAACAGTTGCTTCTTTAATTGCAATCTATTAAAAGAGATTCCTAGCGAGCTTTTCGCGAAAAACACAGAGGCTAGAGGCTTCAACTATTGCTTCGCTAATTGTAAAGGATTAAACGCAATCCCGGAAAATCTTTTCGAAAAGAACACAGCGGCTACAAACTTCAGCTATTGCTTCTATAATTGCATTCTATTAGGAAGCATTCCTAAAGAGCTTTTCGCAAGCAACACAGCAGCCACAAACTTTAGCTATTGCTTCAGTAGCTGTAAGGCATTAACCACAATACCGGAATCACTTTTCGCGAACAACACAGAGGCTACAAATTTTGATCAATGCTTCGCCGATTGTATCGCTTTAACCACAATCGAGGCAAGACTTTTCGCGAACAACGCAAATATAAACATTATTCGATGCTTTTATGGCTGTATCGCATTAACCACAATTTCGACAGATCTTTTTGCGAACAACACAGCTATTAAAAGCTTCAACTATTGCTTCTATGACTGTACCGCATTACAGACAATCCCGGAAGGGCTTTTCGCGAACAACGCAGAGGCTACAAGCTTCAACTATTGCTTCGCTAATTGTAATGGATTAACCGCAATCCCGGGAAATCTTTTCGAAAAGAACAAAGCGGCCACAGACTTCAGAAATTGCTTCCAGTCGTGTCGCGCATTAAAGGAAATTCCGGGAGGGCTTTTCACGAATAACACAGCGGCTACAAACTTCAGCTATTGCTTCTATGGGTGTACCGGATTACAGACAATTCCGGAAGGGCTTTTCGCGAAGAACGCAGAAGCTATAAACTTCAACAGTTGCTTCTATGGGTGTACCTATATGATGTTCAATCCAAATATATTCGTCAATCCCGCCGCGGCCGAACAGGATAAATTAAACCGCTTCATAGATAAAGACATGGACTTTAGGAATTGCTTCTACCAAGTCAATCTGCATAACAATTCAGGTACCGCCCCCGCACTGTGGAGCTATGCGAAAGGTTCGGGCAATTGGACTACGGCAAATTGCTTCAAAGGCTGCATAATGTCAAATTCCGAAGATATCAAGGATTATTCAACTTGGGGCACTCCCAAATTCTAACTAAGCATAACCCCCGAAAACCTCCGCAAGACAGTCCTTAACCGCTGGATCGCGGAGGTTTTCACTAAATAATTATTCATCAACTTAAAAAAAACATTTAAATTATGGCAACAAACGACATCAAGTATACCTTGAATGCCCAGCTGGCAGACAACTCCGTCACCGTTGACGACAAGAACGACCGCATCCTAGCCCTCGTTTCCGCCGGCACCGCTGACAAACAGCGCGTCATCTCCGAAATCATGGCAATAAACCCGGGTCTGGAACGAGAGGTTGTGGAAGCAGTCATCAATCTGGAGCAACGGGTGGTAAAGAAAATGGCCCTCAGCGGCTACAACGTCAATATGGGTCTGTATCACGCCGTAGCCCAATTCACCGGCGTGGTGCTGAACAAGGCGTGGAACCCGGAACGCAACTCGGTCTACGTCGCCTTCACCCAAGGCGCTGACATGCGTGAAGCCATCCGAGCCACCGGTGTCAACATCATCGGCGAAAAGGGAAGCACCATGTTCGTGGCAGGCACGCAGGACACCGCCACCCGCGCCACCAACGCCACCGCCACCGCGGGACGCAACTTCACCCTGACCGGCTCGAAACTGAAAATAGCGGGCACCGACCCAGCCGTGGGCATCACGCTGACATCCGCCTCGGGCGTAGTCACCAAAGTCACCGAAGACCTCTGGGCGGTGAACGATCCCTCAAAGCTCGTCTTCATCATCCCCGCCGAACTGGAGAACGGAGAGTACACGCTCACCGTCACCACTCAATACAGCACCAACGGCAAGACCTTGCTCAAGACGCCACGAAGCGTTTCGCAAAACATCTACCTGGGCGAAGCTCCCTCAGGAGGAGGCGACAGCGGAAACACCGGAGGAGGAGGACTGGACGAAAATCCACTGGGATGACCGGAAATTTGTATAGGCAATCGATACAGAGCTGTATAAACAATCGATACAGAGCTGTATAAACAATCGATACAGGACTGTATAAACAATCGATACAGAGCTGTATAAACAATCGATACAGGGCTGTATGGTTAGGGCATACAGCCTTTTTATAGCGGAGACACCTCCGCTATATTTTTTTTCATTTTACAGGCCATGGCAAGTTATAGGGCAACAACTTTCCGCCCGCTTCCTTTGTTCTTTCGGGAAGAATAAAGTACTTTTGCGATGTTGCGCGGCACAGGCAGTGTCGAGTGATAAAAATAACGCCTCATATTGAAACGATAACACACAGAGAATGATATGGAAGAGATAAAGAGAATACCCTACGGTGTATCCAGCTTCGTGGAAGTGGTGGAACAAAACCAATATTATGTGGACAAAACCATGTACCTGCCCCTGCTGGAGCGGCAGCCCAATTATCTGTTCCTCATCCGCCCCCGCCGCTTCGGCAAAAGCATCTTTCTGGGCATGTTGCGGGCTTACTACGACCTTGCCCAAAAGGAAAAGTTCGCCGCCCGCTTCGGAAACCTGTGGATAGGCAGCCGACCTACGCCGCTGCAAGGAGCCTTTCAGGTGCTGTACATGGATTTCTCGCGCATAGGCGGACAAGGAGAAGGACTGGCGCAGAACTTCAACGATTATTGCAGCATGTGTGTGGATAACTTCGCTTCCATTTATGAATCATACTACTATCCCGGGTTTGTCCGGGAAATGAAGGAACAATCCGGCTTCAGGAATAAACTGAACTATCTGGACATGAAAGCCAAAGAGACGGGTGCCCGCCTCTACCTCATCATCGACGAATACGACAATTTCACCAACGTAGTGCTCAACGAAGAAGGCGAAGGCGTTTATCATGCCATCACCCACGCCAGCGGGTTCTATCGCGAAGTCTTCAAGAAGTTCAAAGGTATGTTCGAGCGCATCTTCATGATAGGTGTCAGCCCCGTTACGCTGGATGACTTGAGCAGTGGATTCAACATCGGATGGAACATCAGTACCGAACCCATATTCAACATGATGCTGGGATTCAGCGAAACAGATGTACGTGCGATTCTGCAATATTATAAAGATGCCGGAGAGCACAACGGTGACGTGGATACCATGATTACGGAAATGAAGCCCTGGTACGACAACTACTGCTTCGCCAAAGCGAGTCTGGAACGCGACCCGAAGATGTTCAATTGCGACATGGTGTTCTATTACCTCCGCAACTACATGAATTATGGCACTTCACCCGAACAGATGATTGACCCCAACACCCGCACCGACTACAACAAGATGAAGAAACTCATTCAACTGGACAAGTTGGACGGTGACCGCAAGGGGGTGCTGCGCCGTATCACCGAGGAAGGGCAGATTATCACCAACCTCGCCACCTCCTTTCCCGCCGAGCAAATTGCCAAGGCGGAGATATTCCCCAGCCTGCTCTTCTACTACGGCATGCTCACCATCACCGGAACAGACGGAGACCAGCTGGTGCTGAGCATCCCCAACAATAATGTGCGCAAGCAATATTACGAATACCTGCTCGAAGGTTATCAAAGCGAAAAGTACATCGACCTGAGCAACCTGCGTACCATCTATAAAGATATGGCATACCATGGTAACTGGCGGCAGTCACTCGAATTTATTGCCTGCGCCTACAAGAATCACTCCTCCGTGCGCAGTCTCATCGAAGGTGAACGAAACATCCAAGGTTTCTTCACCGCCTACCTCAGTATCAGCGCTTACTACCTCACTGCCCCTGAAGTGGAACTGAACCACGGCTTCTGCGACATGTTCCTCATGCCCGACCTGCAACGTTACCCCGAAGTGGCTCACAGCTATATCCTGGAACTGAAGTATCTGCCGGCAAAAGACTATGAAAGTAAAGGTGGACAACAGTGGCTGGATGCCGTAGATCAGATACACGGTTATGCCCAAGGGCCAAGGGTACAACAACTGGCACAGGGCACGCAGTTGCACTGTATCGTGATGCAATTCAGCGGATGGGAAATGGTAAAAGCAGAGGAGGTATAAACATCGCACTTTTATAAATGAGCATCACCCGGAAAAAGAAACAAAACGGACTTTTCTATACGAAAGCCGAAGAGAGAATAAATACCCTCTCGCACGCCGCAGGCATCCTGATGGGGATTATTGTCGGTACAATATTTCTCGTAAAAAGTTATCAGAGTGGAAACTTCTGGGCTGTATTCGGCATCTGGCTCTATCTTTTCGGCATGCTCGGCTCTTACGTTGCCTCTACCCTCTACCATGCGCTGAAATACCATAATCCCTGGAAAAAGCGATTGCGGAATTGGGACCATGCGGCCATTTACTGGCATATTGCGGGCAGTTATTCACCCGTCACGCTCATTGCACTACGCGAGAATGGTGCCTGGGGATGGGGATTATTCGGTTTTGTCTGGTTATGTGCCATCATCGGCACCATCGTGAGTTTCCGCAAAATGGAGGAACATAGCAATGTAGAGACAATCTGCTTCATCGTTATGGGGCTGTCCGTACTGGTTGCCTTCAAACCTCTATATGCCGTTGCCGCAGGAACGTGCTACTGGATGATTGGTGAAGGCATCTGTTACATCACCGGAGCAGTGTTTTACTCTTTCCGGCAGCGCTATATGCATTCTGTATTTCATTTCTTCGTATTGGGAGGTTCGGTGTGCCACATGATGGCGGTGTGGCTGATTTTATAGTCACTACCCACTGCTAAAATATATTAATAATCCTCCCTCTTCCTTGTTTTTCTCCTCAGCTTCCCTTACGTTTGCAGTGTTGTACATCAGTGCAACACTTAAGAAACTATGATAAAGATAGAAAACATCAGCTACGGCTACAAGTCTAACCGTCCTATTTTCAATGACATATCTTTGGAGATAGGCAACGGAATATACGGACTTCTGGGAGAGAACGGTGTAGGTAAAACCACACTGATACATCTCCTTTGCGGACTACTTTTTCCTTGGAAAGGAGAATGCAGCATTGATGGGATGAATCCGGCAAAAAGAGAACCCGCCTTATTGAGCCGTTACTTCTTTCTGCCCGAAGAAATGCAGATGCCTTCCGAAAGCATTTCCGCTTTTGCCACACGGCATTCCGCTTTCTATCCTCACTTCAACTACAAAGAGTTTGAACAGAATCTTGAAGAACTGAAGATTGACAGGAAGCAGAAACTATCCGCAGTCTCCTACGGTCAGCAAAAAAAGGCGATGCTGGCATATGCCTTTGCACTACATACCCCGCTCCTGATACTCGACGAGCCTACAAACGGACTGGACATCACATCCCGACAAGCTCTGAAACGTATCATCAGCCGCAGCATAGATGATGACAGTACGCTCCTCATCTCCACCCATCAGGCACACGACTTCGAGAACCTGCTGGATCACCTCATCATCCTCGGCGAAAGCGAAGTCTTACTGAACCGTTCATTGGACGAAATCAGCCAGCGCCTCCTCTTTGCCCGGACAGACAGTCTGCCCGAAGACAGCATTTACAGCGAACAGGAATTACCCGGATATTTCTCCGTGTTGCCTAATGAAGAGGAAGAAGAAAATACACCGGATATAGAACTGCTGTACAAAGCAGTGCTGCAAGTGCCGGAAAAGATAAAATCAATGTTCAAATAAACAAAGAATATGAATGCAACCTTCAACCTGAAACGTTTCTTCCTGCTGGAACAGTACAAGAAACAGGAAACCGGCCGACACTTGCTTTGGAGTGCCGGCATTGTGCTGGGCATTTGTCTTCTCTGCATGATGTATGATATCAACAAAGGCTCAAGCTATTACATCGAACATACACAGGCTTTCTCCCTCAGCCGCTACGTGCTGTGGTTTCTCTGCATCGCCCCCTGCCTGTTGGAGATAAATATCACCAAACAGACCTCCACTCTATACCTGTTGATGCCCGCTTCCGTTTTTGAGAAGTTCCTGCACTTGTGGATGAAGTATCTACTCGTACTCCCGCTGTTCTGTTTCTTGCTGATAACAAGCATAAAAGGGTTACTAATACTCTCAGGCACTGACTACCTACAACACTTCGGCAGCCACATTGAATTTCACCTGATAGAAAAAGACCAGATACTGTCATGCAGCTTGATGCAAGGAACTTTTTTCCTCGGATGCATAGCCTTCAAACGCCAGAAGCTGATAAATTCTTTCATCGTTTTGTGTTCCTGCTTCATTCTCATTTTCGGGATTATACTCTCAATGACATTGTGGGAACCTGCCGACAGCCATGGATATTGGATAGCAAACATAGCCTATCCCATCTATAATTTCCCGATAAGCAGCACGTCAGAAGCCATTATTGCTTTCTGCAACTACGGCACCCCTGTCCTGTTCAGCATCGGAATATGGATATCGAGTTACTTCCTGCTCAAAGAAAAACAACTGTAAGCTATGGACTTCAAGACCAATAAACCGATATACCAACAGATTGTAGACTTCTGTTTCAGCAAGATACTCACCCGTGAGTGGACGGCGGGCGAACGAATAGTCTCGGTCAGGGAGCTTTCCACGCAGCTTGCCGTGAACTCGCGCACCGTGCTGAAAGCCTACGAATACCTGCAAGCGGAGGACATTATCTATCCCGAACGGGGCATGGGCTTCTTTCTTTCAAAGGATGCCATGAAGAAAGTGATGAAGATACAGAAGAAAGAATTCTTTGAAAACCAGCTTGCCGACCTGTTCAACATTATGGACCTGCTTGGCATCAGCATAGATGAAATAACAGAACGATATAATAAACTTAAAAACAGCAGTTCATGAAGAGATACGCAAAGACAGCATTATTGATTACCTTCGGACTCATCTTCGTACTCATCATAGTCAAAGTTTTTACTCTGATGTACGAACTGAATTCCGCTGTACAGTCTTAACTTTTACAGCCTCGACGCCGAAAGTATAAACATCTGAAATACAAGCTATAGAATCTTCCCTAACAGGGAGGAGTGCCTTTTACATCTCTAATCAAACAGTAATCTACTAACAGGAACGAATATGAAAACAAAACTATTTTTACTACTGGCTGTCCTCTCCGTACTCAGTACGCAGGCACAGACCCTCACAATCAAAGGACGTGTTACGGATACTTCGCAAGAAGCCATCATAGCCGCCAATGTATCGCTATGGACCACGGACTCCACTCTGGTGACCGGAGTGACTTCGGACACACAGGGTAAGTTTGCCCTCAATAAAATCAAGGCGGGCAACTACCGCCTCGCCATTACTTTTATCGGCTATCAAAGTGAAGTCATCCTGCTGAAACTGAACAACAACCTCGACTTGGGCGACGTGCAGTTGCAGGAAGACGCTGTCAGTCTGGGTGAAGTGACCGTATCCGCCAGCAATGTGCTTCAACGCGTGGACCGTCAGATTATCCTGCCCACCGAGAGCCAGCTGAAACGCTCGTTCGGCGCCTACGACCTACTGAACAATCTCGGCATCGCCCGCCTGCAAGTGGACAACTTGAGCAACAGCATGAGCGTCAGCGGCGGCGGAGCCGTGCAAACCCGCATCAACGGCATTAAGGTGACGGACAAGGAAATAGCCGCCGTCAGAGCCAAAGACGTGCTGCGCGTGGAGTTCATTGAAGACCCCGGCAAACAATACGGTGACGACGAACTGGGTGCCGTAGTCAATATTATCCTGCGTCGCCGCGAAACGGGTGGTGTGGTAAACTTCCAGCTTTCCGACTCACCCCATACCCTGTGGGGAGAGAATTTCCTGAGTGCGAAGTTCAACTACAAGAACTCCGAATGGGGCATCGACTACTTCAACAAGAATGGCAAATACCACAGCCGCCTCGAATCTCACGAAACTTTCTATTTGGGCGACCGTACCATCGACCGCATCAAGGAAGGTATCGAAGACGAATCTCCCGCACTCAGTTTCATCAACAACCTGAATCTGACTTACAATCTGACAAAAGCGGACAAGTATGTATTCAACGCCATCTTTCGCAATAACCTCAACAACACTCCCTATCAAAATGAACTGAACCGGATGTGGGCAGTGGGCAGCACAGAGTCCATCTATTCGTACGTCAACAACCATACGTCCAGTTATTCTCCGGCACTCGACCTTTACTTCCAGCACACCCTACCCCATCAGCAAAGCATACAGATGAATGTGACGGGAACGCTTATCCACACCAAGAACAACCGTAAATATAAGGAGTACAAGAACGAGAATACACCGTTGGCGGATATTCAGACACTGGTGGATGGCGACAAACGCTCCATCATCGGTGAGGCCATTTATGAAAAGAGTTTCAAGGATGTAAAACTAAGCGGCGGTGCCCGCCACTATCAGATGAGGACGGAAAATGAGTACAAAGGTTCCAACCCCACTACTTCGAAAATGGACCAGTCGCAGACTTCCGCTTTCTTTGAGGTGCAGGGCAAGGTGAAGGATTTCAGTTATGCGGGTAGTGTGGGCATGACGCGCGCCTGGTTCAAGGAAAGCGACGAAGACCATGCTTACTATACCTTCACGCCTACCGTGCGATTGAGTTACAATTTGAAGAAAGCGGGCTTCCTGCGCTACCGGTTCAATATCAGTCCCGCCATACCGTCGCTTGGTTCGTTGACGGATGTGGAGCAGGCTATAGATACGATACAGATAGTTCGTGGTAATCCGTTGCTGAAAACATATCAGCAGTTCACGAACTCTTTGTCTTACAGCTATTCGAAGAAGCAGTTCAATGCCAATCTGAGCGTGCGCCACCAGTATTACGACAGTCCCATCATGGAAAGTATCTTCGTTGAGGACGGGAAACTGATATTGAAAGATGAAAACCAACGGTCGTTCCAAAGCCTGAATGCGGAACTGATGATTGGTACCAATGGCGCAACGCTGTTCGGGCTGAAAGATTTCCTGACGCTTTATGCTTCGGGAGGATATACCCGCAGTTGGTCGGAGGGGCTGGAATACAGTCACACGTACGATGAATTCTATTACAGTGTGATGGCGCAACTGCAATACAAAGGGTTCTCCTTGCTCGGGCAGTTCCGGAAGGTGCAGAATAACTTCTTTGGTGAAACCATTAAGAAGAATGAGAATCAGACCGCATTTATGGCAATGTATGCCAAGCAGAACTTTCAGGCAGGGATCGGTGTTCTGTTTCCTTTCACCAATAATTATAAGGTGGGAAAAGAACGCATCAGTGAGGTGGCTCCCTTCCGTTCGGAAACTTTTGTGAAGGAGACGGGGCAGATGTTCATACTCCGTGTAGGCTATACGTTTGAGTTCGGCCGCAAACACAAAGCCGGAAACAAGGGATTGAACAATAGCGATACGGACAGCGGTATCATTGATATGCAGAGATAAATGAAGTAAATTCTTATCGAAATATGGCTTTATTTCAACCCGCTTTGTGAAAAGAGGGAGCCCACAGGGCGAGGCGACGGAATTATACGAAATTGCTTCATGTATAATTCATTAATTACCTGACTGCCGCCTCCCCTGCGGGCATTTTTATGAACACCTTCTTGTGCTGTATAGTGGGGAAAGAAAACGGCAAGAGTGATTCGCTACGTCAACGATGGGTAAACATACGAAGAAAAGTCCTTTCGTTATTGTTATGACTTTTCCTCATATTGTCTTTTATCCAGTACTTATTCGTCCATCGGCTCCCGATTTACCCCGCAGCTTCGCATGGCTTTTCAGCACCTTACAGATACTTTCATAATCAATTAGAAAACAGGCAATTGTAGTTTTCTACACATAGGAAACGAGCGTTCCCATAAGGAGAAACTGCCGTTTCCATTAAGAGAAACGTCCGTCCCCATTAGAGGAAACTGGAATTCCCACGAGCAGATGATGTGTACTGGTTTTAGTTGACAACTTCGTTTGTTATAACTGGATTAGTTTACTCAATATACTTTAATATCTAAACAGGTTTACTTTTGTTTTTCTTATTCCTATTTTAGTTGTCTTTTGTTGGTGCTTGCAAATTTATGCATCTTCCTTTATTTACGCAAGCCTTTTTCAGGAAAATGTAATGTTGCCAACAAACAAAAACTCTTCGGTCGGGGATCGCCCTAGCGGCAAGGGGCGGGACCACCCGTCCCGACGAGCGGGTATTATGCTGTAAATTCTACCGTTTCTCTGAGCACTTCCATAGGTGTCCTCATGTTTATCCCTTGATGAGGCCGCACATGATTATATACATATACAGCATCTTCAATGCGCTTGCTTACTTGCTCGAAGCTCTCATCATCACAGTCGAATAGCCAACCGTTTTTAATGGTGTTGTTCATTCTTTCAGCCAATGCATTATGCAAAGGATCACCACACTGCGTCATACTGATGTTGATTTGATGCTCTTTAAGCCTCTCTACATATTTATTTGAGCAATACTGGACACCCCGGTCGGAATGATGAATAAGAGTGCTCATGTCTATGTGATACTTCTCATAGAATGATATTGCCATCTCCAAAGCTTTCAAGGGTCCCTCCGTCTCAAGAGTTTTGTAAAGCGCATATCCCACGATGGCACGACTTGCCGCATCGGTAAGCAACGAGAGGTAAGCCCAGCCCTGACCGGTGTTTACGTAGGTTATATCCGCCACTACCATAGCGCCCAATCGCGTAGCGACAAATTTGGGTGTAACATTCAACAGATCGGGGTAGATATAGTAATTATGGTTCGAATTCGTTGTTTTAGGACGCTTGCGACTTGTACGTTGACACAAACCATTGGAGCGAAAAATGTCATAACAACGATCACGACCGATAACCATCTTTGGTCCAAACTTACTCACGCAGCAGGCGTATAACTCGCGCATACCAGCTTTGGGCATGAGTTCCAACAGTTCCTTGCAGTACAACACGATGCTTGTGGTAAGGATATCAACCTCCAAATGCCGGTTCACATGCTTGTAATAACCTTGTCGGGTTATGCCGAAGTAATCACAGAGGAACTTTATACAACCATGTTTGCGTCGGGTTGAGTGCCTCTGTGACAAGGTGTCGATTACTTGGCATCGGAGTTTTTTCGTACCTTGATATGATACGTGGATTCAGCAAGATTGATGAGTTCTTCGCACGCCTCATGACGTAAACTCTCATCAGCAAGAGCCCGATGAAGTTTACGGTTCTCAGCACGCAATAGCGATAGTTCTTTCTGGAGCTCAGAAATACTAGAATCAATAGCATCGCTATTTACCGGTTTAGGTGATATACCCATAACTTTGTCTTCCATTTGATACTTGTTAAGCCAATAAGTAAGAAGCTTGGCACAAAAGCCGTTACGCTTACAAAACTGAGATTTGCTCTCGGGACTTGATAAATATTCACGAATATAAGACATTCGTTCATCATCACTGTAATAGTTGTACTTCTTTTTCGAATATTTCATCTTTATTTTCGATTTTTGAAGTGTCAACTTATTCAGTACACTACAAGAAACGGTCGTTCCCATCGGTGGAAACGGACATTGACAGGGGAGATACGGGATTGAAAAGGGCTACACCATTCAGCAAAAAGGGTGTAACCATATGCCCAAAAGGGTGTAGTCATGTGCTTAAAAGGGTGTAGCCCCATCGGATATAAGGCAATTCTTACCCAAAACATGGGGAAATCTTCCTCTGAAAGAGGTTTTATCCGCTACATTTCGAAGCATCCCAATCATCCTCTTAAAGCCCATTTGATTGGAATTTCACCATATACAGACATAGGGAAGCATTTACAGGAATATCACCATACAATATTCCTTTCATTCTCCCCATATGCTTTCTTTTTGCATTTTCATAATACGGATTCCCTGCATTCTTTTCCATCAAGCTCCGCAAGATGGCAAAACATTCAATCCGGCCATCTTTATCCCATACCTCTATGCAGAACAACAGATGACAAATATATTCAGCAAACGAGAGTAAATATAGAGAACAAGGGAACGTTCAGTATCACTTAATAACCGTCACAGTACCTTCCGCCAACTTCTTTTCCTTCATCGGGGCGGCAGCGGCATAGCCTAAAGCGGCACAACCATATACGCGGTGATTTTCGGGGATGCCCAGCTTCGTAAGGAAAGCACGCACATCAGGATCATCACAAGTTTGTCCTAACTGGTTTATCCAGCAGGAACCGATGCCGAGGGACTTGGCTGCAAGGAAGATATTCTGCATGGCACAGGCACAATCCATGCTTGCCCACCACTGTGTCGGTTCGTTGGAAACAATGACGAGTGTAGGAGCATGATAATAACAACAATACGTCCGGCTATGTCCGCGTTCCTGCAAACGGGGTTCGTCGCTCTTGGCAAAAGCGCCTTTAATCTTTTCGTTCAGTTCTTCCAGCACAGCGCCATTCTGAATAGCGGTGAAATGCCACGTCTGGAGTCCCATACCACTGGGGGCATAGGTTGCCGCTTCCAGAATGGTGCTTAAATCTTCCTGCGAAATCTGTTGTTCCGTATAAGCGCGCACACTGCGACGCGACTTGATGGTCTTTAAAATCTCATTCATACTCATTATTTTTTTGTCAACCCAATCTTTACATTCAGTCTGAAATAATACACACCATTCTCTTTTTCAAGGAAACCGTACTTATCCTTATCTACCGAGCCTTTCTCGAAACGAGTGTTCAGGTAAAGAAAATCGGCAAACGTGCGGCGCTCCGACTGATGATAGCAAAGCACCTCCCCTTCCGCATTTACCAGCAGAATGCCTTCTACGGCTGAGTCCGTACCGTTATAAATCTTTGCCGGACGCATGCCCAAAGCAAGTGCCAACAAGAACTGTTTCATCTTAAACTCATAGAAACCATGTTTGTTTATCAGTTCATCTTTTATCTTCAGGGGATTTATCTCTTTAATGCGCTCCGTCAGTTCGCTAACACGGGAAATTCCGTCGAGGTGCATCATGCGCACCATCTCCGCCAACATACGGGGGAAGTGCAAATCAATCATCAGCAGGTTGCAACGGAACACACGGTCCGCCACATCCGAATATTTCAGTACTCCGCCCAGACGCTCAATCATCAGCATACGCTCAGTCACTTCCGTCGGAGACTCCGGCAAGGCATTTATCTTATTCACCGTAGGCGTAGCAAACTTAATGCCCGACTGTTCCAGTTTCAGGTTTGCCGTGCGTCCGCCATCCAGCAACGGGTTCATCGAACTGAGGCGGCAACGGACATTAAATCCCGTCAACGGTGCTTCAACGTGCCAGAAGGCAACAGAGAAATCCGTCCGGTCTTCCGTCTTCGCCTCCAAATCGTAGATATTGATGGCATCCAGAAAACCTTCCAGACCTTCGGGAACTTCAATCATATCAGAACCGACAGTCGTTTTCAGCAATTCAAGTATCAGCTCTGCCGCCTCGCCAAAGTCTTCGCGGGGAATGTTCTGTTCTTCTTTATCAGCCACAGAAAAAGTACTATCATTCTCCACCGTACCACTGACAATGCGAACATTTTCCTGTTCTATATAGTAACGACGCGTACCGTCATGTTCTTCTCTTTGTATCAGTGCCACGGGCCAACTCTCCGTTTCAACCTTCCGGGCTTGCGGTGTACCCAATGAAACTTTTCCATCTGCCAACAGGCGAAAAAATGTGTAGAGTTCGCCCAACTCACGCTTTGTTGCTTCGAATGCCATATATCTATATATTATTTATAAGTGCGCACAAAGATAAGGAAATCCATACAAAAAAAGTGAATGGATAAACTATTTCCATATGCAAACGTTTTATTTGAAACGTATAACATTAAAAAAAACGATGATATGGAAAAAGAAGAAAATACAGTAGCCATCACGGCTACACCCAACGGACCATTTATTGTAGAAGGCAATTTCAAATTGATAGACCGGGAGGGAAAAGCAGAGGTACGAAAAGGAAGAATCGCCTTGTGTCGCTGCGGACGCTCTTATAAACAACCCTTCTGCGATGGTACACACCGGAAAATCCACTATAATGATTTATCTCTGAAATAGACGTACCGGAGGAATTTTCTCCGGGGAGCTGAGACATTACGCATCCTCTTCAAAGCGCAATGTCTCAACTTTTTCCAGACGCGCCCTCAACTTCGGCATCATCGACTTACGGATGCGAAGCGCCATGCGGCAATCCATATCGTACGACTGTTCCAGTATTTCCGGCTCCTCCTCCTTGACAATGCGCATCACGTCATTCATAAAAGGGTATTCAAACAGGAAGGCCACCGTTTCATCCACTGTTTTTTCTATAATCTCGGCAGCAGCTATCGCTTCGGCAGCAGCAGCTTTATAAGCGACAATCAGTCCGCTCGTCCCCAACTTGATGCCACCGAAGTAGCGGACAACGATTATCAGTATATCGGTCAGTTCATTGGAGTTAATCTGTCCCAGGATAGGTTTTCCTGCCGTACCGGAAGGTTCTCCGTTATCATTGGCGCGGAAATCTTTACGTTCGGGCCCCAGCATATAGGCGTAGCAGACGTGGCGGGCATCATAATATTTCTTCTGATAAACTTCCAGATGCGATTTTACCTCATCGACAGTACGCACGGGCAAAGCGATAGCAATGAACTTGCTGCGCTTCTCAGTGTAAATCCCTTCGGAAGGGGCGCTTATGGTTTTGTAGGTATCTTCACTCATGCTGCAAAGATAAGTATTCTTCTTGTTATGAGAAAATAGTTTCTAATCCTCTCTCTTTTTCAGACGAAACAGGCAGACTTTAGAAGTTTTTTCGTAAGTTTGTCAAAAGTACGACGCATTCCATTGAAAAAAGTCTGATTATGAGTATGTATCAGGGCCTCATACTGATAATCTTAGCATGCAAGGCCCTCCCATAAGTAACATTTATCACTATGAACAACAAGCTGTTTACCTTTCTCGACCCTCTGCTGGGTTACATCGACAATGGTCGTTTCTTCCGCGAACCCTTCCGCTGGCTCTATGTCATCTTTGCCGTATTGAACTTGCTGTTTCCTATTTTTATACTGGCAAAGGTCATCGAGATGGACTTCTTTAAATATGCCGAAGGGAAATTAATCCTTGCTTTCATTCTGCTGTTCATTATCCTTTGCGCAGGAGCATGGGGAAGCTATCTGCTCTGGATGAACCGGAAAAACAAACTGAAAGAAGCTATCCAGGAAGAAAATGAATTCATTGCCATTCCCGTTGTATCGCACCTGACACAGACGATGGGTGAATGGCTGGGACTTTATATCGGTGTCATCGGTACACTGTGTTCGATGGTTATTGCAATCTTTGCTGCCAATGAAATCAAATACATACTGCCGATACCTTCCGGTATGTTCTTCCTGATGCCTATATACGGCTTCCTGATTGTGGTGTTCGCACGTCTGCTTGCCGAGTTGTATCGCGCATTGGCCGTCATTGCCAACAACACCAAGAAACTGACAAAGATAGAAGCAAAAACCGAAGCCAAACTGGAAGATATAGAAGATATAGAGGAAATCTAAATATATGAAGAAAGTAGTCATAGCTATTGACTCCTTTAAAGGATGTTTGCCCTCGGCAGAAGCTGGAAAAGCAGCTGCCGAGGGTATTCGTTCCGTATACCCGGAATGTGAAGTTATCTGCCTGCCCATAGCCGATGGGGGCGAAGGAATGCTGGATGTGCTGATTACGGCAACCAACGGTCAGGAAGTTCCGATCTCCGCCCACGATCCATTGATGAGATGGCGCAATACTTATTACGGCATTTCCGAAAATGGGGAAACAGCTTTCATAGAAATGGCAAGCATCAGCGGATTGCCTTTAGTTCCGCCGGAAAAAAGAAACCCGATGCTGACTACCACTTACGGCACGGGAGAAATCATTAGTGATGCTCTGGAACGTGGTTGCCGCAACTTTATCATTGGCATTGGTGGCAGTGCAACCAATGATGCAGGGTTAGGAATGCTTCAGGCATTAGGCTTTCATTTTTCAGACAAGGAGGGTAAAGAAGTAGGGACAGGCCGTGGAGAAATATTAATAAAAGTAGCGCATATAGACAGCACTTTTGTCCATCCGGCTTTAAACAGTTGCCGATTTACTGTTGCCTGCGATGTACAAAATCCATTCTATGGTCCCGAAGGAGCGGCTTATGTCTTTGCACCTCAGAAAGGAGCAGGCCGGGAAATGGTGGAGGCATTGGATGCAGGACTGCAAAACCTTGCAGAAGTCATCCGTCATACGACGGGAAAAGATATTTCCCATCATCCCGGAGCCGGTGCCGCCGGAGGTATGGGCGGTAGTCTGCTGGCTTTCCTGAATGCGGAACTGAAACCCGGCATACAACTGATGCTGGAAGCTCTTGACTTCAGTAATAAAATAAAAAACGCTGACTTGATCATTACCGGAGAAGGAAAAGCAGACCGGCAAACATTGATGGGAAAAGTTCCTTCCGGCATACTTGCTGAAGCCCGGAAACAAGATATTCCGGTAATCCTGTTAGCCGGCAATATAGAAGATTCGGATGAATTACAACAGGCCGGGTTTGAAGGGGTCTTCTCTGTTAACCCTCCATTCATATCGTTAGAAGAAGCCATGAAACCGGAAGTTGCACGCAAAAACATACAGCAAACAGTCGAGTGTATTTGCAAGAAGTAAATGATTAGAAGAAAGTGTGTCTCCGTATCAGAGTTTATGTATCACTCCGCGACAACGTTTCATTTCTCTTTCCGTCAGTCCGGGATGTTGTTTCGTTCCGCCTTTCTCGATGGCTGAAACAACTTTAAAGCCGCTCCATTTCAGGATTTCTTTCAGCGCTTTTACTACTCCCCTTGTCTGATTAAAGAATATATTGAAAGGATATGGAGTAGTGCAAGTGCTTACGATAACTGCCTTTTTACCTTTATGCAGGCCGATAGGAATACCTCGTGAGGTCTCTCCCATCATTCCGTAAACGATGCGGTCGAACATCACTTTCAGTTGTCCCGGCAGGTTTCCCCAATAGCAGGGAGCGCCGATTATCAGTGCTTGTGCTTCTTCTATCTGCTTCAGCACACGTTGTGCATCATCCTCAGGCAAACAACATTTCAGTTTCTCACGGCAACTCATGCAGCCGATGCAGGAACGGATTTGCAGGTCAGCCACTCTAATCACAGTAACTTCGTCACCATTCGCCCGGGCTTCCGTTTCCATCAATTGCAGCATTTTCGAGATATGTCCTTGCTTGCGGGGACTTCCGTTGATAATCAGTATTTTCATAACTAGTCCGTATTTACGCAATTCCCAATAGCTGGACATCAAACACCAAAGTAGAGAAAGCAGGAATAGGGCCACTGCTACGTGTACCATACCCCATTGCATAAGGAATATAAACAATCCAATGATCTCCTACATGCATTCGTTGCAGGGCTATCTGCCAGCCTTCAATGACTTCATTCAGACGAAAAGCCTCAGGGTAATTCCGTTTCCAGGAGTTATCGAACTCGCGGCCATTTATCAAAGTGCCTTTATAATGCACAGTTACGATGCTATTCAAACGGGGAGTATTGCCGCCATTCCCTTCTTCCAATACCCGATATAGAATTCCGCAAGGCAGTTCCCGGATATCATTCTCTGCACGCAAAGCCTCCAGGTACTGCTCATTCTGCAATTTATATTCTTCTTTTCGTCCCATAAGTTATAAATGATTCTTCTTTCCCACAAAAGTACAACATTTATGCTATCCACCCAAATACGGAATAAGCTCATCGTGTGTTTTTGGAGATTATATGAATAAGCGGTATCTTTGCTCCATGAAAAAATTAGTTATTGTCGGATGTGGACGACTGGCCGGAATAGTTTCGGATGCAGTTGTTAATGGCTTGTTGCCGGAATATGATTTAGTTGGAGTTTACTCACGTACAGCAGAAAAAGCTGAACGTATAGTTAGTAAAATGCAGCAACACGGGAAATCCTGCGTAGCATGTACAACCCCGGAAGATTTACTGGCACTGAAACCGGATTATCTGGTAGAAGCAGCCTCTCCTGCTGCCATGAAAGAGTTTGCATTACCCGCCCTAAAGAACGGTACTTCCATCGTCACCTTGTCTATCGGTGCTCTGGCAGACACTGCTTTCTATCAGGAAGTGATGGAGACTGCCAAAGCGAACGGTACGCGTGTATACATCGTTTCCGGTGCTACGGGCGGTTTCGATGTTCTGCGGACAGCTTCTTTAATGGGAAATGCAAAAGCTAAATTCTTTAATGAAAAAGGTCCTGATGCCTTGAAGGGAACAGCTGTATATGATGAGGCATTGCAAACGGAGCAACGTGTTGTCTTCTCAGGAAATGCTACTGAAGCCATAGCCATGTTCCCAACAAAAGTCAATGTAGCCGTTGCTGCTTCACTGGCCTCCGTCGGCCCGGAGAATATGGAAATGTCCATGCAATCCACTCCCGGATTCGTGGGAGACACTCAAAGAGTAGAAATAAAGAACGATCAGGTGCATGCCGTAATTGATGTGTACAGCGCCACTGCTGAAATTGCAGGGTGGTCTGTTGTGAACACCCTGCTTAACATAACATCACCGATTGTATTCTTCTGATTACATTATCGGTTATATGCTTCTATATTGGCCAGTACTTTCTCGCTCAGGCGGTCAAACGCCTGACGGGTACGGCCTGTAGATACCTGCATACAGCGGACATGTGGATGGCTTAAAAGATGTGCTCCACCCAAAGCTCCCAGTGTATCACAAAAACAAAGGTTATCACCTTTCAGCCACTTAACGAACGCGGGGTCGTCCCACGCCGGAGACAGCCCGGTATTGAACAATATCTTTTTATTTCCAAGTTGTTCGAACTCAGCCTCATGCAACAGGACTGTATTCTTATTGAGACAACAGAAAACGACTTCACTCTGAGAAAGAAGTTCTCCCAAGGGTAAGAAACGATATCCTTTGGCAGCCGCATCCTCTTTTTCGCTACGGGCAAAATAAGCGATATCCGCCCCAAAGAATTTCAATGCATCGGCAATCATGCCACCGGATTTACCCAATCCTATGACACCTACTTTCAGCCCTGTGATCTCCCGGGGCATTTCTTCCCAGGATTCCTGACCAAATCCATGCAGGCAACGCACCAGTTCGCTGACTACATATTCCACCACACCTTCATCCCCATAATCCCGGATACCGGTTACAGTAATCCCCCGCTCGTTCGCATAACGAATGTCTACATTGGCACTCTCCGGCGAATACAGCGAGCAGCACATACCGATATACCTTATATTCGGACACTTCTCAAGCACACTCCTGTTTATTTGTGAAGTATAGCTCAATAGCACAGCATCAGCATCTCCGATACGGGCTACTATTTCATCATCCCCTGCCGGAACATCAGGGAACATCACTACCTTTTCTGCATACGAATGCAGTGCTTTTTCTGCTGACGGAATCAGACTTACGGGTTCTATTGCTACAAGTTTACGAAACATAGTTTTTTTATTTTAGAGAGGACGAAGTTAGCAAAAAGAGTGATATAAAACAAAAGAGCTGCCATCGATCATACGTGGCAACTCTTTCTTACTATCTTTACGACAATACTTTTTCTTGTTCTTATGCGGACGATCTTTTGCAATCCAACGTCCACCATTGCGTTCCATCTCTATCAAGCGGTTCGCTTCCTTGAATGCCGATATGGCATCCCTGCGTTTTTTCGTCTTCATTGTTCTACAATTTTTATACATTACAATATAGCTGAAAGGCTAATGTTTTGCAAAGATAATGCAAATTGAGCGCAGAACTTTCATGCTTGCATGAAAAAGTTATGCCGAAATGCAGCTTATCTTATCCAAAGGTAGTTAATAAAGCCGAAACTATCCTCTGCTGCCCAAACTATTCTTATCCGGATTTATCTCCGAAACCATATTGCGCACTTCTTTCTTATCGACTTTGGAATATAAACCCAATTGTCGTCCAGGTAATGTTTCTTCAGCATCTTTTTGTATCTTGCTCTTCTCTTCAAGAGCCTTTTCATCTTTTTTATCCATATCGTTATCTGGTTTAGGTTATTACTAAAATAGTAACACACAGATAGTCCTTAAGGTTCTCCCTCAATACAAAAAAAGTTGCCAATGACTGACAACTCTTTTTTATCATAAGAAAATTCCTAAAATTCAGCGATTATTTTTTACTAAGCTTCAACTCTGCAATAAAGGCCGTGATAAGCCCGATACCTCCCAATGAAAGTACACAAGCTCCATAGACCAAGGATACTGTCTCACGATAAACACGCCAGTTGTCCACATCCTTATCCAAATATCCGGGAATTGCCGAAGTGCAAATTACAAATCCTATCAACAATCCTAAGCCCATGCCCACCAACAGACATCCTAATTTCAATGCTGAAAAAGAAAAGTTACCATATAGTTTCGGCATACAAGCCACATCCGGTTGATACTTATCTCCCATTTTTTCAATAAGCATCAACCGCTCTTTCTTACATACAAACAGTTCAAACAGTTTGTAAATCCCCAAAGTAATAATTGCCAAAATCGTAGGCACCATGATAAAATCCATCATATTCGTTTCGTTTTAAATTAGTATTTTTGTTCCTTTGTACACTTTAGACGCAGTGTATTGTGTAAGGTTACACATTTCATCGAAAAAAATATTTCTCAGAAATAATGTAACCTCCTACAAAGAGTTGCGTCTAAAAGGCAGAATGGAGTATAACGAAACACATATTATCCAACGCATACTGAGAGGGGAAACTGCTCTATACGAATACTTCCTGAATCAACACGGTCAACAGGTCTTTTCCCTGATTGCCCGCATCATCTGTAATCAGGAAGATGCCGAGGAGTTGACGCAAGACGTTTTTCTGAAAGCGTTCCAGCACCTCTCCTCTTTCAAAGCCGAAAGTTCGTTCTCAACATGGATTTATTCCATTGCTTATAATACGGCGATTTCGGCAACCCGTAAGAAGAAATTCGATACCTTTGCCATGGATGATACGTTGCTCGCCAACATTTCCGACCAACAAGTAGATGAAACGCTTAATGATGAAAGTGAGGAAATGATTATCAGATTAAACAGAGCCATAGAAAAACTTAACTCGGACGAACGTGCCTTGATTACCTTGTTCTACTACGAAGAAAAGTCATTGAATGAAACTGCCCTGATTCTGGGCCTGACGGAAAGCAATGCAAAAGTAAAATTGCATCGCGTACGCAAAAAGATATATGTACTCATAAAACAAGAGGAAGTATGAACGAAGAACAAAAAGACAAAGGGCTGAAAAAAGCCATAAAAGAGGAAAACGGATTTCGTCTACCTTCCAATTTCGCCTACCATACCATGAGGAAGGTGGAAGAAGCCATACGCTTACGCGAAAAGAAATCGGAACGAAGAACGCTGTTTGCTACGATAGCCGCTTCCATATTCTTAATAGGATGCTGCATTGCCGGATTAGTGATTTATTTCGGTAATACAATCAGAGAAGCCTTCATCCGCCCCGAAATACTGGAAACGGAAAAGATCCAAATTCCCTCATTCTATTTACTGATACTTATCGCAATGCCTCTGTTCCTTATCTTTGACCGCTGGATGAGGAAACGATATTTTAATAAGCATCACCCTTAAAGAAAAAGCGAGGATATCCTTTGCAGGAACATCCTCGCTTCACTTTTTTATTTCATATTTTAATCCAGCTTATGAATCACCAATCCCGAACGTAGTTTCGGTTCAAACCACGTTGTCTTAGGCGGCATGATATTGCCCGTATCTGCAATATCCATCAATTGCTTCATGCTGACAGGATAAAGTGCCAAAGCCACTTTCATTTCACCACTATCCACACGTTTCTTCAACTCACCCAGACCACGGATACCTCCAACAAAATCAATACGTTTATCCGAACGCAGATCTTTGATACCGAGAACTTCATCCAGAATAAGGTTGGAAGAAATAGTAACATCCAGTACACCAATCGGATCATTATCATTGTAAGTACCCGGTTTAGCGGTCAGACTGTACCACTTGCCATCCAGATAAAGAGAGAAATTATGCAAACCGGCAGGTTTATAGATTTCAGTGCCTTTTTCTTCTACCGTAAAATTCTTGCTGACAGCAGTCAGGAATTGTTCAGGTGTCAAGCCATTCAAGTCTTTTACAATGCGGTTATAATCAATAATTGTCAGTTGGTTGGCGGGGAAGCAAACTGCCATGAAGTAGTTGTATTCTTCGTCACCGGTATGATTCGGATTCTGCTTAGCTTTTTCGGCTCCTACCAAAGCGGCGGCGGCACTACGATGGTGTCCGTCGGCAATATAAAGAGCAGGCATCTTAGCAAATTCCTTCGTAATGGCATCAATGTCTTCCTGCTTATCAATAATCCAGAAAGTATGACCAAAGCCATCACCGGGAGCAATGAAATCATATACCGGCTTTTCGGCTGTATAATGAGCGATAATAGCATCCAGAGTAGCATTGTCAGGATATGCAAAGAATACCGGTTCGATATTGGCATTATTCACACGAACATGCTTCATACGGTCTTCTTCCTTATCGCGACGGGTCAGCTCATGTTTCTTGATGACGCCGTTCATATAATCAGGTACATAGGCACCTACTACTAAACCGTATTGCGTTTTCCCATTCATGGTCTGCGCATAGACGTAGTAGTTTTCTTTATCATCCTGTACCAGCCAGCCTTTGTCCTGAAACATCTGGAAGTTTTCGGCAGCTTTCTGATAAACACATTCATCGTGTTCGTCGGTACCTACGGGAAAGTCTATTTCGGGTTTTATGATATGATACAACGATTTTTCGTTTCCTTTTGCCTCTTCACGTGCTTCTGCTGAGTTCAGCACATCATACGGGCGGGAAGCTACCTGCTCCACCAGCTCCTGCGGTGGACGGATACCTTTAAACGGTTTAATTATTGCCATAAGTCAAGGTGTGTTTTTAATGGATTATTGAGATCTCTTTTTCATGAAATGCACTATCAAATAGATTGCGCTGCCTAATATCAACACAACAGATACGCCCTCGCAAAAGCCGAGGGCGAAATCTGAAAGTTCTTTTCTGAATATACTGCTTAGTGCAAAAACACCAGCACCTATCGTCAGATAGACAACTGCAAATTTATAGGCAGTTTTACTATTCATTCTTATTTCTTATTAACACGGAATTTCTCGCAACCGTCTTTCAGGAAACCAACAATCTGTTGTGCAGCAGCAATACCGGCATTGATGTTAGCTTCAGCAGTCTGTGCCCCCATCTTCTTCGGTGTAGAGAAATAACGGCCTACGAACTTGGCAGCAAATGTTTCGTGAGCTGCGGGCATGATATCAGTCATGTATTTCAGGTCACCGCGTTCTTCCATCAGCTGAATCAGTTCTGCTTCGTTGATAACTTCCTTACGTGCAGTATTTACCAATACACCACCCTTCGGCATTTTATTTACCAAAGCATAGTTGATAGAATTCTTCGTTTCAGCAGTAGCCGGAATGTGCAATGAAACTACGTCACAAGCAGAATAAAGCTCATCAGCAGAGTCAACAGCTTTCACGCCGTCCTTCTCAATCACTTCTTTCGGACAGAAAGCATCGAAAGCAAAGATTTCCATACCGAAACCCTTGGCTATGCGAGCCACGTTGCGACCTACATTACCATAAGCGTGAATACCCAGTTTCTTACCCTTCAATTCCGTACCGGAAGTACCGTTATACATATTGCGGACAGCCATCACCATCATACCGAAAGCTAGTTCGGCTACGGCATTAGAGTTCTGTCCCGGAGTGTTCATTACGCACACACCATGAGCAGTGGCAGCTTCCAGGTCTACATTATCGTAACCTGCACCTGCACGTACTACAATCTTCAGTTCTTTTGCAGCGTCCAATACTGCGGCATCTATAATGTCGCTACGGATAATGATGGCATTGGCATCCTTCACTGCGTCCAGCAACTGGGCTTTCTCTGTATATTTCTCCAACAAGGCAAGTTCATAACCTGCTGCTTCAATTTCTTTGCGAATACCGTCTACAGCTACTTTAGCGAACGGTTTGTCGGTTGCAATTAATACTTTCATGATTCTTATGATATTAAAAAAAGACTCACCACAGAGGACACAGAATACACAGAGTTTTTATTAATTATCCTCTGTGACCTCTGTGTACTCTGTGGTGAATAAAATATTATTAATGAAGTTTCTCAAATTCCTGCATGCAGTCAATCAAAGCCTGTACGCTTTCCTTCGGCATAGCATTGTAGCAAGATGCACGGAAACCACCCACTGAACGGTGTCCCTTGATACCTACCATACCTCTTTCTGTAGCAAACTTCATGAAGTTAGCTTCCAGTTCTTTGTATTCGGGAGCCATCACGAAGCAGATGTTCATGCGTGAACGGTCTTCTTGTGCGGCTGTACCTACGAACATCTTGTTGCGGTCGATTTCAGCATACAGCATATCTGCCTTTTCTATGGCACGGCGTTCCATTTCTTTCACACCACCCTGGGCCTTGATCCAACGCAAAGTCTGCAATGCAGCATAAATGGGAACAACCGGAGGAGTGTTGAACATAGAACCGCTGTCAATATGTGTCTGATAGTTCAGCATCGTAGGAATATAGCGGGATACCTTACCCAAAGCGTCATTCTTCACGATAACGAAGGTTACGCCTGAAGGAGCCAGATTCTTCTGTGCACCGCCATAGATACAGATATATTTAGACACGTCGATAGGACGGGAGAAAATATCGGAAGACATATCGGCAATCATCGGAACGTTTACATCCAGGTCTTCTTTAAGTTCAGTACCATAAATAGTGTTATTGGTCGTGATGTGGAAATAATCAGCATCAGCTGGCACTGTATAATCCTTAGGAATATAAGTATAAGTAGACTCTGCGGAAGAAGCGACTTCAACTACTTCACCGAAAGCTTTGGCTTCTTTCATGGCTTTCTTAGCCCATACACCTGTATTCAGGTAAGCAGCTTTCTTTTCGAGGAAGTTGAAGGGGACCATGCAGAATTCCAAACTGGCACCACCGCCCAAGAACAGTACCGAATACCCTTCGGGGATATTGAGTAATTCTTTGAATAGTGCTACGGCTTCGTCCACAACAGGTTGGAAGTCCTTAGCACGGTGGCTGATTTCCATCAGTGAGAGGCCTGAGCCGTTGAAATCAAGAATAGCTTTTGCCGTATCCTCAATCACCTCACGAGGAAGAATAGAAGGTCCTGCATTGAAATTATGCTTTTTCATTTGAAGTTTGTTTTGGTTATACAATTTCGTTCATTAATGTCTTTAGACCTTGCGAAATTACGGAAATATTTCTTTAAAACAAACCTTTCATAATGAAATTCTATTTTAACAGCGCATTTAGCTTACTTTTTTATGGTTTATACAGGATATATGCACCATTTTGTTATCCATACTTATCAAGAACGGACTTTTAGAAGAATCTAATAGTAATACGATTTTATTACTTTATATTCAGAAGTTTAAACGCAAGAAAAGTGAATATTTATAAGAAAACTTACTTAGCTTCCTCAATTATCGTCTTTATTCCTTTAATTTTCTCACCTTGTATCAACATGAGCAGCTGTTTCATCTTACTACGGCGCACAGCTACGAAAGCATAGTGTTCTTTCACATCCACTTGTCCCACATCTTCACGCGCCAATCCACCTTTCTTATATAAGAAGCCGACAATATCGATTTTGTTCAGCTTATCTTTCTTTCCTTTACCTATATATAAGGTAGCCCACCGGGACTTGGCCGGCTTCGGCAGTACTTCCGGAAACTCAAAAATCTCGATATCTTCGGGAATGTATTCAGGAATCCGTTCTTCATCGTGCAGGATGAGGTAGGAATTTCCGTCAGCTTCCCAACGAGCCGTACGTCCGTTGCGGTGCGTATAGGCTTCTTCATTGACAGGAAGATGATAGTGAACTACGTTTTCTATACCGGGGATATCCAGTCCGCGGGCAGCAAGATCAGTGGAGATCAA
Organism: Bacteroides cellulosilyticus; assembly: GCF_020091405.1. Taxonomy (NCBI): domain Bacteria; kingdom Pseudomonadati; phylum Bacteroidota; class Bacteroidia; order Bacteroidales; family Bacteroidaceae; genus Bacteroides; species Bacteroides cellulosilyticus. Next base: position 5,634,220 of record NZ_CP081903.1, read on the forward strand.
TACGGCACAACTGCCGTTACGAAACTTATAGAGCGCCCGTTCACGGTCGGGTTGCTCCATACCGCCATGGAACATATCGCATGGGAATTTCTTTGCTTGCAGATATCCGGTAACTCGTTCCACACTTTCACGATAGTTGCAAAATACAAGGGTAGAATGATAACCAAGCACACAAAGCAGGTTATAAAGAGTTTCCAGCTTATCTTTTTCGGGAGAAACAACTTTATGAAGTTTCAGGCGCGGTGCAAGGGCATCAGGATCCAGGAAATTCAGTTTGATAAGTTGAGAACCGTCAGCAGAAAGTTGGTCCTTGCCTCCTACTCCGGCAAATTGGGGAATTTCTTCAGCATCCGTAGCCGAAAGCAGAATACGCTTCTTTAATGACGGTAACTGTCCGATCACTTCCGCCATTTCATCGTGAAAACCGAACTCAAGGCATTTATCGAACTCATCTATCACCAATGTAGTGACGGTAGCCGCATCGAAATTCTCTTTCCGCAGATGATCGTTCATTCGTCCCGGTGTACCGATAATGACGGAAGGATGAATCCCCTTCATCGTCCTGTGCTCTTCCATCGCAGGACGACCACCGTAACAACTCATAGCTTTAAACGGGGTCCCCATGGATTTGAATACCGTTTCAATCTGCAATGCCAGTTCTCGTGAGGGCACCAGAACAACGGCTTGTACGCCTTGCACATCCGTTTTCAAAGTCTGCACCAGCGGAAGCAGAAAAGCCAGCGTTTTACCCGATCCTGTGGGTGAAAGCAGCACCAAGTCTTTATTTTCACGGTAAGCTTCCCGGGTTGCCTCTTGCATCGGGGTAAGTTGCTCTATTTGCAGATTACGCAGTATATCTTGAATTTCCATAATAATCTTTTGTTATGACGAGCCAAAGATAATGCAAATTGGGCGTAGAACTTTCATGCATGTATGAAAAAGTTAATAAAAAAACTCCTGTTCAGCCGTAGCCTTGCAGGAGTTTTCAAAAATATCGAAGTCATTTACCAATTTTAGCGTATGCCTTATCCGCCGAAGTTGTCGAACATCAAGTTCTGAGCCGGAACGCCGAGATCGTCGAGCATCTTCTCGACAGCTTTCGACATCGGGCCAGGACCACACATGTAGTATTCGATATCTTCGGGAGCTTCGTGATCCTTCAGATAAGTTTCGTAAATCACCTGGTGAACGAAGCCCGGAGTATACTTCACGCCTGCTGCATCTGCTGCGGGATCCGGACGGTCCAGAGCCAGATGGAACGTAAAGTTCGGGAAATCCTTCTCGATTTGCAGGAAGTCTTCCAGATAGAACACTTCGTTCAGCGCGCGTGCACCGTAGAAGTAAGTCATCTTACGGTCTGTAGTATGCAATGTCTTCGTCAAGTGCATGATCTGGGCACGCAACGGAGCCATACCGGCACCACCGCCAATCCACATCATTTCCTTCTTAGAATCGAATATCGGGTGGAAGTCTCCGTAAGGACCACTCATTATCACCTTATCACCCGGTTTCAGTGTGAAGATATAAGAAGAAGCGATACCCGCAGGTACATCCATAAAGCCTTGTCCCTGATCTTTCGGCTTGAACGGAGGAGTTGCGATACGTACCGTCAACATGATACGGTCGCCTTCTGCCGGATAGTTAGCCATAGAATATGCACGGATGGTTTCTTCGTTGTTATCACACTTCAATGTAAACAAACCGAATTTCTCCCATGCCGGCAGATACTCGTCACCAATCAGGCTCTTGTCAATGTCCTTGTTATAGTCCATTGAGTATTTAGGTATCTTGATCTGTGCATAAGATCCCGGGATAAAGTCCATGTGTTCGCCCTTAGGCAACGCAACGATGAACTCTTTGATAAACGTAGCCACGTTCTTGTTGGAGATAACCTCGCACTCCCACTCTTTTACACCCAGTACAGACTCATCAATCTTGATGGCCATATCACTCTTCACTTTCACCTGGCAACCCAGACGCCAATGGTCTTGTACCTGTTTGCGGCTGAAATGAGGAACCTCGGACGGCAGGATTTCACCACCACCATCCAGCACCTGGCATTTACACTGTCCGCAAGAACCCTTGCCACCACAAGCGGAAGAAAGGAATATGCCGTTCACGGACAACGTATTCAGCAACGTGGAACCGGACTCTACGTCCAGCACATTGTCACCGTTGATAGTCAGTTTTACATTACCTGAAGGTACCAGGAAGTTCTTGGCAACCAGCAGGATAACGACAAGCAGCAGAATAACCACCAGGAATACTCCAATGCTCGCTAATATTAAATTCATATCCATTGTTCTATTCCTTTCTTTATTAGATGTTCAAACCAGAGAAACACATGAATGCCATTGCCATCAGACCTACTGTAATGAACGTGATACCCAAACCTTTCAGTGCGTCGGGCACGTCAGAGTAAGCCATTTTCTCACGAATAGCCGCCAGACCTACAATGGCCAGCAACCAGCCAATACCGGAACCGAGTGCATAAGAGATGGCATCCCATACGTCACCGATGTATTTCGGATCGCTCTCGCCCACATTGATACGTTGCTGCATGAACAGCGAAGCACCCATGATGGCACAGTTTACGGCAATCAGCGGCAAGAAGATACCCAGTGAAGCATAGAGAGAGGGACTGAAACGTTCCACAACCATCTCTACCAACTGCACGATACCGGCAATTACCGCGATGAAAAGAATAAAACTCAGGAAGCTGAGGTCAACGCCTTCAATGATAGCGTTGGCAGCCAGTACCTTGGTTTGCAACAAGTAGTTGACCGGAAGCGTAACCACCAATACGAAAGTTACGGCGATACCCAGTCCTACTGCAGTTTTCACGTTCTTAGATACAGCCAAGTAAGAGCACATACCCAGGAAGAACGCAAATATCATGTTGTCCACGAATATGGAGCGGACAAATAAACTTATTAAATGTTCCATAATTCTTTGAATTAAGAATTAAGAATTAAGAATTAAGAATTTCTATGCAGCGCCATAGTGCCGCCAATTCTTCATTCATCATTCTTCATTCTTCATTTATATTACTTTTCTTGCAATTCTTTGTGACGGGCACGTTGATACCAGATGATACAAGCACAGATGATCAAAGCCATCGGCGGCATCAGCATCAAGCCGTTGTTCACATAACCCAGGTTTGTCAGCCATTCATAGTTCAGAATATTGAAACCGAGCAATGTACCGGAACCTAACAGTTCGCGGAAGAAAGCTACGATAATCAAAATCTTGGCATATCCCAAACCGTTACCTATACCATCGAGGCAAGATTCCCACGGACCGTTCTGCATGGCAAACGCTTCCAGACGTCCCATCAGGATACAGTTTGTGATAATCAGACCTACATAAACAGAAAGCTGCACACTTACGTCATAAGCAAACGCTTTCAGAACTTCACTTACGATGGTTACCAAAGCGGCTACCACAACCAACTGAACGATGATGCGGATACGGTTGGGGATGGTTTTGCGCAACAACGAGATAACCACATTAGAGAAAGCCGTAATCACTGTTACCGAAAGCCCCATTACGATGGCAGGTTCCAGTTTGGCAGTTACAGCCAGTGCAGAACAGATACCCAGCACCTGTACGGTAACAGGGTTGTTCATGCCCAGCGGGGTTGAGAATACTTCTCTATTTTTCTTTGAAAATAACTGTCCCATATCCTTTATTCCTCATCATTATTGGTTAAAAAACTCTTGTAACTATTCAGACAAGCTTTCAGCATGGCATCTACACCTACAGAAGTAATCGTACCACCGGAGATACCGTCCACCTGGTAATCAGGTTTTTCCACCTTACCGTTCTTCACGACGCCCAGGGCAACTTCACCATTGTCCAGCGTCTTTTTGCCCAGGAATTCATCTTGAAAGTGTTGTCCGGCGATTTCGGCACCCAGACCCGGAGTTTCACTGGCATGAGAGAAGTAAACACCGTAAACGGTATCCTTGTCACTGTTCAGTGCAACATATCCCCAGATAGCACCCCAAAGACCGGCACCGTAAACAGGGAATACATATTTAGTTTCTCCATTTACTTCTGCAACGAATACGTGCAGGCGCTGGTGTTCTTTAGCTTCTTTTTCGTAGCCGGTAGCAAATGCTCCGGTGTTCTCGGTCAGAGTACCGTCTACGTTCATCAGCATATCTCCTTTTACATACTTATTATATTCAGCCTCGGCATCTTCCACATTCTTGATGTTCAATGCAGCGAGTATTTGCTTCTTCGTATCCAGTTCCACGTTTTTATCCTGAATGCTTCTCAGTGAGGAACTAACGAATGCCAGCAAGAATGCCACGATAACAACCATTACCGAAGCATAAATGATAGTATAACTATTACTATTGGTATTCATTTTCTTCGGTATTTTAATTGTTAGACTTAATTGCACGTTTCTCGCGACGACTGATATTGCCCTGTACTACACAGTAGTCAATCAGCGGAGCGAAGATGTTCATCAGCAGGATGGCAAGCATCATACCTTCGGGATAACCGGGGTTCAGCACACGGATCACGATTGCCATGACGCCAATCAGGAAACCGAAGATGTACTTACCCGTCTCGGTACGTGCCGAAGTTACAGGATCGGTAGCCATAAATACGGCACCGAAGCAGAAACCACCCAGCACGAGGTGTTCGTACCAAGGCATCTGAGCCATCGGAGTGTCAGGACCGATAGCATTGAATACCCAAGCCATGAACGCACCGCCCACGAATACGGAGAACATCGTCTTCCAGCTTGCGATACCCGTTGCCAGCAACAGGATAGCACCCAGAGCGATAGCAATTACACTGGTCTCACCGATAGAACCCGGTATCAAGCCCGTCACCATATCCCAGGAGAATGGTGGCACAGCCCCCGAAGTGGCAGCCGCACCCAACGGAGTAGCTACGGTCAGTCCGTCAACCGCTTGTCCCAGACCGAAGATTGTGTCGCCTGATACCCAAACGGCATCACCGGACATCTTCGTAGGATATGCAAAGAAAAGGAATGCACGAGTGATCAGGGCAACGTTGAACACGTTCATACCCGTACCACCGAATACTTCTTTAGCAAAAATTACAGAGAATGCAGTAGCCACCGCCAGAATCCACAGCGGACAGTCTACCGGAACAATCATAGGAATCAGGATACCGGAAACGAGGAAACCTTCCTGGATTTCTTCTTTCTTCCACTGAGCCACAACAAACTCAATGCCCAGACCTACTACATAAGAAACGATGATTTTAGGCAATACAGCCAGAAAACCGTAGGCAAACATTTCAATGAAGCTACCTGTAGCACCGGTATTCGTGAAATGCTGATAACCTACGTTATACATACCGAACAACAACGCCGGTACCAACGCAATGACCACCATCGACATAATGCGCTTGCTGTCGATAGCGTCGTGAATGTGCGTTCCCGATTTCGAAGTCGTGCTGGGGACGAACAGGAATGTTTCGAATCCGTCGAACACAGACTGGAATGCGTGGAATTTGCCGCCCTCTTCAAAGTTCGGCTTTATCTTGTCGAGATAATTTCTTAACGCTTTCATTTATAAGTATTAATTATATAAGTATTAATTATTAGGCCATTTCGGCGCGAAGCATGTCAAGCCCTGCACGAACGATACGTTGAACTTCTACCTTCGAAGAGCAAACGAATTCGCAGAGGGCAAAATCCTCGGGAGCTACTTCGTAGATTCCCAAAGCCTCCATACGGTCGATGTCACCTGCAATGATAGCTTTCACCAGATATTCGGGGAAGATATCCATCGGGAATACACGGTCGTACTCATTGGACATGATCATGTGGCGTTCACCACCCTTGATGCGGGCATCCAGCACATATTCCTTGTTGTTACCCAGCAACCAGCTGAAGTAAGAACGGTTCACGCTGAACTGATTGAAACGCGGCATAATCCAACCCAGCATTTCGTGGATGTCATCGCCTTCGGGGATCACCGTCAGCTGGCTGTCGAATGCGCCGAGGAAAGCGTTTGGAGAAACCTTCTTGCCTGTAAGCACATTACCGCTGATGTAGCGCAAGTCTCCCTTGCCCGAACTCACGTTTCCACTGAATACGTTTGTCAGCAAAGCACCTACTTTCAGTTTGCAGTATGCAGGTTTCAACACTTCGGAACCTGTAACGGCCACTTTGCGCGTCATGTCCACACGTCCTGTATTGAACAGGCGTCCGATGAATATAACGGCTTCCGGACTGATTGTCCACACAGTTTCGCCTTTCACGATAGGAGAAATGTGGTTGATCTGTACGCCTACATTGCCGGCCGGGTTCGGTCCGTCAAATGCGTTAATCGTTACATTCTTAGCTTGCGTCAACGCGGTTGCCTTTTGTTTTACACTAATACTCAGATACGTCTTTGCCATCTTGGAAAGAGCATCCAATCCTGTCTGGAAGTTTGCTTCCTCGCCTTTCAGAACGAATTCGAAATCGGGTGCCAGCGGGTTACTGTCGAAGGCCGAAACAAAGATAGCTTTCGGATACATCGTGGGATCAGCAATCACGTCATAGGGACGCTGACGGATGAACGCGAACATACCCGCTTCCAGCAATGCGGCTTTCACTGACTCGCCGTTCAGGGAACTCACGTTTTTCTTACCGAATTCTTCATAGTCTTGCTCAGCTGCAGCTTCAACGACAATGTTCAGCACTTTACGACGTGCGCCGCGCTCCACACTTGTCACTACGCCGCTAACGGGCGAAACAAATTTCAATTCAGGATGATTCTTGTCGATAAACAAGGGTCCTCCGGCCATCACATATTCCTGTTCTTTGACTACTACCTTCGGAGTAATACCCGTAAAATCTTCAGGAACCAATGCGTAGAATCCCGGTTCTTTCACAGACATAAACTCCTGAGAAGCCTTACCTTTCAGGTTGATGTCAAGGCCTTTACGTAACTTAATTACATTTGCCATGCGTTTATATAAAATAATGGTTTCATTAATTTGCCGCAAAAGTAGCAAAAAAGAACGTGAATAAAGAGCAAAAAAGAAAGGAATTACGGATAAATTTCCGTAATTCCTTTCGTTAACGAACACGATGATAACAAGATGAGTTATCGTGTTTAATATTCTTCCGCAAACATCGGATCCCAGGCGGGCAGACGGATGGGTTTCTGCTTGAATATATCCATTACTTTGGCAGGAACGTATTTAGTCTCCAGCACCAGACGGAACATATATTCGTCGAACCATTCATCGGTCATGATCAGATGTCCCTGATAACCGCTTGCAGGTCCCCAACTATTTTCAACCATCCATTTCACGGGTTTTCCGTCTTTATTCAGATCCACAGCCATAAGGGTCATGGCATGAGACGAGCCGCTGGAGAAGGTTTGGATGCGTTGTTTCTTATCCATATTGAAGGTGGTGCCCATGAGCGATTCATAATCATAGTTTTTCACATCGAGCAAGCCACGCTCGGAATTCAGGAACTTGCCTACGTCGCAAGAGAAATACATCATGGTGCTGTCCTTCAGGGAAGCGATAGCCATTTCCTTGATGTCCTCTACAGGCAGGTTGACGTACGTCCAGTTCTTCCCGTCGTAGCGGTGACGGTCGTAATCTATTTCATAACACTTGTAGTACTCGCGCGAAGGATCGTTCATAACCATCACATAATTGGTCAACAGATTCTCGTCGCCATACTTCTTGAGGAAGGACATCGGGGTGTGATGTTCCGTTTCGACAGGATTGCCCTGGGCATCTTTACGCACATAGTCAAACTCCGTAGGAGGAACGCCAAGATTCAGCACCAGCATGCGATAGATAGTGCCGAGCATCGCAGGCTTTTCCTTATCCAGCGCCGCAGGCTTTGCCCCTTTAGAAGCCAGATCACGCAGTTGCAGACCGTATTCCTTTAACTTCAAAGAAATCAGATTTGCCATACGCGACGTATTGTCGCTGCTGTTCGTTTCCGGCATGGCTTCTTTAGGTACCAGGCCATATTTGCTGACGATATCTGCAACGCCCGTAAAAGTTCCTCCATCGCTTAGCGGATGTTGGAAAAGCCATTCTACGGTTTTATCGTTCAAGGGTTTGTCACGGGTATCAATGACGCCTTGCAGGAAGAGGTTAGCCTTCTCCAGCTGGTCCCAGAAAAAAGGATAAATTTCCGAGAATTCAAAAGACTGGAAGCCGTATTTACCGATGGCTTTGGCACGCATCACGTTCAGCCCTGTGAAAAGCCAGCAACGACCGGATGATTTCTGGTCGGTGATGCCTTTCGAATTTACTTTTACGGAGAAATGAGTATCCATTCCGGCCAGATTCTCCTGGTTGAGTGCAAGTTTGCGGATGTCATTGTTGCCAATGGCGTTACGCAGAGCTTTGTCGGCACTGGTTCCCTCGTAACTCTGTTTGATCTGGTTCAGCATCGCATCGCTGATACCGCCTTTCCCGTCTTGCGCCTGTACGGAAAGTAATGCGGCGCTGAAAACAAAAACGGATAAAATTCGTCTATTCATCATATACTATAGTTTTATAATATGTTGTCCTGGCATTGCCATTAGTGTAAAATCAGGTTTCAGTAAAATGCAAAATTAATGGCTTTTTTGAAACTTTTAGTAAAATCTGCGGATTTTTGGTAAACTATTGTGCTGCCATCTTTAAACTATAACTTGGCAAAGTTAAACAATTATATCGAACCGTATCTATATAAATCAATACATAGCAGATAAAATTCCGCAAGCCAAAACAGCTTTGCCTGGCTTGCGGAAAAAAGTCATAATGCAGTTTCTCCTATAACGGCATCGCATTGGCACCTACTACACCCGCTATAGCGGATGCCACCGCGATAACCACTTTCAGAATCAGATCCCAAACCGTTTTTTTGATTGCCATAATTTTCCACACCTCCTTCCGTAAATTTAAAATTTGAGAAAATGATTGTTAACTTCCCGGCTATCCAAGCGGATTTTCATCCAGCCCGCCGTCGCCGCCCGAATCGCTACCGCCACTACCCGATCCGCTCTCCAGCTTTTCCAATTCGAACACCACATTATTCAAAGCCCCCTTGGTGGTGACGGTAGACTCATTCACCAGCTTCAGTGTATTGTCCGCCAGAAAGCGGATATTCACGCGGGTGATATTCTTCACGCTACACTTGGCTGCCGTCTCCACGCCCGGGCAACGGAAAGTGATGTAGAACGTGCCGAAATTATCCAGTTTCACACGGTTGCCGTCACGTAAAATCTGTTTCATACTGCGCACCAAAGATTTGATGACGTGTTCCACATCTTCCACCGAAAGCGCACCGATGCCCTCTATCTCACTGGCAATGCGGTTGATATTGTACAACTGCCCCGAATCGGGCTTCTGACGGAGGTAATAGTACAAGGGAGAACTGGAGTCTCCAATGTTTTTTCTACGCTGATAGCGCTTTAGTTTTACTGTTCCCATAAGTTTTTTCCTGTTTGTTTTTTTAGAATATGAATAATTTTAATTTCGCCCCCCGGAACCAAGTCCGGTACAGGCACTCGAAACGTTTCGTTGACACAAAGGTACGACAGGGAGACACCCCCTCCGGAGGATAGCGGAGGTTAGCGGAGAATATCGGAGGATAAGGGAGGATAAAAAAAGAAAATAGTTTATCGTAAGGTAGTAAACAGTATACCAAACGCTTGATTATCCCGCTGAAAATCATTAACTTTACAGAATATAACAGTAATAATCAATCAATTATGAACACTAAGAACAATTATCAGACAAAAGCCAAAAGCCAAGAAGAAACAGACGATGAAAACGACTTTCCGATACGGACATACGGAAAAGGAGAACTGGCCGCAAAATACATGCCCGATGTGCAACAACAAACAGCCGTCAACCGCTTTAATGAGTGGATACACCTCTGCCCCGGACTGGAAGAACGGCTCGCCGCAACAGGCTGGAGCCTCGAAAGGAGGAAATATACACCCGCGCAAGTGCGCATCATAGTCGAAGCATTGGGCACTCCTTAAGACAGATACATGACCCGCCCAGGCATTTCCGATTCCGCTTCAAGAGATTCACCGGCAACGCTCAAGCAATCTGCCAACAGCTTCAAGCCGTTTTCTTACAGCTTCAGCACATTCCCCCCCGTTCCTTATCCGCGTGTACGCAAGTACGCCCGCGAGAGATATTTTTATTTATATAGAGAAAAAAGTCACTAAGAGGAGGTCCCCCTCCTCCTCTAAATGACTTTTTTCCTGCTATTTTTGATATAGAATATTATAGACGTATGAATTATATGTAATATTGCACCGACAATTTTTATTTATTTACTTAAAACTTAAAATTATGTCCTCTAAAAAAAGGCTTATGTGCTGGATTGCAAAGAACCCGGAAAAGATGCCGGAAGCGGAAAAGAGATTATCACCTTGGTGTATAACAAACAAGCGAATGACTCCGACATCCTACAAGCGTTAGATTCATTCAAGTCATTAATCTGCAACCGTGTAGAGATTCTGCCTCTCAAGCGCTATCATTATCTCAAAGCATGGTATGAGATGCTGACGGGTCCCTACTCTCCACTGCCCAATCCCACTCCGGCCAGCGTTTCCGATTTCATTCTGTCAATATTCAGTATTCCATCCCAAAGGGGAACCGGAGAATACATCCAGCGTGACACACTGATTAAGAGGGTGGAAGAGTTATTCAACGACTGATAATCCGGGAACCTCTCGTATTATCATAAACATTTTTCATCAACAACACAATTCCCCGTTTTTGGCTCTAAAACGGGGGATTGCCGTTTCAGATAAAAGACGGATATTTGCCTCCGCTATGCCAAACAGGCAAGTATAATCAATTTTTAATATAGACTCTAAAAACATGAAAGAATTAAATGTAACCACCTACAGAGGGTATTCTCAGGTAAACGGCAGTATCACGCTATCGCAATTGCACGAACTTATTTGCGGCAACACTTATCAGACCCAGATTAACAACATACAGCAAGCCCTGGCAGCAGGAGACAATGACCGGGCCGACCGGATCAAGGCCCAGTTGCCCTATCTCACCGCCACAACCAATTACCACGAACGTAGGCTTCCCTACAGTCTGGAATATTACAATGACATCGCTACGCTGGATTTCGACAATATGCAGCTGGGGCAAATGGAAATCTTCCGCCGGCAAGCAGAAGCCGATGACGCCACCCTACTCGCATACCTCAGTCCGCGACGCCACGGACTGAAAATACTCGCTTATCTGACCACCCCCGAAGCACAGGCATTGCGCGACACCTTCAACAAACACACCCAGCCGCACACCTACACTGAGTTGGAATCTTACCACAAAGCGCAATATGAACTGGCACGCCTGCACTACGAAGAACTACTTCAGACGGAAGCCGACCCCAGCGGCAGCGACCTGGCACGGGGAATTTTCATTTCTCACGACCCGAAAGCCTTCTTCTCACCTCAACGGTCGGCAGCCGTACTTCCCTTGCAGGGCTCCTTTGCGCTACCCAGCAAAGAAGAATCGCTTCCCCGGAAAATAAAGAAGAGCACTTTGCCTGCGCCGGACGAAAGCGTAAATCTGAACCAAATGAGCCAACAGGCACGACTGGACTATGACCGCGCACTGGCCTACGCCCGCAAAAAGTATAAATTCGTGGAAAGCCAACGGGACAATTTCGTCTACACCCTGGCAAACCGCTGTTACTTCTACGGACTGCCCGTGCAGGATACTTTGTTGTTGGTTCGCCACAGTTTCGGCAACGTAGCCGGATTTGACGCTGAAACACCCGTGCAAAACGCCTACAGCTATACTTCGCACACCGACGAAGTAAAGAAGGAAAAAGAACGTCCGCTGGTGGAGAGACTATACGACTTCCTGGACCATAACTACATCTTCCGACGTAATGAAGTGCTGGACACGGTAGAGTTCCGTCGCCTCAACACCTCCGAATCTTCGGAAAACACTCCCCCGGCGGCTTTCAGTATTCTGCGCACCAAAGACATCAACAGCATCTACATGCACGCTCAGCGCAACTCCCTGCGCTGTCCGCAATCTATGATGAAAGCAGCCATAGACTCGGACTACGCCAAGGATTTCAATCCGTTTCTGGACTGCTTCGAGAAAATGAAAAAATGGGATGGAAAGACCGACCACATCGCCCGGTTGGCCTCACTGGTGAAGACCAGTGATCCGGACTTCTGGCTGGATGCCCTTCGCCACTGGCTGGTAGGCATGGTAGCGTGCGCCCTTGAAGATTCCGTGCAAAACCAACTTTTCCTGCTGCTCTACAGCAAGCAAGGCAAAGGCAAGAGTTTCTTTATCCGCAACCTGCTACCGCCCCCGTTGCGGAAATATGTCCGCAACGGCATGATTGACTTCCGCAACAAAGATCACGCTTTGGCACTCTCTTACAACATCCTCATCAATCTTGAAGAGTTCGACGGCGTCAGTCCCGAACAACTGAGCGAACTGAAACACATCATCGGACAAGACAATATGCAGGAGCGCAAAGCATTCGACGCACAAGCTTATAATTTCGTACGCCGCGCCTCATTCATTGGCAGCACCAACAACCCGCACTGTCTGCAAGATATTGGCGAGAACCGGCGTTTTCTCTTCATTTGCATAGATTCGGTAGATTTCAAGACTCCTATCGACCACGAAGGAATCTACTCACAGGCTCTTGCGCTCTACCGCAACGGCTACGAATACTGGTATGAAGGTGAAGAAATAGACTTCCTGAACCGGCGCAACGAAGAATTCCGCATGAAGGAACCGGTAGAGGAGAATCTTTTCTACTACTACCGGAAAGCACGTGAAGGAGAAGTGAGCCAGAAGTGGCTGCCTGCCTCACAGATGCTATCTACAATCTGTGTGTACGGACGCATACAAGCCACCCACCGGAATATGCAGACACTGGTGACCGTGTTGCAGCAACACCGATTCCTCAAACGGGTTACGCCGGAGGGAATAACGGAATATGCCATCGTGGAATATTCGTCCGACGAAAGAAGCGCCAACGCAGTGAAAGCGATCACTCATGAACAAAAACCGGACCCCAGGCTGACAATCTGATGAGAGTGCAGAAAACAAAAAAGTGATAAAATTCGTTTATACCTTAAAGTGACGAGCTACAAATGAAGAGTGGCAAACGTAACAATAACACCCTTTTACGCCGGAAAGCACTCGCAATTTGCAGCCCGTCATTCGTGTTTTTTTGAAACTTTTAGTGAAATCTTTAGATTTATTGTCTATCAATTTGAAAACCTATCCAAATAAATTAGTTTTCTTTGCACCCTCATTCGCACGATATGAAGAAATATATAATAGGTATTATGACGTTACTGCTTTCAGTAACAAGCCTTTCCGCTCAGGAAGCTACAAATTTAGTTAGCATCAGTGACACTACACCGGCATTGACTAAACGTGAATTACGAAAACAGAAGGTAGCACAACGAAATTTGCACTACAACATTCTGGGTGGTCCGAGTTACACCCCCGACTTTGGTGCCGTACTCGGTGGAAGCGCCCTGATGACCTTCCGCATGAACCCAAGTGACACCACACAACTGCGCTCCGTGGTTCCCGTAGCCATCGCTTTCCTCTTCAATGGCGGTATCAATCTTTTCTCCAAACCCCAACTCTTTTTTAAAGGTGACCGCTTCCGCATCTTCGGAAAGTTTGCCTACAAGAATACGGAAGATAACTTCTATGGTTTGGGCTACAGCACGAACAAGAATTATGTCCGGAGCGACACTACCAGTCAGTATCGCTACAGCGGCATCCAGTTCAACCCCTGGTTCCTGTTCCGCCTGGGCAACAGCAACATATTCGCCGGACCGCAGATAGATATAAATTACGACGACATCACGAAACCAGCCAAATATCTGGTGGACGAACCGTCGTACAAAGCAGCCGGAGGAACGGACAAAGGATACAAGAATTTCAATTCCGGTGTCGGCTTCCTGCTGACCTATGACAGCAGAGACATTCCCGCCAATGCCTATCGCGGCACGTACCTGGATTTCCGGGGAATGATGTATACTAAATTTCTTGGAAGTGATGACAATTTCTATCGCCTGGAAATAGACTATCGCCAATATAAGACTGTCGGTAAGCGCAAGGTCATTGCCTGGACTGCTCAAAGCAAAAACGTGTTCGGTGATGTACCCCTGACACAATATATCCTGACAGGAACTCCTTTTGACCTGCGGGGATATTACATGGGGCAGTATCGCGATAAATCGTCCCACGTAGTCATGGCCGAATACCGTCAGATGATAAATACCGATAAAAGCACCTGGCTGAAACGCATGCTCAATCACGTCGGCTTCGTGGCCTGGACAGGCTGCGGATTCATGGGACCCACCCCCGGCAAAATAGAAGGTGTGCTGCCCAACTATGGCGTAGGATTGCGTATCGAAGTGCAACCACGTATGAACGTACGCCTCGACCTGGGTAAAAATACGGTCAACAATCAGACGTTGTTCTATTTCAATATGACGGAGGCGTTCTGAAAACGAATTAGTTACGAGCTACCGGCTACAAGCTACAAGTGGCTGCGCTATATTCCGAAAGACACTTGTAGCTTGTAGCTCGTAGCCGGTAGCTAATTCATAACCCTACACAAACAAACAACTTCCGCCAGTATCTCCCCCCCTTATCCTTTCCGTTATTTATTTTTCCCTCTTTTCTTGCATCAGTAAAAGATTATCCATACTTTTGAGAAATATTTTGTTTACCTTAACAAACAACTCTGAGGACATTACATAATGAGAACTTTCGAGATATTATTCTGGATAAGCCTGTTTATCGTATTCTATACTTATATAGGATACGGAATTGTGCTATACATTCTGGTCAAAATTAAAGAAACTTTCCGTAAACCGGCACACTACCCCATGCCTCCCGATGCGGAACTACCCGAACTAACCCTTTTCATAGCCGCCTATAACGAAGAAGACGTTGTGGACGAGAAGATGCAGAACTGCCTGGAGCTGGATTACCCCGCAGAAAAGCTACGGATATTCTGGGTTACGGACGGCAGCAACGACCACACCAACGAACGCCTCGCACGCTGGCCGCAAGCCACCGTCCTCCACCAACCCGAACGACAAGGAAAAACCGCCGCCCTCAACCGCGGAATGAAATTCGTGAAAACACCACTCGTCGTATTCACCGATGCCAATACCCACCTGAACCGGGAAGCATTGCGCGAAATCGTTCATGCTTTTGTCAACCCCAAAGTGGGCTGCGTGGCAGGCGAAAAACGCATCGCCATGCAAACCAAGGATAATGCCGCATCGGGTGGAGAAGGTATCTACTGGAAATACGAGTCTACCCTGAAAGCACTCGACTCACGGCTCTACTCAGCCGTAGGCGCTGCCGGAGAGCTGTTTGCCGTGCGCAGCGAGCTGTTTGAAGATATGCGGACAGATACATTGCTCGATGATTTCATTCTCTCCCTGCGCATCGTCATGCGGGGATACACCATTGCCTATTGCGCTGCCGCATACGCCACCGAAAGTGGCTCGGCAGATATGCGGGAAGAGGAAAAGCGCAAGATACGCATTGCCGCCGGAGGTTTGCAATCCATCTGGCGGTTGCGCCCGTTGCTGAACCCTTTCCGATATGGCTTGCTCAATTTCCAATATGTGTCCCATCGTGTCCTGCGGTGGTCCATCACTCCTATCTTGTTATTCCTATTGCTACCCCTCAACGTAGTGTTGCTCTTCATAAGCGCCCAACCGATGTTTTACGCTGTCATTCTGGCACTGCAAATACTGTTCTACCTGATGGGCATCTGGGGATATATCCTCTCACGGAGACACATCAAGAACAAGTTACTCTTTATTCCTTATTACTTCCTCTTCATGAACGTCAACGTAATCAGAGGATTCCGCTACCTGAGCAAACGTAAAGGCAACAAAAGCGGAGCCTGGGAAAAAGCACGAAGGGCAGGCTGATAAAAAAGCCACCTACCAATAAATCTAAATACAAAGAAAGATAATGAAAAGCATTCTGAAAGACACGAACAATTCCGAAAAGCTCCTGAACATGACATCAGATACATTGATACTCATGGACAGAGATGGTGTGTGCGTAGACATAGCCATCCACAACGTAGAGCTATGGTTTCTGAAAGAAGAAAAGTTGCTCGGTAAAAACCTGTTGGCAATGCTGCCACCAAGAACATACGGCGAATTTTATCCCGAATTCAAGAAAGTCCTGTTACACAGAACAAAATCCGTCCGCAATTATGAACTCAACTTACGAAATGAAACCTATTTCTTCAAATGCATCATGCAGCCATACGGCGACCTGATATTATGCCAATATCGTGACATCACGGAACGCAGCCAGCAAAAGCTGGAACTGGAAAGAAACAATCGGGAACTCTACGAGATTCATAAAGCCGCCCTCATCGGCAGCTGGCAGTATGAGTCCGACACACGAACTTTCAGCTATGCCGGCCACACCGATATCATGTGTACCGAAGAGCCACAGGACATCAATATCGACATATACCTGCAACATGTACTTCCGGAAGACAGGGAAACCTTCAATAACTGGCTGGAACAGAATCTGCAAGGTGATATGGAGAACAGCGTGGATTATCGCATTCTGTATCAGAAACAAATCTTCTACATCCGCCTCAAGGCCTTTACACGTGAACGCCATAAGGACGGCACCACCACCATGGAAGGCTACATACAAAATATTACAGACATACAGCGCCGCCGCAATGACATCAACCTGCTTACCCATGCCATAAACAATTCAACAGAAGATATCTACTCAGCCCGGGAAGACGGTACACTCATATTCGCCAACCGCTGTTTTAAAGAGCGGCACAACATAAGCAATACGGATGACATTACTCAAATGAAGATATACGACCTCCAATCGTATGGCCGCGACCAGAAGGCATGGGCAGAATTTGCCGCCAGCGTCAAACGGGGAGAATTCAGTCAAGGTTACGTCGTCCATAACCCGTTACCACTTCGCCCCGAAGTGCTTGCCATTGAAGGCAATTCCTATTGGGTCACCAGCGACGAAGGAATAGGCACGGTCTGGACATTCGGCAGGGACGTAACACAACGCATCCGTCAAGAACAGGAAATCAAGCAATTAAATCAAGTTCTGGATAAAATTATTGAGAATCTGCCCGCCGGTGTTGTCGTGAAAGACGTTAAGAATGGCTTTAAATACCTCTACCGCAATCGTGAGTCATACAATCGGGACATTACCATGCAGGAAGCCCTGGGAAAAGACGACTATGATTTTTATGGTTCTGGAATAGCGGAAGAAAAAAGAAAACAGGATATTGAAATAGCCACCACCGGACAGGAAATGCATTGGGTGGCGGAAGAACGCGATGGTAACGGCAATCCCCTCTTCCTCGACAAGCGGAAAATGAAAATAGAAAGTAATGACTTCCCGCCCATTCTGTTAAGCATCGAATGGGACATCACCGACATGGAACTGATGAGACGGGAGCTGATGGTAGCCAAAGAGAAAGCCGAAACCTCCGACCAACTCAAATCAGCCTTCCTTGCCAACATGAGCCACGAGATACGTACACCACTCAATGCCATCGTAGGCTTTTCACGTATCATTGCCGAAAGCGAAAATACGGAAGAGCGCAAAGAGTATTACAACATTGTGGAAGCCAACAACGAACGTCTGTTGCAACTCATCAATGAAATTCTCGACCTCTCGAAGATAGAGGCCGGAATTGTGGAGTTCAGCATCGCCGCCGTCCGCCTGCACCCGCTGTGCAAGGAAATCCATGATGCGCATGTATTCCGCTGTCCGTCAGGTGTAGAGCTGATATTCGATCCATCCGATGAAGATATTCTGATAGACTCTGATAAGAACCGCATCTTCCAGGTGATATCGAACCTGATAGGAAATGCGTTCAAATTCACCACCAAAGGCAGCATCAGCTACGGATACCACCGGGAAGGGGAAACTATCGTATTCCATGTGACTGACACAGGTACAGGCATCGCCCCCGAAAAGATAGGAAAGGTATTCGAACGGTTTGTAAAAGCCAACAATTTTGCACAGGGCACCGGATTGGGTTTAGCCATTTGCAAAACAATCATCGAACGTCTGGGTGGAACAATCTCCGTGACCTCCGAACTTGAGAAAGGAACTACCTTCATCTTTACCCTGCCCGCCAAGACCACCAAAGACGAAGATAAGGAAAAAACTGAAAACAGCCCCGAAGAAGATAAACCGGCGGCCGGAAAACAAAGTGCAGGCAGCGAAAGCACAGAAAAAGTACAGGTGTCGTCGCAGGAAACCATCTCACTGAAAACTGTTCTGATAGCCGAAGACACGGACAGCAATTACATCCTGACCAAAGCTATTCTTAGTAAGGAATACCACCTGGAACGTGCCAAAGATGGCATGGAAGCCGTCAACATGTTTGTAGAAATAAATCCGGATATCATCCTGATGGATATGAAAATGCCCAATCTCGGTGGACTGGATGCAACGAGAATCATTCGTGAACTGTCACCGGACGTACCCATTGTCGCTCTGACGGCTTTTGCCTACGATCATGACCGCAAAGCAGCACTCGATGCGGGTTGCAACGATTTCCTGACCAAACCTTTCACGCAGGAGGTACTGAAGGAGACGATAAAGAAGTGGGTTAATAAGTGATTAACCCACTTATCACTTATCACGCAAAGATATCGCTTCTTTGAATATAGGCAATCACATCGCCCTTATTCACGGTATCGCCTTGTTTGGCGCATATCTCTACGACGCGTCCGGTGAATCCGGTCAATATCTTTTCGTATTCTCCCCACGGGGTGGAGAGGTAACAGAACACTTCATCATGCTGGTATTTACGCCCTATGAACGGAGCCACGGAAGGACCTTCCACAGATACTTCCCACAGCACCTGTCCTTTATCCGGTGCAATAATCGGATCGGCCTTGGCACGTTTCAGTTTCCGGATTTCTTCTTCCGAATATCCATTCTTCACCATAGACGCATCTTTGGCACGTTGCAATTCATCCTCGAAACGCTTCTTGGCTGTACCGGACTTGTAATCACGATACTGACGGTCGTGCATGGCAAGTTCAAAGAGTTCTTCTTCATCATCTCCATATTCCCAACCGTTCTCGTCCATTTCTTTCCGATATTCATCCAGAGCGTCCGGATAGTTCAATTGCGGATCGGTATCCACAAATTCATATCCTTTTGATTTCGCCAATTCCACAATTTCAGGAGCCAGCTCGCCCGGCAGACGTCCGCTCTTACCGAGAATCATATCCCACGTATGATTATCTATCATCGTCCAGCGCTCTTCACCTTTCACCAACTGCATAAGGTTCATCAATGCCACATTCTTCACATACTGGCTGAAAGGCGTTACCAACGGAGGATACCCCAGCTTAGGCCATACGTATTCCACCTCGTCGAAGAGCATCACCAACAGGTCGTCAATGCTGAGTTCCGGTTCATTCTTCCCTCTTAATATCATGTTTATACCCGAATGTACTCCCTTCAGATCGGCCATCATGGAACCCATCATACCACCCGGAAGGCCACACTTCAACAGCAAAGAGGACATGTGTTTATTGGTCGGATCCATGAAATAGCCCAGGAAGTCATCTATAAATTCCTGTGTCATGGCACGTGCCTTCATATATGCCTTCATATTGATATCGGGCACCTGGAAGCCCTTATCTTTCAGCATGGCTTGTACGGAGATTACGTCCGGATGTACTTTACCCCAGGACATCGGTTCCATAGCCACATCAATAATGTCGGCGCCATTCTCGCAAACTTCCAGGATAGAAGCCATCGACAAACCCGGTCCGCTATGACCGTGATACTGGATAATCACTTCGGGATGCCTTTCCTTAATCGTCTTCGTCAACCGTCCCAGCATACCCGGACGACCGATACCTGCCATATCTTTCAGACAGATTTCGGGTGCTCCCGCTTCAATCAGCTGGTCGGCAACATGGGCATAATATTCCACCGTATGCACAGGCGAGTGTGTGATACAAAGAGTTGCCTGCGGTATCATCCCTGCCTCCAATGCATATTTAATAGAAGGAATTATATTCCGTGTCTCGTTCAGTCCACAGAAGATGCGGGTGATATCCACCCCTTGCGCATGCTTCACACGATACATCAGACGGCGTACATCGGCAGGCACAGGATACATGCGCAAAGCGTTCAGACCACGGTCCAGCATATGCGTTTGTATACCCACTTCATTGAAAGGTTTGGTAAAAGCACGTACGGCTTTGTTAGGATTCTCACCATACAACAGATTCACTTGCTCAAAAGCTCCCCCGTTCGTTTCCACACGGGCAAAACACCCCATTTCAATAATCAACGGAGCGATACGTACCAATTGGTCTACACGAGGTTGATATTTACCGGAAGATTGCCACATATCACGGTAAACAAGACTGAATTTAATTTCCTTTTTCATCGCAGTCAGCAGTTAGCGGTTTAACATATATGAATTACTTGGTTAACTTAATAAGTACAAATATAAAGGTTTATTCTGACATATAGTCAAATTTAGATTTGAATTATTCAGCATAAAAGATATGTTTAATATCATATTGAAACAGTTTTTTCATTTTATAACATTTCCCACCATTTCATTCCTCTATGATTCAGACGATAATTTATCGGAAAGGATGGAGGGGAGTCATTACGGTTTAGAAAGAAACCAATCCCATCACTCCCCTCCCACAAAAAAACATGCCCAGAGCATTGCTCTGGGCTATAAATATTAAGTTTGTCAGTCTTCAGTCTGCACTGTTTGTTTTCAAACAAAGTCTTTCAGTTCTTGTTGTAGCCGTTGGCGGGTAAAGAAGATACGGCTTTTTACGGTTCCTAGAGGCAATCCGAGACGGTCAGCTATTTCACGATACTTGAAACCGGAGACATGCATGGAGAAAGGAACTTTATAATCGCGGGGTAACGAATTCACGATGCGATGCATTTCTTTTAAATCATAAGATCCTTCGGCATTTGCAAAACCGGAGTTTTGCGGCAGGTTTAAATGATAAAGGTTATCTGTCTGGTCCACGAAAGTTTGTTCGCGAACGATTCTGCGGTAGTTATTAATAAAGATATTCCGCATAATGGTGTACATCCACCCTTTGAAGTTGGTATCAGGCATGTACTTGTCTTCGTTGTCCAATGCCTTGAGCGAGGTTTCTTGCAATAAATCATTCGCCTCCTCTTTATCGGCTGTCAACTTATATGCAAAGCGAAGCAGTTCTTCTTGCACACTAATCAAATCCTTCCTAAAACTGTAGGTATTCATACTTTGCTCTTTTAAATAGTTAATAATTATTTTAAATTCACGATTGCAAGTATAGGGAAGTTCTGGGGTTTCCAAGAACCGAGTTTTGTTTTTATTTAGGGCGAAAACTATCAATTGACAGTTTTCACCCCCTTTTTGAGAGTTTTCTGGTGGTGATTTTTGTAAAAAGCGTATCTTTTTCCGAAGATTTCGTAAACTGTTTGTGATTTTTTTATAGTTTTGCCTACATATAGCAAAAACACTTTATTTAAAAACACTTTATTTTTATGAGACGAATTATTAAATCAATCACTCTTTTGGCTATCATGGCTATCGCTTTGCCGTCATTCGGTCAAGGATTGAAAGCTTTCAAGCTGAAAAACGGCCTTTCCGTATATATATGGGAAGACAACACGAAATCGGATGTATTCGGTGCTGTAGGTGTACGTACTGGCTCAGTCAACGATCCGGCTGAATATACCGGTTTGGCACACTATCTGGAACATGTCATGTTCAAAGGCACGGATAAAATCAGTACACTTGACTGGGCGGCAGAAGAACCCATCTACCAAAAGATCATCGCAAAATACGACGAGATGGCTGATGAAACTGATCCGGTAAAGAAAGAAGCTATCGGAAAAGAAATCAACGAACTCACAATCGAAGCAGCCAAAGTCAGCGTATCTACTGAATTCTCCAATTTAATGGAGAGCATGGGTGCTAAAGGGCTGAATGCCGGTACAAGCTACGACTTCACTTATTATCATAACTCTTTCCCGGCATACCAAATCAACAAATGGTTAGAAATCAGTTCTCAACGTTTCATTAATCCTGTATTCCGTACTTTCCAGTCCGAATTGGAGACGGTATACGAAGAATATAACCGCGCACAGGATAATCAAGGCAGAGTGCAACAACAATTCTTGTTGGATAAAGCATTCGAAGGACATCCTTACTCCCGCTCAGTACTGGGATTGCCCGAACATCTGAAAAATCCGCGACTGAGCAAACTGATTGAATTCTATAACCAATGGTATACTCCACAAAACATGGTATTGATTCTTGTAGGTAACGTCAATGCCCAGCAGATCAGCGGACGTATCAATGCTGCCTTCGGACGTTTGCAAAACCATGAATTGCCGGCACGCAAGGAATATCCCGATCTGAACATAAAAGGCCGTACGCAATATACAGCCAAAATAGGTTATTATCCCAGTGTCTACCTGGTTTACAAAGGTGTGCCTGCCGGACATCCCGATGAAAATGCACTGAAAATAGCTCTCTCATTGCTCTCCAACAGTAGCAACACAGGTGCGTTGAACAAGCTGATCATCGACGGTGAGTTGACCAGCGGCTATGCAGCTACCCTCACGTTCCGTGAACAGGGCCGTAACATAGTTCAGGTCACTCCATTATACGACGAGAACCAACGACGCTTCGAATCAAACAAAAGTGCAGAGAAGAAGGCACTGAAAGCCATTGAAAAGATTGCCAACGGAGACTTCGCAGACTGGACAATCGATGCCATCAAGAACAATATGTGCCGTGACTTCGACTTGATGATGGAAGACAACGAAACGAAAGCCGAAATGCTGTTGGAAGCTTTCACCAATGAGCAAGATCTGGGCAAAGTGCTCAACTACAAAGATGAAATTATGTCCATCACCAACGATGACATCAAGCGTGTAGCCAAACAATATCTGACCAATGATTATCTGGCACTCTACATCGAAAAAGGTAAGACAAGCAAAGAAGGCAAACTGAAGAAGCCCGAATACAAGCCTATCGAACCGCCTGTTGGCAAACAATCTCTTTACGCTACTCAGTTCAAGAGCATGCCTATCGGACAAGTAGACGAAAAGTTCATAGATTTCAGTAATGTGCAGACGAAACAGCTGAATGACCGCTCTAAGATGTATTATTCGCCCAACCCTGAAAACAACGTATTCAGCCTGACAGTAAGATATGGAGCTGGAACACGCGAATTCCCCAAACTGGGCATTGCCGCCAACCTGATGAACAATGCCGGTATCATGGGCACCTATGAGCCCCAACAACTGAAAGAAGAACTCAGTAAACTGAATGCTACCTGCCACGTTAGTGCAGACGATGATTATCTTTATGTTACAATGAGAGGATATGAAGAGACATTGCCACAAGCCTGCCAACTACTCGCCCGCCAAATCCTTATGCCGAAGTTGGACGACAAGCAGTTGAGCCGTATCAAAGGTTCCATGCTGGGAACCCGTCAGCAACGCAAGGAGAATGTAGCTCTATTGGCAGATGCCCTTTTCCAATATATCCGTTACCAGAATAAATCGGACTATATTGAAGAACTGACGGATAAGGAAGTCTATGAACTTCAGATTTCCGAGTTGACAGGAGACATCAACCGTGCATCCAATTACGAGGCCGAAATTTTCTACTGCGGAACTCTGCCTTTCGATAATGCTTATGAAATTCTCAGCAAGAATCTGCCGCTGGTAGCCAACGAGCGCCCGACAACTTCTCCACAAGACAAACCATTGGCACAGGTTACTGAAAACACTGTTTATTTCCTGCCGAACTCAGATGCAGAACAAGCTCAAGTATACCTTTACATGCCTATGCAGAAGTATGACAAGAAAGATGACGTTTTACGTGATGCTTTCTACCAATACTTCTCAGGTGGTTTCAATGGTTTGGTGATCAATGAAATCCGCGAGAAAAGATCCATGGCATACACGGCCGGTGCATACGTTTCCACACCTTCCCTGCCTGGCAATCCAACGTACCTGATAGGACGTATCGGTACACAGAATGATAAGGCAAACGATGCCATAGATGTTTTCATGGAACTGATCAGCGACATGCCGAAAAATGCAGAACGTATTGAGAATATCAAGAGCTACATGCGCCAGGAAGCATTGACTTCACATCCGGACTTCCGCTATAAAGCACAATACCTCCGGATGTATCAGCGTATGGGCTACCAAGGTGACCCTGCCGAGGAAAACCTGAAGAAAATTGATGCATTGACTTTTGACGATATCGTGAAGTTCTACGAAGAGAATATTAAGGGAAAACCTTACTGCATCGGCATCATGGGTAACCCGAAAGATATTGATCTGAAGAAACTGGAGAAATACGGCAAAGTAGTGAAACTGAACGAAAGAAAACTGTTCAACACGAAAGACGCGCTGTTCTAACAGTTACGAGCTACAAGCAACGAGCTACAAGTTGCTGCGCTATGACACTGAAAAGAGCTACAAACTACAAGTTGCTACGCTATGACGCTGAAAAGCACTTGTAGCTTGTAGCTCGTAGCTTGTAGCTCTTTCTCTTATTACTCCTTGCCTTCCTCCTCTTCTCCGCCTCCCGTAAGAATCGGCAGACAGATATTATACTTCACCGCCAGAATGCGCGTCACAAACACCGATACTCCGCCCACCACCTGACAAGCATAGGACTGCATTCCCAGCAGATCGCACAACCAGTAGGCCGTACCGCCTACCACACATGCCATCGCATAAATCTCTTTTCGGAAAATCAGCGGTATCTCATTGATAAACACATCACGGATCACTCCACCCGCAGCACCCGTAATGCTACCCATAATGATGGCTACCCAGAACGGATATCCCAATGCAATGCTCTTCCCTACACCGACCACCGTAAACAGTGCCAGACCGATACTGTCGAAGATGAAAAACGTATTATGCAAGTGAATGAGATGCTTTCCGAAAAGAATGACCCAAAGTAAAGCCAGTCCCGTACAAATCAGATAGATAGGATCAGTCATCCACCCCGGCGTCACTCCCAGCAATACATCACGGATGGTACCGCCGCCGATAGCCGTCACGAAACCTACCACGTACGCCCCAAACCAGTCGAACCGCTTTGCCGATGCCAGACGGATACCGCTGATGGCAAAAGCGAACGTACCTATAAAATCGAGAATTTGAACAAATGTAGGCATGATAATCAATGATTAACGTTAAATGTTTAATGATTTATAATCGGTATTCATTAAAATTATGGGCAAAGTAACGAATAATTTCCCTAAGAAAACGTATTTTTGTCTCATCAATTTATATGCAATGAAAATAACAATCGTATCGGGCGCACGCCCCAACTTCATGAAAATAGCTCCTATCACCCGGGCCATCAAAGCCGCGCAGGAAGCTGGAAAGAAGATTTCATACCGTCTCGTCTACACCGGGCGACAGGATGATACCAGTCTGGATGCCTCCTTGTTTTCCGACCTGGACATGAAGCGGCCGGACGGTTATCTGGGAGTCACCGGACACGACCATTCGGAAGTGGCAGCCGCCATCATGCTTGCTTTCGAGAAGGAACTGAACAATCATCCCGCGCAGGTAGTACTCGTTGTAGACGATCTTACCGCTACCATGAGCTGTTCCATCGTCGCCAAAAAGCGCGGTCTGAAAGTCGCGCACCTCATTGCCGGAACCCGTTCGTTCGATATGAATATGCCCCGCGAAGTAAACCGCACCATCGTAGATGCCATTTCCGACTATCTGTTTACCGCAGGCATGGTAGCCAACCGCAACCTGAACCAGGAAGGCATGATTCCCGAATACATCCATTATGTAGGCAATATATTGATAGATACCGTCCGCTACAACCGTCACCGTCTGTTGCAACCTGTATGGTTCTCCACCATAGGGCTGGAAAAGCGCGGTTACCTGTTGCTGACCCTCAACCGGCACGACCTGCTGACCAAGAAACATGTACTCAAATCGTTGATACAAACATTGATTGAGAAATCCGAAGGCATGCCCATCATTGCGCCCCTGCACCCTTATGTGCAAAAAGCCATCAAATCGCTGGACATCCCCGCGCCTAATCTGCACATCCTGCCGCCTCAAAGTTATCTGCATTTCGGTTACCTCATCAACCATGCAAAAGGCATTATAACGGACTCCGGAAACATTGCCGAGGAAGCTACCTTCCTCGATGTCCCCTGCATCACGCTCAACTCCTATGCCGAGCATCCCGAGACCTGGCGTGTAGGTACCAATGAGTTAGTGAATGAAGATTCCGTGGCTCTTGCCAATGCTTTGGAAAGACTAATGCTCGGCGAATGGAAACATACGACCCTGCCCGACCGTTGGGATGGACGTACAGCGGAACGTATCGTACAGACGTTGATTAACGGAGAATTAAAGGAGCATTACTGAATCAGGGGTTAACTCCTCTACCTCCTAACTAAACAGATAACCAACAGAAATAACCTAACTTATAGAAAGCGAAAAGCCGTAAAGAGGGGTGTTTTCCAGTCAGGTTCTTTTCCAAAAGACTCTCAGATATACGAAATAGGAAAGCGGTTAGTGCAACAGCATGAAACCGCTTTAAACTACTGTACCAGCGCAATAAGCGGACGTAAGGAAGCAATTCCTGTTCACAGCCCAAGAGGTTTTTCACAGAACGGCGTGTTTTCACCAAAAAAGAAGCCGCATCTTCCTCCACCAGATGCCAGACCGGATTTTCAATATGCAACACCGGTATACCCGCATCTTCCAGCCTCTTTCCGAAAGCGGTATCCTCATATCCCAGATGAAACGTTTCGTCAAAACGGACACGCAGAAAAAGCTCTCTCGGAATAAAAAAGTTCATACTTATAAATCGCTGATAAGGATGCTTGCGACGTTCGGCAGCCGGTTGCGCTTCCACCTGCGCTCCGTATTTATTGCGCAGAAAGGAGTCCCCCTCCTCCGGATAACAAAAGCCACCGCAAACTACTTGTCCGCCCGCATTCTTGAGGTATAAAGAAAGAAAGTCCTCACCTACCGGACTTGTGTCCGTATCCAGAAAAAGCAAATAAGGATAACGCGCCTGTTCACCCAAATAATTGCGGATAAATGCCGGACCATGATTCGTCTCCAGTTCCAGCACACGACATCCGTCCAACCGGTTCAACACACGATTTTCTTCCCTCACTTTCCGGCACGACGCGTCGTCCGCCAGCAAAATTTCGAAAGGAAACTCCGTCAGCAAGGCCATCTCATATAATTTCCGAACCAACGAGACGCAATTTATATTATACACCGGAATGAGTATGGACAGCATATTGTGAATTTTACGCGACAAATATAGCACAAATCATATGAAAGTTAAAGCAGATATAAACATTCCTCTTATTTCTTTAGATTATATTTACTTCTTATTTAACTGTATTTTGTTAACTTTGCGGCCTCATACTGACTTAAATATGAAACAACAATATATAGCTCTCATCCTTTTTCTGCTGTCATTATTCGTCGCACACAGCGCATCCGCACAGATTAAAGGTGTCGTGACCGACTCCCTCACCAATGAACCATTAATGTACATCACCGTTCAATACGAGGGAAAAGGCGTGGGTGCCATCACCAATGCCGAAGGCGAATACACAGTGGAAACCCGCAAAGGCTGGAATGAATTATCATTCTCCGCCATCGGATACGTGACCAAGAAAGTCACCCTGAAGCCCACCACCAAAGTACTGAACGTGAAGCTGGCACCTGCCGACGTCATGCTCTCCGAAGTTGTGGTGAAGCCCCAGAAAGAGAAATACTCCCGTAAGAACAATCCCGCTGTGGATTTTATGAGGAAAGTTATCGAGAACAAGAAAGAACTGAAACTGGAAGCCAACGACTTCTACCAGTATCAGAAATACGAAAAGATGAAGATGTCCATGAACGACGTCACCCCCGAAAAGATGGAAAAGGGCATCTACAAGAAATTCTCATTCTTCAAAGACCAGGTGGAAGTATCGCCCAAGACCAACAAGATGATCCTCCCCATCTCCATCAAGGAGACGTCTTCGAAGACCATCTACCGCAAAAGTCCCAAAAGCGAAAAAACCATCATCGAAGGTGTGAATTCCAGCGGTATCGAGGAGTTTTTCAATACGGGAGACATGTTGGGAACCATCCTGACCGATGTCTTCTCCGATGTCAATATCTACGATGATGACATCCGGCTCCTGCAACGCCGCTTCGTCAGCCCCATCGGTCGTGGGGCCATCAGTTTCTATAAATACTACCTCATGGACACCGTCATGGTGGACCGTCAGGAGTGTGTGCACCTCACCTTCGTGCCGCAAAACTCACAGGATTTCGGTTTCACGGGACACCTCTACGTAGTGAAGGATTCTACTTATGCCGTCAAGAAGTGTACCATGAACCTGCCCAAAAAGACCGGTGTGAACTTTGTGGACAACCTCGACATTGTACAGCAATTCGAGCAGATGCCGGACGGAAACTGGGTACTTACGGACGATGACATGACCGTGGAACTGCAATTCGTAAAAGGTATACAAGGACTTGAAGTGCAGCGTACTACCAAATACTCCAATTACAACTTTGAAGACATTGAGCCTCGTCTCTTCCGCCTGAAAGGCAACGTCATCAAAGAAGCCAATATGCTCAACAAGAGTGATGAATATTGGGCGAGTGTGCGTCAGGTTCCCCTCACAAAGAAAGAGAGTAACATGGACGTCTTCATGAACCGCATTGAGCAAATTCCCGGATTCAAATATGTCATCTTCGGTGCGAAAGCCCTGATTGAGAACTTCGTGGAAACGGGCACCAAGAAGCACCCCAGCAAGTTCGACTTCGGGCCTATCAATACCACCATCACAAGCAATTACGTGAATGGCACACGTTTCCGTCTCAGTGGTATGACCACCGGTAACCTCGATCCGCACTGGAGTTTCAGCGGATATGCGGCCTACGGTACGAAGGACAAGAAATGGTTCTATAAAGGTCAGGCAGCCTACTCGTTCAACAAGCGCGAATATGTATTGTGGGAATTCCCCAAGCACTACCTGGCTTTCGATTACAGTTACGACGTCATGTCTCCCATGGATAAATACCTCTCAACGGACAAGGATAATATGTTTGTGGGCTGGAAGTGGACCAAGGTAGACCAGATGTCGTACATGCGCGACGCTACCCTGACCTACGAACTGGAAACCAATACCGGTTTCTCCATCAAAGCCATGGCACGCCACCGCAACGACCAGCCTGCCGGGGGTGTATTGCAATACTGGAAAAACGATGGTAACATCGCCGGAATATGGGATGATACGAATACCTTCATCAAGGACATCACCACCACCGAGCTCGGTGTCACCCTGCGTTACGCACCGGGTGAGACATATGTCAACACGAAGCAGCGCCGTGTGCCCGTATCGCTGGATGCCCCGATCTTCTCCCTCTCCCATACCCTCGGTCTGAAAGGCGTGTTAGGTGGCGAGTACAACTTCAACCTTACGGAAGCCAGTATCCGTAAACGTTTCTGGTTCGGTTCGTGGGGTAAACTGGATATTACCGCCCGTGCCGGCGCGCAGTGGAACACTGTACCGTTCCCCTTGCTAAACCTGCCCATGGCGAATCTATCATACATCACCCAGCACAACGAGTCATTCAGCCTGATCAACAACATGGAGTTCCTGAACGACCGTTACGCCTCTCTCGCCCTGACCTACGACATGAATGGAAAGCTGTTCAACCGCATCCCGCTTATCAAGAAGCTGAAGTGGCGTGAAACTTTCCGCATCCGTGGTATGTACGGCACCCTGACGGACAAAAACAATCCGTACAAGAGCCATAACAGCGAGTTGTTCCTTTTCCCCATGCGCGACGGTGTCCCCACCAGCCACGTAATGGGCAGCACTCCCTACTTGGAAGCCAGTGTAGGTATCTACAACATATTCAAGCTGTTGCACATCGAATATGTACGCCGCCTCACCTACACCGATATACCGGGAGTGAAGAAAGATGGCATACGCTTCATGATATTAATGATATTTTAGAAATTACAAATTGCGAATTACAAATTACGAACTATTAATTTGTAATTCGCAATTCGTAATTTATAATTCGTAATTCGTAATTAAAATGACTCCATTAGCAGAAAGGCTTCGCCCTAAAACCTTAGACGAGTACATCGGTCAAAAACACTTAGTAGGACCGGGTGCGGTGCTGCGCAAGATGATTGACGCAGGACGTATTTCTTCGTTCATACTATGGGGTCCTCCGGGTGTAGGGAAAACCACTCTGGCACAGATCATCGCGAATAAGCTGGAAACTCCGTTCTACACATTGAGCGCTGTGAGTAGCGGGGTGAAAGATGTGCGCGAAGTGATAGACCGCGCGAAGAGCAACCGTTTCTTCTCGCAAGGCAGTCCCATCCTGTTCATCGATGAAATACACCGTTTCAGCAAGTCACAGCAAGACTCACTGCTCGGAGCTGTGGAACAAGGCACAGTGACGCTGATAGGCGCTACCACGGAGAATCCGTCTTTTGAGGTAATCCGTCCGCTGCTGTCACGCTGCCAACTCTATGTGCTGAAATCTTTGGAAAAAGATGATTTACTGGAACTGTTGCAACGTGCCATTACCACCGACCATATACTGAAAGAGCGTACCATCGAGCTGAAAGAAACCACCGCCATGCTTCGCTACAGTGGTGGAGACGCCCGTAAATTGCTCAACATCCTGGATCTCGTTATTTCTTCCGAAGCCGGAGATCCCGTCGTCATCACCGATGAGATGGTGACAGAACGCCTGCAACAGAATCCGCTTGCCTACGACAAAGACGGAGAGATGCATTATGATATCATCTCCGCCTTCATCAAGTCCATCCGTGGCAGTGATCCCGACGGTGCTATCTATTGGCTGGCCCGCATGGTAGAAGCCGGAGAAGATCCCGCATTCATCGCCCGCCGCCTTGTCATTTCCGCTTCGGAAGACGTGGGACTGGCAAACCCGAACGCCTTGCTGATTGCCAATGCGTGTTTCGACGCCGTAATGAAAGTGGGTTGGCCCGAAGGACGTATCCCTCTGGCGGAAGCCACCGTTTACCTTGCCACAAGCCCGAAGAGCAACTCCGCCTACATGGCCATCAACAATGCCCTGGAACTTGTACGCCAGACCGGCAATCTGCCCGTCCCCCTGCACCTGCGCAATGCACCTACCAAACTGATGAAACAGTTGGGTTATGGAGATAATTATAAGTATGCGCACGATTATCCCGGTCACTTCGTCAAGCAACAATTTCTGCCCGACGAGCTGAAAGACCGCCGTCTGTGGGAAGCACAGGACAATGCTGCCGAGCAGAAACATGCGGAACGGATGAGAGCGTTGTGGGGCGAGGATAAGTTCAGAAAATCGTAATCTCAAATCTTTTCCCTAAATTTGCGTACTCACTTTAAATATATACAAAATGAGAATTGTAGTATTAGACGGTTACACCACGAATCCCGGTGATCTGTGCTGGGATAAGTTGAAAGAGTTAGGCGAGTGCACGATCTATGATCGCACCGCTCCCGGCGAAGTTCTTGAACGTGCTGCCGGTGCAGAAGCCATCCTTACCAATAAGGTAGTGATCAACAGCGAGACAATGGCCGCCCTGCCCGATCTGAAATACATCGGCGTGATGGCTACAGGCTACAACGTGGTAGACATCAACGCCGCCCGCGAACGCGGCATCATCACCACCAATATCCCTGCATACAGCACCCCCTCTGTCGGACAAATGGTATTTGCCCATATCCTGAACATCACCCAGCAAGTACGCCATTATTCCGAAGAAGTCAGCAAGGGAAACTGGAGCAAGAATCCCGACTTCTGCTTCTACGACACTCCACTCATCGAGCTGCTCGGAAAAAAAATCGGTATCGTAGGACTGGGACAGACCGGCTACAACACCGCCCGTATAGCCATCGGCTTCGGTATGAAGGTATGGGCCTACACTTCCAAATCACGCCTCCAACTTCCTCCCGAAATCCGTAAAGCGGAACTCGACCAATTGTTCCACGAATGTGACATCGTCAGCCTGCACTGCCCGCTGAACGACAGTACCCGTGAACTGGTCAACGCCAACCGCCTCTCCTTGATGAAACCCACCTCCATCCTCATCAATACCGGACGCGGCCCGCTCATCAACGAACAAGATCTTGCCAATGCCCTGAATACCGGCATAATCTACGCCGCCGGACTGGATGTTCTTTCTGAAGAACCACCCCGTGCCGACAATCCGTTACTCACCGCCCGGAATTGCTTCATCACCCCTCACATCGCATGGGCCAACTTTGAAGCCCGCCAAAGGCTGATACATATTCTTATCAGTAACTTAAAAGCATATATTGACGGAAAACCGGTAAATGTAATAAAATAAGCTACGAGCTACAAGCTACGAGTTACAAGTGCCTTCGGTATGATAGCGCAGCCCCTCGTAGCTTGTAACTCGTAGCATGTAGCTTTATCACAACATGGGAAAATCAGAAATCAAAAGTTTATTCCGCAGCATTCCAGTCCTCCTGAGCATCGTATTGGCCCTTGTCACGATGATTGCTGCATTCTCCGGGAACTTCGACCCCGCCAATTCAAGGTACATGCCCGTACTGGGATTAGCACTGCCCGCACTATTACTGTGCAACCTGTTAGTCGCCATCTGCTGGGCATTCGCCCGCAGGCGTTGGGCATTCATTCCCCTTGCAGCATTAGTTTCCAACTACGGATATATCCTTGCCATCTTCCAGTTCAGCTTCACCAAGAAGATTCCCGAAGGCCACTACAGCAGCAATTATGCCGACGGATACCTGAAAATAGCCACCTACAACGTTGGCAATTTCGGAGGGGAGATTACAGGCTACTCCTGCAAGGAAATCGCCCGCTACATGAAAGAACAGGAAGTCGATGTCCTCTGCTTCCAGGAATGTGGCGACAACAAATACTTCCCGATGGACAGCATCCGTAACGTATTTTCCCACTGGCGCTACGCCTTGATCCCTACCGAGGATTCTATCCGCGGAGTGCTTCCTATCGCCGTGTTCAGCCGTTACCCGCTCGTCAATCCCCAGTTCATTTCCTACCAGCAAAGCGCCAACTGTAGCATGCAGTGCGACATTATCCTGGGACGCGACACCGTCCGTCTGCTCAACAACCACTTGCAGACCACCAGCGTCAGCCAGAACCGCCGGAAATGGGAACGCGGACTTGCCAACAGTAACGACACCCGTCGTGAGGCAGAAGTCGTGCAAGGCGCCATCACTTCCCTGCACGACAACTTCGTGAAACGCGCCGAACAAACGGACAGCATCCGCCAACTGGTAGTTGCCAGCCCCTACCCCGTACTGGCCTGCGGTGACTTCAACTCCCTGCCATCCTCCTACACCTATGCCGAACTGTCCGATGTCCTCAAAGACGGCTTCCGCACCAGCGGTCGCGGCTACATGTACACCTACCGCTACTTCAAACGCCTGTTGCGCATCGACTACATATTCCATTCGCCCGGCATCCAGGGATACCGTTACTACTCGCCCGATCTGGACCTGTGCAGCGACCATAATCCGGTGCTGATGGAAATGAAAATTAAGAAATGAAAGGTATATATTTTCAAAGAAAAGAATTATATTTGTCTATTACGTAAAAAAGCATCGTTTATGGATAAACAGAAAACAAATATACAGATACCCGATGTAAATGAGTTAAACTTTACAATAGCCCTCATTTCCGAATTTTCCAAGCGATTCAATTTGGGACAGAAACAAGCGTTCAATTATATTAACCGTTTCAAAGGTATGCAGTTTCTTCGTAAACACTATCAAAGTCTGCACACTCAATCATTTGATGATGCTATAGATGATATTCTCACCGTATGCCAACATAACGGAGGAAAGCTAAAATGAAATTATTTCATGGTTCAAATATTGAAATACATGTCCCCGATCTATCACGTTCAAAACCGTATAAGGATTTCGGACAAGGTTTTTATTTATCGGACAACTATCTACAGGCAGAAGAAATGGCTATGCATAAGGTAGATCAGCTTCGGACAGGCAGTAAATGTATCTCTGTTTTCGAATTTGATGAGCAGCATCTGATATCCGGAGAATTGGATATAAGAATCTTTGATGATTACAGTGAAGAATGGGCATATTTCATTCTTGCTAACCGAGATAAATATAACACTAAGCCGATACATCATCATGACATTGTCATAGGTCCTATTGCGGATGATGGAGTAACCTTTCAATTAAGACGTTTCTCCACAGGAATCATTCCAATGGAAAAACTGATAGAAGAATTAAAATTCCACAAAGGAAAAACAATTCAATATTTCTTCGGGACAGAAAAAGCCCTCAATTATTTGAAGAAGTTATGATAAAGCAAGAACAAATTCAATTCTTAATAGAAGAAATGACTCGTGAAATCATCATATATTTGATGCAAGACTTCGGGTATGACATGGATAAAGCTTTTGAAATTTTCTATAATTCAGATACTTTCGAACGCCTTAATAATACACAAAGCGGACTCTATTATCAAAGCTCCGGCTATGTATATAGTTTCCTGAAAGAAGAATTGCTTACTGGAAAAGTAGGATAATTTCAGAAATTTATTTCAACTATCTAATGAAACTACTTATGAAAAAACCGCTACTTCTACTTCTTAATCTGATCCCTATATTACTGTTTGCCCAGCAACCGGTTATTTTCCCCGATGACTTCAAAACAAACGCCCTGAACGGGAAAGAAGTGACCATTACAAACACCCTGACGCTGACAAACAACTACAGCTACACGTATGGCACACTGACCTTTTCCAACGGCCAGCTATGGACTCCTACCGAAAAGTTCGAACCGGGTGTGGATATGTTCAATCAGAAGAACCTGGAGAACCAGAAAAACCAACTCACCGTAAAGCAAGGTTCCTTCCCCATCGTCGATGCAGACGGAACCTGCCGCATCGGACAAACCATAGAAGGGCTGACCGGAAAAGCCAGCTACAGCAACGGCACATATACCATCACCCTGACCCGGAAACCCGAATTCAAAGGTAACGAACGCCCCACCTCCTGCGACATCCCGGAAACGTACAACTTGAAAGTGGTCAGCTTCAACCTGGAACACTTCGGCAAAAACGTAAGCACCTATAGCATCAAGCTGCCCAAAGTAGCCCTCGCACTGCAAGCACTGCAAGCCGACATCTACGCCCTTGTAGAAGTAGAAGGAGCCGCCGGACTGGAAGAACTCTGCCAGCTCCTGAACCGGAACTGCAACACGCAGAAATACAAGACACGCTATTATAAAGACAACGTGCAGGGCATGGCCTGTTTCATCTACAATAGCGATGCAGTTACCCCCGTGGGTGCCATCAGTCTGAACAAACTCGCCGACAATTACCTGCCGGAACGCAAAACCGCCCAAGGTTTCCAACTGAACAGCAATCAGGAGCGTTTCATTCTCTGCTGCAACCACTGGAAATCAAAATCAGGCAGCAATGTTCCGGAGCAATACAAAGATAAAGGTGACGGCCAGGGCGCCTATAATCCCCGCCGTGTGCAGGAAGCCGAAGCCACTTTGAAGTTCATCAAAGAAATCACGAAAACCTACAATGATCCCGACGTCCTGGTGGTAGGCGACCTGAATGCCTATACCTGTGAAGACCCCATCCGTACCCTCGAAGACGGTGGCCTGGTCAATCTGCTCACCACCTATGCCCCCAATCAGTACAGTTACGCTTACTTCAGCAATGGCAGCTACGCAGTAGGCTATCTGGATCACAGTCTGGCCACAAGTACCCTTGAAAAGCAAGTAACCGATGCTCGTCCCTTCCGTATCAACGCCGACGAACCACAGAAAATGGACGTCGACCAAAGCGGCGTACAGAAAGACAATATGTACCGCTGCTCCGACCACAGCCCCATCGTCACCTTCCTGAACCTAGGGAACGGCAGCACAGGTATAGAAACTCCGACAATTTCCCGCCCAGCTATCCGCCTGACAGGCGATCCGCGCAGCGGCTACCTCACTTTAGTAACTTCTGCCAACCTCGCCCTTGCCCGTGCAGAGATTGTCAGCGTCAGCGGACAAGTCATCGCCTCATACAACGCTCCCGATACAGGAAGCACCGACAATCATTTCACCCTGCCCGTCCGGAATCTGGCGCGCGGCTTCTATCTGGTACACGCTTACGACTACCAAGGTGGCTGCACCACCTGCAAAGCAGTGCTCCCATAACGAAAGAACACAGACTCATCGTCACTTTAGAGGTCCTTTAACTCGTTATACTTTAAACAGTCACTTTTTTGTATTATCACTCAGAAATGAAGTAGTACTGCCTAGATATTTAGATAACCTATTAACTATCAATAGATAGTATTTACAATTTATTTCCCTCACGGTGTAAAAGCATTTACTCCAGTATGTAACGGCCTTTACCTCCTATTGTAACGCTCTTTACCTCGGTATGTAACGACTTTTACCTCGGTATGTAAATGGAGTTACCATATGGGGTGAACCAAGTTACCATTTGGAGTAAACAGAATTTCCATGAAAGGAAACTGTCAATGCTTTGAGGTGTCATGCTTATAAGGCAAGATAACGGACTCAGATATGCAATAGTTAAATTAAAGGGAGGTTAAATTTCTTCATTTTATCATCCATTCTGTCAGTCATTGTAATCCAATTCGGAACAAAGGTAAAATATTTATTCTTTGTTCGTTTATGAACATCGTAATAAACTTGGTTATATATCAAAAATGATTCTCTCCACCACACATAATAGAAATGTATAGCTTTTATTGTTGCTTCATTAAATTCATAATAGGAAATTGTATCAAATAAGCGCGACAAAGCGGTGAATGCATGAAATTGTTGATATGTTTCATCCTCTAATATTTTTTTATACTCTTCCATATTTCCCCAAGAATCAAGAATAACATATTCGAAGATTCTCTCTAATTCCTTCTTTTCGATATCGGTTCTTAAATATTCACGAAAAAGCGAAGCCTTCTTTCTCATCTGTTCAGTTGATTCGGATTGTAATTCTCTGATTAATCCTAAAACAAGTGAATCGTATGTGTCCTCAGCCATCTTAAAATTGTGATTATTTGAGGTGTTTAGTTGATCCAATTGTTCACCTTGCAATTTCATCTGCTTATGTTGAAATACCAAAGTTATAGCAACTGTAGCTAGAGAAATTGAATTAATAAATACTCCACAGTATTGAACGAAAAATTGGGGCTTATCAGGTGTCCACCCTTCAATTGTTCCTAAATACAAAGGTGTCATACTCGCAGCAAGAGTTATTGTTATTAATACAGTTATTAATATAACAAGCCATGTCTGTGATTTCCCAACATTAAATATACCATTCTGTGTTTTCATAGTAATAAACTTTTGTGATTATTTCCACAAAGATATATTTTTTATTGAATAACCAAGCATATTATACGACCACTTTAAATTCATGATTGTTCCGGCACTTATATTCTTGAGAACCTCTATCCCTATCCTATGACAGTAATGGCAAAGAAAGTAATTTCAAATGGAAACGGGAAAGTGGAGCCAATGGAACAAACAAAAGAGTGCATGTGTTTTGAGGCGAAGAGGAAACAGTGGTAACAAAGAAAAAGGGAATCTAAAAAAAGAGGTTGTGTCAAAACGTTGACCCAACCTCTTCTATTTTTATTATATCTTGTCTTTTACCAAACCCAGTCTTCGGCATTGTAAACAGCTTCAACTTTTTTCTCTATCTCATTGGGCAAGTTACAGAAAAAGTCAATGCCTGTCTCATACTCCAAACTTTCAATGGAAACAGCATAAACCATAAACTCATTTTTTCCGGGATTATCTGGCAATAACTCTGAATGAGGAACAAAGAAAGCGATAGCATGATAAACGCCTGCCTTCTCACTCAACAGAGCCATGTAGTAATAACTGGGACAAATCAAACCACCAGGAGTCAGCCCCTCGGCATTTGTAGTAGGATAAAGTCCGTCATTGGCTTTCTTCACACCAGTGAAGTTAGTGAGTAAACGGTCGGTAGTACCGCCTTTCACCACATAAAGCTTATCATACACGCCATTGCCGGTAGAGCGTCCCCAAGTCTGTACCTGTTTCTCCAAAGCGGCCCAATACTTCTGATTAAAACTTCCTATCTGTGGTGAAATGTTACTGTAATAGAACGTCTGCTTATTAGCGCTCGTACTGTACACACGGTCTTCACTGGCACAGATGTGTCCTTTGTCATAGCCGTCACTCTTGTGCATGGATTCGGTCACCTCCACGCTGTTGTCTATATTAGGATCGTCTTGTTCCCACTCGTTGGTACGTTTAACATTGTCTTGCGAAGTAATGGGATCAAAATCGAATGCCACCCAAGCCGAATGCTTCTTAGAAGCAATATACTCTAAAGAGAAGTTAAGCACCTGCTCGGCACCCTCTTCATCGGATACACTAGCATAATATTCGATATACTGATTGGCAGCATTGAGAGCTGGAATTTCGAGTTTGTCTGCCTTATTACCATTAGCAACGTTGGCATTGTTCACGTCCACATCATCAGCGGCCACATACTCTATGCCCACTTCGTTGCCGTTAATATAGGCCACGCGAAGCTTTCCCATTTGATAATGGTTGTAACGATTGAAACGCACCCAATAGCAAGTAGCAGGTTTCACTTCAGCATTTTCGCTGAAAGCATTGGCAGCCGGAACGGTAGTAAGCCCTTCGAGCGATTCACCACTGACAGGAGCAAACGCATAGTTACGACCAGTAAAAGCCTTGGACTTAATATAGAAAGGAGTACCGATAGCCTCAGGTTTATAAACGTTGAAGCCATTACCAGTCGACTCGTAGCCTTTCATCACGTAAGTGTCAGAACCTTGCTCAGTAGGTATTATCTCGGGAATGAGCGAAGCGTCTGAAGAATCATCACAACCTGCCAGCCAAAGACCAGCCAGCAAAAGAAATAGGTAAGATAGTTGTTTCATCTTTGTTTCTCTTTTTGATTTAATAGTATTAAGAAAGCAAATGTGGTAATGATCATCTAAGTTCATTACCACATTGTCTATTGTATTCTCTCAGGAATTATTCCTTCACCACAAAGTTTCTCATGTAGAATGTAGGAGCAAATCCGGGTTCGCTAGTACTTACATAGCGGAATGCTACATATACCTTCTTGCCCACATAGTCGGCCATAGAAGAATGCATTTCAATCTCTTTAGTGCTTGTAGGCCACTCGAAAGACAACGGGTCGCTCCACGTCGCAGCCTTCAATGCAGCAATCTGCTCTTCTCTTTTATCAGAAGTAGAAGGAATATAATCCTCAGACACATGTACAGATACGGCATTTTCAATCTTTCCTCCAGACAAATAATCCGCTGAAGCCATGAACACCACCTGCGGAGCAATAGCCTCGGTAAGGTCTATCTCACCGGTAACAAGCCAAGACTCCGTATCACGATTGCGCTGATAGTATCCGCTTGCCTTAATGCGGGTATAGCCTGCGCCATCACTCCATACGTAAGACATACCATCGAGCTCCACTTCCACCTTATGGGCACCGTTGTGAACTACACCGGCAAAGTCGTTGCTGTAGTACTCTTTGGCTTCCACCCAACTGCCGGCAGTCTTCAAAAATGCCATTTCAGCAATTTCCGTTTCGGTGTTCTTCTTCACCCATGCAGTACCGTCGAAACCATATTCATCAGCCATCACCTTATAGTCCTTATTACCGAAATAAGCCACCGCCTTGGTATCACCACTCTGTGCATAGGGGAACGCATTCTTCAAATAAACAGGCAATACGGCATCGGCATTGCTCAAATAATCCGAACCGGTAGCAACATAATCGGCGGGTTGCATCACGCTGATGCCGATACTTGCACTTTCTTCGTATGCCGTCCAAGCCGAACCATCGTACCGATAGAGAGCGGCAGCATTGGGCTTCACGTCCGAAGCACGGGTAACAGCACGAGAAATAGCCTTAGTAGTAGTGGCTTCGCTCACTTTGACCGCCATAGTATTAATATACTTACCGCCACTTACGCCTAATGTATAACCTTCTACCGTCACTTGCTTACCATTAAGTGATTGGTCAACAACTCCATCAATAGGATATTGAATACTGCCCTGGCACTTATCCGTACCCGAAATGATTACATTATAATAAGTACCTGATATACTCAGCTTGCCGGTATATTCCACATAAGCGATATAAGGCGCGGTAAGATACTCTTCCATTGCAGCAACATCCAGACTCAAAGCTGCCGGAGCTTTAGCTGCACCATCCGACAATTTTTCGCATACAGGTGTTGTCCCAAACTGATTAAATCCAGAAAAATTAGTAACTTGGCCAGATACCTTTACAATGTCACCAGGTACGAATTCAAACCCGTTTTTGTCAAATACCAGAATTGTTCCGGAACCGTCACTCAACAAGAATCCACGCTGGTACTTGGCTATCACTTGTCCTTTTACAGCATATTCGCCAGGTTTGGCAAATGCAACCTCACCTATCGGGGAGAAAGTGCTCGTAGCATCTACCGGTTCAATCGATGTTGCCATAACATTATAACGGCTGGTTGCACCAATCAGATAGCCAATTACTTCCACCTGTTTTCCGCTCAAAGACTTATCGACCACACCATCAAACGGATATGAAACAGATCCTTGCTTAGTGGCTCCAGCCACATTCAAATTTATATAGTTACCATCAATGACCAATTCGCCTACAATTTTGGCATAATGGAATCCATCGACATTTGCTACATAAGCATCCAGTTGTGCTCCTGTGTATTCTTTAGGTTCCGGATAACTGAATGAATCAGCACGACCCAATCTTGTCACAACGGAAGTGTTACCAAACTGCATTACATTGGCATACTTACTAGTAGTTCCTTCTACGGTCACAATATCGCCCACCGTATAATTCGGCTTCACATTAAGATAAACCAATATTTGTCCACTGTCATCGCTCAACAAGAATCCGCGTGTATAGGTTGCTATTACAGTACCCTGCACCTTATAATCCCCGGCTTCGGCCAAAGCATCCGATATTTTATCAATTGTTTCAGGTAATTCTCCGCCGCCTGTACTAGGTTCGGTTTCCGACCAAGCATAATTTACTTGACGTACATCACCCTCCTTGGGACTCTTGACACCTTCTTTTAGCAAAGCGGGAATTTTCTTCAGTGTAGAGGGGGTGAGGTATTTTACCACCATACTCTCGCCCCATACTGTGGCATAATTAGCGGAAGTAAGGTCAAAATTCTCGGCCTCATTTATCTTGGAGAGATATTCGGGCTGCTCCTTACCGACATTATACCGTACCAAAATCTTTGAATTATCCGACAGATAAGCATAAAGCGAATCTACAAATGCGGGCAGATAATCCTCGGGAGCTACCATGTCGGTAAACATCTTGGTCTTGCCCAGCTGGTTCAACGCTGTAAGATAGGTTTGATTCTCCGGGTCCTTGGAGAGAGCCAGCCCCTGATTCTTCGGCATAGAGGCTATTTTGCCATAATGGGCATCAGTCAGCACGAGAGTATCCGTACGAACATCTGTGATGGTTTCTTTCTCGTCAAATCCGGGGAAATTATCCTCGTTGTAGTCGCAGGCTCCGAGCGTAAACAGTGAAGCCAATGCGATTCCTAATAATATATGTTTCTTCATAAATATGTTCACTTAGAAATTAAACTTCAGTTTTACACTATAAGTACGTCCCCAACCATAAATCACGCGTGTGGCAGTCTCCCAATCGTGATTGCTTCCATCGCGGGCATCGGCTATATACTCCTGATTGAACAGGTTGTTTACATTGCCGCTCAATGTAGCACGTATCTTACCCAAATCAAAGGTATATCCCGCACTAACATCAAATGTACTCCACGAAGGAATCTCCCAAGGTTTCTCCACCACATAAGGCTCTTTCTGTGTAGCCTGACTCGCATCAATATCATAATCAGCATAGTTGCGCGCAAAGAAGTTCCAGTCGGCATTGAGGCGCAAGCCTTTCAGCGGACGGAATGTCAATCCTAAAGCGGCTGTGGTCTGAGCAGAACCGCCTACCTGCACATCGTCCATCTTGATAGTATACTTATACTGGTCCACATTGCTCATATCTGTAGCAATCTCACCACGGCCGCTCGCCATAATCTGTCCTTCAGTATTCATCATGAAACCCTTTGCCGTACCGCTCCAACGCCAGTCTCCCCAAGAAAACATACCGTTAACTTCCATCCAACGGAAAGGTTTAGCAGTGAAGTCAAGCTCCACACCCATGTGGTTTGCCTGCGCACCGCTCATGTTCATAGTCCAGCGTTGAGAAGCTCCATTCTCATCTTCATAAGATCCGGTATCATACAAAGCTTTGTCTTTCCACATGGTATAGTAAGCATTCACATTAGCTGTAAAATAATGGCTACGATATCCATAACCTAATTCAAAAGAATAAACCTTCTCGTTCTTGGCATCGGGATTGCGTTCGTGCGAACTCTGAGAATTGATAAAAGTATTATCAAAAATAGGAGCGCGACTGATGAATCCGGTATTGAAGAATACATTATTGTATTCATCGAGGTTATAGTTCAAACCCGCTTTCACGTTTCCACCCAAATAATGTTTCTTCGAAGATACCTGCTTGTCACCACTATAGTAGAAACGGTCTTTACGCCAATAGCTGGTGTTGGTAAGACCACCCGATACAAAAGCACTTACTTTATCTTTATTATATTCCAACTGGGCAAAACCACCTTCGTACATCACAAAACCATCGTAATCGCGGCGAATCACATCACCAACGCCTAACTTCTGATTTACCCAAGAAGCAACGCCACCGTTTTGGCTATTCTCAGCCAATACTGTTTTACGGTTATAAGAGTCCACATAATACTGCCCTCCGAAAAGGTCAGTAATCACATTCTTGTGCAATCCTTTATAGTAACGGAAGTCAATACCACCATAGAAATCAAAGTAATCGCCAAGCTTGGTAGTATAGGTAGAAATCAAACCTGTCCAGAAGTGGTCGTTCGAAGCTTTGTTCATAATCATCAGCGAACCATTATAATTGGGCATACCGCTTACGTTCACCGGATTAGTATAGTTATCAGCATTGAGTTTATCCACAGCATCGTAATCGAATGTACCGTCAGGACAGCGGAACTGAGTATTCACCGTACCATCACTGCCCGTACCATACCAAGAGCTGCTGTAACCTGTCACACCTGTACCACTATAACCTGCACCCGTACCGATAGACATATAAGCAGCCGTACTGAGGCTTGACTTATGGTCAATCTGCCACAAGTGGTTGAGCGACATCTGAGGTTTGTGATACTCGTTGCGTGAAGAGTTCATCACTTGACCGTTGCGATAACCAAAAGTAGAGTTATAACGATAAGGGCTCTCTTCACCCATCCATTGTTTCACACGCTGATATTCCTTAATACTCAGCCCGTTCGGCATGCTACGCTGATTATGCCACTGAGGTGCACCAAAAGCGGTAAATGAAAGCTGATGATTATCGTTGAAACGCTTTGCCACACTCATAAACCAAGTGTAGGCTTCAGATTCTGTACCTTGAATATAACCGTCGCGCGAATCTCTGGCACCTAACAAAGTAAAGGCCCAGCCATCTTTTGTAAGCCCTGAAGATACACTAAACATCACCTTATTGTAGCCATCGTTACCCATGCCATAAGAAATAAATCCACCCATCTTGGCATCAGTGGTCTTGGTGATAATGTTTTGCGAACCACCCACCGAAGGAGTAGAAACCTTGCTGGCACCGAGTCCGCGCTGTATTTGAATACTGCTAGCCACGTCAATCAGACCACCCCAGTTACTCATATACACTTTCTGGTTCTCCATACCGTTCATAGGCACACCATTAATCATCATAGCCACATATTCCGACTTAAAGCCACGAATCTTTATGTTAGAGTCACCATAACCACCACCTTCATTGGAGGCATAAACACCTGGCGTTGACTTCAAGATCTGTGGCAACTCCTGCGAACCAATCTTATCCTCAATAGATATGGGATTAACAGTAGATACAGCCACCGGAGTCTTACGGGCTACTGCCACAGACGAAGTTATCACCACGTCCTTTAACACCACTGCATCCGGCTCCATTTGAATAGCACCCAAATCAACAGAAGCACCCTTCTGCGTAATCTTCTTCTTGAGGTCTTTGAAACCTACGTACTTGAACAACAAGGTTCCACCCTGAGCAACACTTTGCTTAAAATAACCATCAATGTCAGTCACCGTACCCTGTGAAGTGCCTTCTATCATAACGGCAGCTCCCACCAAAGGTTCGCCTGTTTCCGAGTCAACAAGCTGCCCCCTCACTGTAGTCTGGGCAAATGCCGCAGCACTGCATACAGACAGCACAGCCACCAACAGGAAATGAATTAGATGTTTTTTCATACTTCTGTTTTTTGTTAATTAAATGTGTTAATTACGAATGTTAATTAAGTATTAAATACTGTTTTAAGACGCAAATATAATTAATAAGATTTAGATTTGTATTACATTTCTGCTACAAAATTTTAGGGTATATAGGAGTTATTGAAACTTTTTATAACAAAAAAGCTCTACAAGTTTTTTGTAGAGCTTTCTATTTGTCATAAAAATATTAGTTATGCTATCAGATTCTCACTGTTATCAGTCATTCATAAGCTTTCTAT
The DNA here is from genome assembly GCF_020091405.1 of Bacteroides cellulosilyticus. Lineage (NCBI taxonomy): Bacteria > Pseudomonadati > Bacteroidota > Bacteroidia > Bacteroidales > Bacteroidaceae > Bacteroides > Bacteroides cellulosilyticus. The sequence goes on from NZ_CP081903.1 coordinate 5,678,966, forward strand.
AACGTACACGGGTAGGTTCTTCTTTCCCTAAACGTTTCTGTTTATTTTCCTCATATTCTGAATAAGAGCCTTCGAAATAGAAGACATTGGAGTCACCTTCGAACGCAAGTATATGAGTGCAAATACGGTCGAGGAACCAACGGTCGTGACTGATAATTACAGCACATCCGGCGAAATCTTCAAGACCTTCTTCAAGAGCGCGAAGTGTGTTCACGTCAATGTCATTGGTAGGTTCGTCCAGTAACAACACGTTGCCCTCTTCTTTCAGAGCCATAGCAAGATGCAGACGGTTACGTTCACCCCCCGAAAGTACACCGCAAAGCTTCTCCTGATCTCCACCGGAGAAGTTGAAACGTGACAGGTAGGCACGTGCATTGATATCACGTCCACCCATGCGAATCAGTTCCGTGCCACCGGAAATAACCTGGTACACGCTCTTGTTCGGGTCAATATCGCTGTGTTGCTGGTCGACATAAGCTACCTTTACGGTCTCTCCTACTTCAAACTCACCTTTATCTACCGTTTCCAGCCCCATAATCAACCTGAACAGCGTTGTTTTACCCGCACCGTTAGGACCGATTACACCCACAATGCCGTTGGGTGGAAGCATGAAGTTAAGATCATCGAACAGAAGTTTGTCGCCATAGGCCTTTGCCACATGTTTCGCTTCGATAACCTTATTTCCAAGGCGCGGACCATTAGGGATAAAGATTTCAAGTTTTTCTTCTTTCTCCTTGATATCTTCATTCATCAGTTTATCGTAAGAATTCAAACGTGCCTTACCTTTCGCCTGACGTGCTTTAGGAGCCATACGCACCCAGTCCAACTCGCGTTCCAATGTCTTGCGACGCTTGCTGGCGGTTTTCTCTTCCATTTCCATGCGCTTGGTCTTTTGTTCCAACCAGCTGGAATAGTTACCTTTCCAGGGGATACCTTCGCCACGGTCGAGCTCAAGAATCCAACCTGCCACATGGTCGAGGAAGTAACGGTCGTGGGTTACGGCAATCACCGTACCTTCATATTGCTGCAAATGTTGTTCCAGCCAATCGATGGATTCAGCGTCAAGGTGGTTGGTAGGTTCGTCCAGCAACAGTACATCGGGCTTCTGCAACAGTAAGCGGCAAAGTGCCACACGGCGACGCTCACCTCCCGAAAGATGGTCTACAGTTGCGTCTTCGGGCGGACAACGGAGGGCATCCATAGCGCGTTCCAGTTTACTGTCGAGATTCCAGGCATCAGTTGCATCGATGATATCCTGAAGTTCTCCCTGACGGGCAAAAAGCTTATCCATCTTGTCGGCATCCTCGTAATACTCCGGCAGACCGAATTTCTGGTTAATCTCTTCGTACTCAGCGAGTGCATCCACAATGGGTTGTACGCCTTCCATAACAATTTCTTTTACGGTTTTCGTAGGATCCAGGTAAGGTTCCTGAGCCAGATAGCCCACTGAGTAACCCGGTGAAAACACCACTTCGCCCTGATAAGACTTGTCCAACCCGGCGATAATCTTCAGCAAGGTAGATTTACCGGAGCCATTCAAACCGATGATGCCAATCTTTGCA